>CALEZI010000122.1 GCA_937928755.1 uncultured Rhodanobacteraceae bacterium | reverse complement strand
TGCTTCGCTGCGCTCGCAATGACGAGTCGCGGGACTTGTTCAGAGGGTCCCTAACGCTCGGTCTCTCGTCGGGCGGCGTCGTTTCGGGACCTGATTCGCCAGACTCTGCGTGTTGCCTCTGCGCCGCTCGCTCGCTGCTCGTCGCCTACTTGGCCATAAGGCGGAATCCCGGTGGATCCCGCACACGCTTCACGGTGCGGTATCCATCGTCACGCGCACGGCACGACTGACGATGGTGTGTCGCGGGCCGGGCGGCGGAATCCGCGCGGGTGGACCGCGGCATGGTCATTGTCCACGGCGCGCGGGTTTCGCCCTACATCCGAGGGGAACCCGCCTTACGCGGGTTGACGGGGACGCAAGAGCCGTCTGCATGACCGATTGCGCCACCGTTTGGAGGACGGTGCTTGGGTCAGGGAACGATTGGCACCCTGACCGCAGTCATCGGCACTTGTCCTTGCCGATGTGCTTTTCGTAGGGGCTTGCGCGCTCATCCATCTTGCGTCCGGCTCGGGCCGAAGAGCCCATGCGCTCCATCTCGTGGCACGCCTCAGAGCGTGGCACCGCGATTTGCTGGACGGCGATTCCCGGCTCTGCGACGCCTTCCCGTACCCAGCCTCCGCCGAGAGCATCCGGGCAAGGCGAATGCGAATACCAGACACCGCCTGCGGCGGAGCAGCGATACGACACCGGTCCTGGATCCGCTGCGGGTGCTCCCTGCGCGGGCACTCCGGGTGGTGAGCCTCCGTACAGCTCGGCGAGACGCTGCCTGGCGGCTTTCTCCTCTGCAGAGATCTGTGGTGGCCGATAGTCCAGGGCCCGCTGACGGGCGAGTTCTTCCTTGGTCCTGGTGACCCGGTGCTCGGGAAGCTCCTGCTCCTGACCTCTGGCGTCCTCGGGACACGCCTTTGCGCTGCTGTAGCTGACGCTGCCGTCCGCGGCGACGCATTTGAGGACCCGGGTCTGTGCCCACGCTGCTCCTGCGACGCAGAGGAAGCCCCAGGCCAGCAAAAGGATGCCTCGGACGGCTTGCGACATGGATCCGCCATTCCAAACCGTGGAGATGCGCAGCAGCGTAACAGAGTGAGAACATCGAATGTCCCAGGGCACGCCGAACGCAACCCAACGGACATTCGACGAGCGGGGGCTGCGATGCGCCAGACTGAGGCGGTTCGGCACCCCGCCCTGCGTATGCTCATCCTGACCCGAGCTGTGGAGACACGCTGATGCGAAGACCGCGAATCCTCATGGCCCTCTGCCCTTTGTTGTTGCTCGCCTGCAGCACAACCCCGGAACGAGGCAGTGCGCCTGCGGCGCCGATCGCGGCGCCGGCATCCGCGCTCGACAAGCTGGTCGACCATGGCCGGGTCGCCGTTTCCGCACAGCCGACGGCCGACGACTTGCGGGCGCTGGCGACGCAGGGCTACACGCACATCGTCAGCGTGCGCACCCAGGCGGAGATGGACGACCGCACAACGGTGCTTTTCGATGAGCCCGCGCTGGCGGCGGAACTCGGCCTGACATACCAGTTGCTGCCCATCGGTGGTGACCAGCCGTTCCGCCCCGAAGTGGCCGATGGCCTTGCGCTGGCGCTCAAGGACCCGCAAGCAAAGGTGCTACTGCATTGCGCCAGCGGCGGGCGAGCGAGCCAGGTGTACGCCGCATATGCCGTAAAGCACCTCGGCATGGACCCGGACACAGCGCTGCGCCAGGCCGAGGCCTTCGGTGCATGGCCCTTGCCGCTGGAACGCATGACCGGCATCCGGCTCAAGGTGGTGCGCGCGGAGGATTGACGCTGGACCGATGCGGCCGCCGCATCGTCTCGCATCGACAAGGACACTCATCGAACGATCGCCACGAGCTTGGTGGGTTCCGCCCGGCGGTCGCGGAAGCTGCGGACAGCCATCTTTCTCGACGAAGCCGAAGCGGAAGCCAAGGACAGCCATCGTTCTCCTGTCCGAAGCCGGAAAGCCGAGGACAGCCACTTTTCTCCCCGCAGCCAAGATCGCCAGAAGCGCTGCGCGAACACCTCCGAAACCACGGCAACGGGTGGCGCATCGCGAACATCGCGAGCGTCGATCAGGCGACCGCGTTGCAAAGGGATGCTCAGGGGCCGGTCGACCGCTTTGCCCGCATGTCGGGACAGTCTGCAAAGCGCCATGAAATCAAAGTGTTATGATATGTTTGGCGAGTGCGCAACGGAGGGCTCCGGCGATGGTGATACGAACGGCTGCCTGTTCTTGCGGCCAACTCAGTGCATCGGTCAACGGCGAGCCGGTACGTGTCTCCATTTGCCATTGCCTCGCGTGTCAACGCCGAACCGGCAGCGTGTTCGGGGCGCAGGCGCGGTTTGTGGCCTCGGCTGTCACGATCCGTGGGGCGTCGACGTCTTTCGTCCGCGTCGGCGACGAAGGCAGTGAAATCACCTTTCACTTCTGTCCGGTTTGCGGCGCCACGGTTTACTACCGATCGCCAGACCAGGAGCAGATCGCCATTCCGGTGGGGGCTTTCGCGGATCCGAATTTCCCGGCACCCGATTTTTCCGTGTACGAAGAACGCAAGCATCCCTGGGTGGTAGCACCGCCTGGCGCGGAGCACATGTGGTGAACCTGGACCCCGCAGCCGTGAAGCACACCGTCGCGCGGTTCCGCTGCGGAGCCCGGCATGCAGGAGGCGCCCCTGGCCCGGGCTGCAAACGGCGATTCCAAAGCTCTGGAGCGGACGGTCATGAGTGAGTCGACGGTGGCGGGTTTTCGCATCGAGAAGGACAGCATGGGCGAGTTGCGTGTGCCCGCCGACGCGCTGTGGGGCGCGCAGACGCAGCGCGCGATCGACAACTTCCCGATCTCCGGCGCACCGATGCCGCGTGCCTTCATTCGCGCGTTGGGTCTGGTCAAAGCCGCCGCGGCGAGCGTCAACGCGCGACTCGGGCAGCTCGATGCAACGCGTGCCGCTGCCACCCGCGCCGCCGCGCTGGAGGTCGCGCGCGGTCTGCACGACGGGCAGTTCCCGATCGATGTGTTTCAGACCGGCTCGGGCACATCGAGCAACATGAATGCCAATGAGGTGATTGCCACGCTGGCGTCGCGCAGCAGTGGTGCGGCGGTGCATGCGAATGATCACGTCAATGCCGGCCAGTCATCCAACGATGTGATTCCCGCGGCGATTCAACTGGGCGCGGTTTTGCTGTGCGAGGAGCATCTGCTGCCCGGGCTCGACCGGTTGATCGAGGCGATCGACGTTCGCGCCGGTGAGTTGGCCGATGTCACCAAGACCGGGCGCACGCATCTGATGGACGCGATGCCGCTGACTTTGGGACAGGAACTCGGTTGCTGGGCAGCGCAGTTGCGCAGTGCCCACGATCGCATCATCGACACGCTGGAACGCGTGCGCCGGCTGCCGATCGGCGGCACCGCGATCGGCACCGGCATCAATGCCGATCCGGCATTTGCAGCCGAGATGTGCGCGGAGCTATCGGCGCTGACCGGTGTCGACTTCGATTCCGCGCCGAACCTGTTCGAGGGCATTGCCGCCAAGGACGAATGCGTCGAACTGTCCGGTCAGTTGAAGACGCTGGCCTGCGCGCTGATGAAGATCGCCAACGATCTGCGCTGGATGAACTCGGGGCCGCTGGCGGGCCTGGGCGAAATCGAATTGCCGGCGCTGCAGCCGGGCTCGTCGATCATGCCTGGAAAAGTGAACCCGGTAGTGCCGGAGGCAGCTTGCATGGTCGCCGCGCAGGTGATCGGCAACGATGCGGCGATCACCATCGCCGGCCAGTCCGGCAATTTCCAGTTGAACGTCATGCTGCCGCTGATCGCGCGCAATCTGCTGGAGAGCATCACGCTGCTGGGGAACGTCATGCCGTTGCTCGCGACCCGCTGCATCGATGGATTCAAGGTGCGCCGCGAGCGCATCGACGAGGCGCTGGCGCGCAATCCGATTCTGGTGACGGCGTTGAATTCGGTGATTGGTTATGAACTTGGAGCGGCGACGGCCAAGCAAGCGTATGCGCAAGGCCGTCCGATTCTGGAGGTGGCGCGCGAGACCACGGGTTTGCCCGAAGAGCGGTTGCGCGAGCTGCTGGATCCGCTGGATCTGACGCGTGGTGGGATACGCGGCGGGGTGGTGGGCGGGGGGTGATGCGGGCAGTTCCCTGATCGAGTCCGCACCTGTAGGAGCGACGTGTACGTCGCGACCGTCAGTTGTGGCGCATCACTGGTCGCGACGTACACGTCGCTCCTACAACGCGACATACACGTCGTTCCTGAATCAAGACGCACATCGCGTGCGCTCCTCACCGGTGGCCACCCCCGACCAACCCCTCCCGCTCGATGAACGCAACCACCTCATCGAGCCCCTCGAGCTTGGGCAAATCCGTCATCACGAACGGTTTGCCGCCACGCATCCGCAGCGTGTCGCTGCGCATGATTTCGAGCGAGGCGCCCACGTGTGGTGCGAGGTCGGTCTTGTTGATGATCAGCAAGTCCGAGCGGGTGATGCCGGGACCGCCCTTGCGCGGAATTTTCTCGCCGCCGGCGACGTCGATCACGTACAGCGTCAGGTCGGACAATTCGGGAGAAAAGGTCGCCGCGAGGTTGTCGCCACCGGATTCGATGAACACGATGTCGGCGTTGGGAAACACATCAAGCATTCGTTCGATGGCTTCGAGGTTGATCGACGCGTCCTCGCGGATCGCGGTGTGCGGGCAGCCGCCGGTTTCGACGCCGAGGATGCGCTCGGCCGGCAAGGCGCCCGAGATCGTCAGCAGTCGCTGGTCTTCCCTGGTGTAGATGTCGTTGGTGATGGCGACCAGGTCATGGCGATCGCGCATCGATTTGCACAGCATCTCCAGCAGCGTGGTCTTGCCCGAGCCCACCGGGCCGCCGATACCGACGCGAAGTGGGGGCAGGGGGCGCGTGCGACGTTGGGACCAGTGCGACATCGGCGATACCTCAGGATCGGAACAGACGGGAATATTGGGATTCGTGCTGCGCCGAGCGGATCGCCAGCATCGGAGCGAAGTGGCTGACGGTCTCCTCGGTGAGTGCCATCGTGGTGGCGATCGCGGCCGGTAGCTTGAGCGCCATCCGGCGCAGGATCGCCTGGCCCTGAGTCTGGCCGAGTGGCACCAGCTTGACCGCCGCAGTCGTCAGGTTCTCCAGCAGGCCCCAGGCGCACGCGTGCAACCCGGTGCTGGCCGACAAGCCGAGCGCGCGCGCCGCGAGCGCATGAGCGCAGGCAAATCCGATTGGCTGCAGCGCAACGAGCGCCGCGCGCTGATCGTCGCGGAGTGCCGGCATCTCCGGCAACGCCAGCAGCCACAAACGCAGCGAGTGACCGGTCTGGGTGCATTCCAGCAGCAACTCGCTGCTCTCGCGCACCGCCAGGACGCGGTCGTTCAAACGCGCGAGTTCATCGGCGTCCGCCAGTTCCCACGCCGCATGCAGGCGCAGCCACAGCGGCGCCTCGCCGCGCGCCCAGATGAGGTCCAGGTAGTCGCCGATCCAGCGCGCGGCGCTGTTGGCGTCTTTCACGATGCCCGCATAGACCGCAGATTCCAGCCCGAGCGAGTGGCTGAAGGCGCCGATCGGCAGTGCCGCCGAGCCGAGTTGCATCAGACCGGGAATGCATTCCATGTCGAGCGACACGGCCTTCGTAGGCCGTGAGTACGCGCCGCCGGCGCGTTCTCCGGCGCTTTTCGTGTGGCCGGGCGAGAAGCGCCGGTGAGCCGCTGCGCGGCACACGCGGCCTACAGGTCTTCGGGTCATCGCGGCCTCGCCGTTGTTGCCTGGTTCGGGTGCGGATGTGGATGTGGATGTGGATGTGAATGGTCGTGGTGCGCGAACAATGTCTGCGCGAGTCGGTGGTCGTCCGCGAATGTCTGGTCGTGGCCGTGCTTGTGGCCGCCACCATAAGCGCCGGTCTCCGGCTGGAAGGGGAACTGCGCGAGGTCGCACCAGACGCCCAGATGGTCGAGCATGTCGTGCAGCACGGCGTCCGGTTCGATCGCCAGATAGCCCTCGCCGATCTCGACCGCGACATGGCGATTGCCGAGGTGATACGCGGCGCGCGCCAGCGTGTTTGGATCGGGACTGGTGATGCGCAGCACGGCTTCAGCCGCGGCGCACACTTCGAAGCGGGTGCCGTCTTCGGCCAGCAACTGATCGCCAGGCTCCAGCGTTGTGCCGGGCACCAGCGCGATGGCCAGTTCGCGGCCATCGACCTCGATGCGCTGGCGACAACGTCGACGCTGCGCGGCAGTCAGTTCCAGCGCTTGGGCGGCGAGCGCGTCATGCTTGCAGTCGGCGGCGGAGATGCGGGCACGGATGAGCATGGGAGTACCGTTGGATGTAGGTCATGTTGCTCGCGGAGCGAGCTACGTGACGGGGTTGTCCGATTTGTTGTCACGTAGGCCCTGTCGGGCCAACGTGACCTTCTATGACCCTACTCTCAGTCAAGCAGTCACCGATAGT
>CALEZI010000121.1 GCA_937928755.1 uncultured Rhodanobacteraceae bacterium | reverse complement strand
GCGTCGAGATGGTCATGCCGGGCGACAACATCAAGATGGTGGTGTCGCTGATCGCACCGATCGCGATGGAAGAAGGCCTGCGCTTCGCGATTCGCGAAGGCGGCCGAACCGTCGGCGCCGGCGTGGTGGCGAAGGTCATCAAGTAATCACGGCAAGATCGGAGTTGCACGTTTGAGGACGACAGTACGCCAGTAGCTCAACTGGCAGAGCAGCGGTCTCCAAAACCGCAGGTTGGGGGTTCGATTCCCTCCTGGCGTGCCACTTCAGTCCCGCGTGTGCCGATAGGCCAATCCAACAATCGCCGCGCCCCGCAGGGGGCGCGGCGCTGGCGTCCAGGGAATCCATGAGCGCAATCATGAGCGCAAAAGTCGATCCACCCAATCCGAGCGGCGGTACAGCGGCGCTCGACATCGTCAAACTGGTGGTCGCCGCCGCGCTCGCGATCGGCAGTGCTGTCGCATTCTATTGGCTCGCCGACCAGTGGCCGATGTGGGCGCGCGTTCTGGTCGTGCTGGCCGGTTTGGGTGCGGGTACCGTGCTGGCGCTGACCAGTGTTCCGGGAATCCAGTTCAAGAAGTTCCTGCGCGACGCGCAGATCGAGGTTCGCAAGGTCGTGTGGCCGACTCGCCAGGAAACCTGGCAGACCACGCTGATCGTCGCAGTGGCAGTACTCATCATCGGCATCCTGATCTGGATCATTGACATGATCCTGTCCTGGGTGGTCCGCATGATGATGGGTTGAGGGAGCGAACCCGATGTCCAAGCGTTGGTATGTGGTCCACGCCTATTCGGGATTCGAAAACCAGGTGCGTCGGTCGCTGGAAGACCGCGTCCAGCGCTCCGGCCTGCAAGAGCGCTTCGGCCAGGTGCTGGTGCCGACTGAAGAAGTCATCGAGATGCGCCACGGTCAGAAGCGCAAGTCCGAGCGCAAGTTTTTCCCGGGATACGTGCTGGTGCAGATCGAAACCGTGGTCGACGGGCGTTCGCTGCGCATCGACGACGAGTGCTGGCACCTGGTGAAGGAAACGCCGAAGGTGATGGGTTTCATCGGCGGCACTGCCGATCGGCCGTTGCCGATCAGCGACAAGGAAGCCGACGCCATCCTTCAGCGGGTCCAGGAAGGTGTCGACAAGCCCAAGCCCAAGGTGCTGTTCGAGCCTGGCGAAATGGTGCGGGTCACCGAGGGGCCGTTCAACGATTTCAATGCCGTGGTCGAGGAAGTCAACTACGACAAGAGCCGCCTGAAAGTGGCGGTGCTGATTTTTGGCCGATCCACGCCGGTCGAACTGGAGTTCGGGCAGGTGGAGAAGGCGTAAGGCGGAAAAGGGAAAAAGGAAAAAGGAAAAGGGGAAGAGCGAAAAGCCGGTCCCCGCGAGCTTCAACCTTTTTCCATTTTCCATTTTCCTTTTTCCAGGCAACGGGGAGCCGCGGGCATCCAGTCCAACGCGCTTGAACCCGAAGGAGTGATGCAATGGCAAAGAAAGTCACAGGTTACATCAAGCTGCAGGTCAAGGCCGGTGAGGCCAATCCCTCGCCGCCGGTTGGTCCCGCGCTGGGCCAGCGTGGCGTGAACATCATGGAGTTCTGCAAGCAGTTCAATGCTGCGACGCAGAAGACCGAGAAGGGCACTCCGCTGCCGGTGATCATCACCGTGTACAGCGACCGCTCGTTCACCTTCATCACCAAGACGCCGCCGGCGACCATCCTGATCAAGAAGGCGATCGGTCTGGCCAAGGGCAGCAGTCGCCCGAATACCGAGAAGGTCGGCAAGATCTCGCGCAAGCAGCTCGAAGATGTTGCCAACACCAAGATGCCCGACCTGACGGCGGCCGACCTCGATGCCGCGGTGCGCACCCTTGCCGGTAGCGCCCGCAGCATGGGCCTGATTGTGGAGATCTGATGCCATGACTTCGATGACCAAACGATTCAAGGCGCTGCAAGGCGTGGTGACACCGGGCAAGGCGTATCCCGTCGAAGACGCGCTGCGCATCCTCAAGGACAACTCGAAGGTCAAGTTCGTCGAGTCCGTCGATGTGGCCGTGCGCCTCGGTATCGATGCCAAAAAGTCTGATCAAGGCGTGCGTGGTTCCTCGCTGCTGCCCAACGGCACCGGCAAGACGGTGCGTGTGGCCGTGTTTTGCCCGGCGGGCGAAAAGGCCGAAGCGGCCAAGGCGGCCGGCGCCGATGCGGTTGGCATGGATGACCTGGCCGAGAAGATGCAGGCCGGCGATCTGAACTACGACCGCGTGATTGCCACCCCGGATGCGATGCGCGTGGTCGGCAAGCTCGGCCAGTTGCTCGGTCCGCGTGGCTTGATGCCGAATCCGAAAGACGGCTCGGTGACGCCTGACGTGGTCACTGCGGTGAACAACGCCAAGGCGGGCCAGGTCAAGTTCCGCAACGACAAGGGCGGCATCGTGCATTGCACGATCGGCAAGGTCAGCTTCGAGGTCCAGGCCTTGCGCGAGAACCTGAACACGCTGCTCGCTGACCTGCTGCGTCTGAAGCCGGCGACGTCGAAAGGTCAGTACCTGTTGAAGATCAGTCTGTCGACGACGATGGGCCTCGGCGTAACCGTCGACCCATCCACCGTGCAGACCCGTTGATACACCGCCGGTCTGGCGAGCCCCAGGGGCTTGCGGGACCCCGAAGCCGGCCATGGATGGCCGGCCCGCGAACCGGGCCCTGCCCGGTACGGCGAAGCCAGCGTCCGGACATGTGCCGGACGCTGGCGTGGTCAGGCGAGCCCCGGAAGGGCTCGTCCTGACCGACAAAAATTTTGAGGGCGCCTGGCTGACGCCGGGCCGCCGTCAAAGACCGCGGGTGTGCCTGCGGCAGTCGCGCCGAGACCAACTCGGCAACGCTGTCCTGACACTTAAGCGCTGTACTGGCCCGCGCAGATGGTGCCGCCCGATCCGAGTTGGTTGGAAACGGCAGTACCGCAGTCCCAGGGTCCATCCGGACCCGGCGTCGATGCCTACATGGATTGACGTAGTCGATACAGGCGCGGGCGGTTCGCCGTCTCGTCTGATGCTGGAGGAACGCAATGGCACTCAATCTGGACCAAAAGAAAGAGGTCGTTGCCGAACTCGCCGAGGTGGCTTCCAGTGCAATGTCGCTGGTTGCTGCAAAGTATGACGGCTTGACCGTCGCCCACCTCACCGATCTTCGCGTGAAGGCGCGCAAGAACGGCGTTTACCTGCGTGTTGTCAAGAACACGCTGGCGCGCCGTGCAGTCAAGGGTACCGAATTCGAGTGCGTCTCCGACGTGCTCACCGGCCCTTTGCTGTATGCCTTCTCGAAGGAAGACCCCGGTGCGGCTGGACGATTGATCAAGGATTTCGCGAAGACCAACGACAAGCTCGTCACCAAGGTCGTCGCCGTGGGCGGAAAGCTCTACGGTGCGGCTGAACTGGATCGACTGGCAAGTCTGCCGACGCGCGATCAAGCCCTGTCCATGCTGCTCGGAGTACTCACGCAGCCCGCGACCCAGTTGGTTCGCGTTTTGGCCGAACCGGCTGCAAGCCTGGCCCGCGCGATCCGCGCGGTCGGCGAGCGCCAACAGGCCGCATGAGCGAGTTCAGCAATCGAACTGCAATACCCGTTTACCCATCAGGAGTTTCACATCATGTCGCTTAGCAATGATCAGATCCTCGAAGCCATCGCTTCGAAGAGCCTCATGGAGATCATGGATCTCGTGAAGGCAATGGAAGAGAAGTTCGGCGTGTCCGCCGCCGCCCCGGTCGCCGTTGCTGCCGGTCCGGCCGCTGCTGCTGCCCCGGTCGAAGAGCAGACCGAGTTCACCGTGCTGCTCGCCGCCATCGGCGAGAAGAAGGTGGAAGTCATCAAGGCCGTCCGTGCCATCACCAACCTCGGCCTCAAGGAAGCCAAGGATCTGGTCGAAGGCGCGCCGTCGACCGTCAAGGACGGTGTCAGCAAGGATGATGCTGCAAAGTTCCGCAAGTTGCTGGAAGAAGCCGGCGCCAAGGTCGAAGTCAAGTAATCGACCCTGGTCCGACTTGTTGTACGCGGGGCTGGGGGCCGAAAGGTCCCCGGCCTCTATTCGTTAGCCGAAGGCGGGAAAAAGGAAAATGGAAAAAGGAAAAAGGAACAGCGGCTCGTTCAGTCGACGCGACTGAGCGAGCTCTCCCCTTTTCCATTTTCCCTTTACCTTTTTCCTGTTCCTGATTGACTGCTGCCGCAAGGCAGCCCAAGGCGAGAGTACACCCATGAGCTACTCGTTCACCGAAAAGAAGCGCATCCGCAAGGACTTCGGCAAGACTCCGGCAGTGCTGGCCGTGCCACCATTGCTGGCGATCCAGGTCAATTCCTATCGCGATTTCCTGCAGGCCGAAACCTCGCCGTCGAACTATCGCGATGTCGGCTTGCACGCGGCGCTCAAGTCGGTGTTCCCGATCAGCAGCTACTCGGGCAGTGCTTCGCTCGAATACGTGAGTTATCGCCTGGGCGACCCGCCATTCGATGTGCGCGAGTGCAAGTCGCGTGGCCTGTCCTACGGCGCACCTTTGCGCGTCACCGTGCGCCTGGTGGTGTACGACCGCGAGAGCTCGAACAAGGCGATCAAGTACGTCAAGGAGCAGGAGGTCTACATGGGCGAGTTGCCGCTCATGACCGACACCGGTACCTTCATCGTCAACGGCACCGAGCGCGTCATAGTGTCGCAGTTGCATCGTTCGCCCGGCGTGTTCTTCGATCACGACCGCGGCAAGACGCACAGCTCGGGCAAGCTGCTGTACTCGGCGCGCGTGATTCCCTACCGTGGCTCCTGGCTGGACTTCGAGTTCGACCCGAAGGACTGCCTGTTCACGCGTATCGATCGGCGCCGCAAGTTGCCGGTCACCATTCTGTTGCGTGGCTTGGGCTACACCAACACGCAGATCCTGCAGATGTTCTTCGAGATCAACCGCTTCGAGTTGAAGTCGGTGGGTGCAATGCTGGAACTGGTCCCGGATCGCCTGCGCGGCGAGACGGCGAGCTTCGACATTCGTGTCGGCAAGGAACTGATCGTCGAATCCGGCAAGCGTATCACCTCGCGCCACGTGCGCCAGATGGAGAAGCTCAAGGACAAGAACATCGAGGTGCCGGACGAATACCTGATCGGCCGCATCCTGTCCGAGGACGTGGTCGACCCGAAGACCGCCGAAGTGCTGGCACTGGCCAACGATGAGTTGACCGACGAGCATCTGACCGCTTTCCGCCGCGCCAAGATCTCCTCGATCGGCACCATTTTCGTCAACGACCTCGATCGCGGCCCGTACATTTCCAATACGCTGCGCATCGATCCGTCGCGCTCGCCGCTGGAAGCGTTGGTCGAAATTTACCGCATGATGCGACCGGGCGAGCCGCCGACCAAGGAAGCGGCGCAGAACCTGTTCCAGAACCTGTTCTTCGCCACCGATCGCTACGATCTGTCCGCGGTCGGACGCATGAAGTTCAACCGCCGTGTCGGCCGCAAGGAGACCACCGGTTCCGGCGTGCTCTCGCACGACGACATCCTGTCGGTGTTGCGCGTGCTGATCGACATCCGCAATGGCAAGGGTACCGTCGACGACATCGATCACCTCGGCAATCGCCGTGTGCGCAGCGTCGGCGAGATGGCCGAGAATGTATTCCGCATTGGCCTGGTGCGCGTCGAACGCGCGGTCAAGGAACGCCTGTCGCTGGCCGAGTCCGAAGGTCTGACGCCGCAGGAACTGATCAACGCCAAGCCGGTGGCTGCGGCGATCAAGGAGTTCTTCGGCTCCTCGCAGCTCAGTCAGTTCATGGACCAGAACAACCCGCTGTCCGAGGTGACGCACAAGCGTCGCGTTTCGGCGCTCGGTCCGGGCGGCCTGACGCGCGAACGCGCCGGCTTCGAAGTGCGCGACGTGCATCCGACGCATTACGGTCGCGTCTGCCCGATCGAAACGCCGGAAGGCCCGAACATCGGCCTGATCAACTCGCTGTCGGTGTACGCACGCACCAACGACTACGGCTTCATCGAGACGCCGTTCCGCCGCGTTGTCGATTCGAAGGTCACCGATCAGGTCGATTACCTGTCGGCGATCGAAGAGAACGAATTCGTCGTGGCGCAGGCCAACGTCGTGCTCGACAAAGACGGCACCATGACCGAGGACCTGGTCACCATCCGCGAGCGTGGCGACATCCTGCTCAAGGCACCGGCAGAAGTTCATTACATGGACATCTCGCCGATGCAGATCGTGTCGGTCGCTGCGGCCCTGGTGCCGTTCCTCGAACACAACGACGCCAACCGCGCGTTGATGGGCGCCAACATGCAGCGCCAGGCGGTGCCGACTTTGCGCGCCGAATGCCCGGTGGTGGGTACCGGCATCGAGCGCAAGGTGGCCAGCGATTCCGGTGTGACGGTGATCGCCCGACGCGGCGGTGTCGTCGACCAGATCGACGCCGGCCGTGTGGTGGTCAAGGCGAATGAGGCCGAGGTCGGCGAGAACGATGCCGGCGTCGACATCTACAGCCTGATCAAGTACACCCGCTCCAACCAGAACACCTGCATCAACCAGCGCCCGCTGGTGCAGGTCGGTGACCGCGTTGCGCCCGGCGACACGCTGGCGGACGGCCCGTCGACCGATCTCGGTGAGCTGGCGCTGGGCCAGAACATGCTGGTCGCGTTCATGCCCTGGAACGGCTACAACTTCGAGGACTCGATCCTGGTCTCCGAGCGCGTGGTCAAGGAAGACCGCTACACGACGATCCACATCGAAGAGCTGACCGCCGTCGCACGCGATACCAAGCTCGGTCCCGAGGAAATCACCGCCGACATTCCGAACGTGGGTGAGCAGGCACTGTCGCGCCTCGACGAGAGCGGCATCGTCTACATCGGCGCCGAAGTGAACGCGGGCGACATCCTGGTCGGCAAGGTCACGCCCAAGGGCGAGACCCAGCTGACCCCGGAAGAGAAGCTGCTGCGCGCGATCTTCGGCGAGAAGGCGTCCGACGTGAAGGACACCTCGCTGCGCGTGCCCTCGGGTATGGTCGGCACCGTGATCGACGTTCAGGTCTTCACCCGCGAGGGCATCGAGCGCGACAAGCGCGCGCAGTCGATCATCGACGACCAGCTGCGCAGCTTCAAGACCGACCTCGCAGACCAGATGCGCATCGTCGAGCGCGACGCCTTCGCGCGGATCCGCCGCATGATCGTGGGCCAGCTGGCCAACGGCGGCCCGAAGAAGCTGGCCAAGGGCACCGCGCTGAGCGACGAATACCTGGATGGCCTCGAGTACTACCACTGGTTCGACATCCGCCTCGCTGACGAGACCCTGGCGGTGCAGCTCGAGGCGGTGCGAGAAGGTCTCGAGAACACCCGCAAGGACTTCGAGCAGGCCTTCGAGATCAAGAAGAAGAAGCTCACCCAGGGCGATGAGCTGCCCCCGGGCGTGCAGAAGATGGTGAAGGTCTACCTGGCGGTCAAGCGCCGCCTGCAGCCGGGCGACAAGATGGCAGGCCGCCACGGTAACAAGGGTGTGGTGTCGAAGATCGTTCCGGTCGAGGACATGCCGTACATGGAAGACGGCACTCCGCTCGACATCGTGCTCAACCCGCTCGGCGTGCCGTCGCGGATGAACATCGGCCAGATCCTCGAGACCCACCTCGGCTGGGCGGCGAAGGGCCTCGGCCAGCAGATCGACAAGATGCTGCAGGCGCAGGCCTCGGCGCAGGAGCTGCGCGGCTTCCTCGAGCAGATCTACAACAGCAGCGGCCACCCCGAGGACATCGCCAACCTGAAGGACGAGGACGTGCGCGAGCTCGCCGGCAACCTCAAGAAGGGCGTGCCCTTCGCGACCCCGGTGTTCGACGGCGCGAAGGAAGAGGAGATCCAGCAGATGCTCGAGCTGGCCGGCCTGCCCACCGGTGGCCAGGTCACCCTCTACGACGGCCGCACCGGCGAGGCCTTCGAGCGCAAGGTCACGGTGGGCTACAAGCACGTGCTGAAGCTGCACCACCTGGTCGACGACAAGATGCACGCGCGCTCCACC
>CALEZI010000120.1 GCA_937928755.1 uncultured Rhodanobacteraceae bacterium | reverse complement strand
GGCCAGTTGCAGGAACAGGATGTAGAGCAGGAAGGCGCCACGGCTGACGCGCTCGGACATCGGTTTCGCACCGAAGGCGATCGCGGCGACCGCGTACCAGATCGAGATATGCGCGGCGACGTTGATCTGCTGCGAGGAGTGGCCGAAAGCCCACCAGATGGTGCGATAGATCAACGCATCGACATGCTCGATCACGCCTAGAGACAACAGGTAGGTCGGGATCAGGATGATTGCGCCCGACGCGATCGTGAACACCGCAATGATGGCGGCGGTGATCGCGCCGAAGGTCACCAATGGCACCGAGCCCTGGTAGGTCTTGTCGCGCTTGGCGACGACCAGCGTGCCGAAAAACACGAAGCAGGCGATCAGTGCGCCGACCGCGAACAGGATCAGCCCCAAGTAGAACGATGGCGCCGCCATCATCGGCACGTACGAGGTCATCATCACGCTGGAGCCACCCTGGAACACCGCGACGTTGTTGACTACCGCGCCGATGACCATCAGCGCGAACGCCAGCCAGGCGATCTTCGGCGTCGCCAGGCGGCAGCGCAGCAGCGTCGACGAGCAGAAGTACAGCACCGCGATCTCGAAGAAGATGATCCAGAAGATCAGCATGTCGATGCCGTGCGCGGTGAGCACCTGGTAGAAGGTGTCGGCTTCCAGCCAGTGCACTGCCGGCCAGCGCGTCAGCACGATGCCGATCGCGAGGATGCCGCCGATCAGCAGGAACACCACCGCGGCCACCGCGTTGGCGAGCATGAGTTTTTCAGCCTGGGATTCGAACTGCAGCCCGGAGCGCGGGCAGGTCCGATAAGTTGTTGCCGTGGACATGTGCGCCTCCGTTATTTGACGTAGATGCGACCGACCATCGTGTGATGGCCGATACCGCAATATTCATTGCAAACGACCGAGTATTGGCCGCTCTGATTAGGCGTCACCGTGATCACATGCTCATATCCAGGCACCACCTGGATATTGATATTCGCTGGCTGCAGCGAAAATCCGTGGTTGTAATCCATCGAGGTCAGGTGCAATCGATAAGTCTGGTCCTTTTCCAGTTCCAGGATCGGCCAGAAGTTCCACAAGCGCGCAAGCATGTACACGTCGCTGCCCACCGGCGGCGCCACCACACGCAGGTCGCCAATGCCGGCAGGTGCGACGGTAGGCTGCACGCCGAAGTAGACGGCAGCATTGGCAACCACCGTGTCACGCGCGACAGCGCGTTGCTCGCCATCGTCCCGAAACAGGGGCGCTGGACCGTCAAAGTCGTAACGCAGCGCATCCGCGATTTCGCAGGTGGCGACCGTCCCTCGGAATCGGTCCTGTCCCAGTTGAAACTCGCGCTCGACCGTCGAGATCCGCGTGATGCGAACGTACTGCTCAACCTCGGTCGGCCTGGCTTCGTCCTGCACCAGCACCAGCGTCTGCCCAACGCGCGGCAATGGATCGCCCGCCTTCAGCAACAACGCGATGGCGCGCTGACCCGTGAGCTGGCGCTCCAGCAACTGCCCGGGCCAGCGCACGCCGCGCGCCAGGTAGCGTTCGATCCGGTCTTTGGCTGCCTCGCGCTGGTCCACCCAGGAGCGTGTCGTGAACAGCGTGACCGCGACCCGTGGGTCATCCGGCGCATCCGCCACGATGGCGTGCGCGCCAAAGTAGCTGTCCGTGGAGTCCGTCAGCACGCCGACAAAGCACTTGCGCAAGCTCACGCGACCATAGGTGCGATCAAGCTCGGAAATGTCCGGGAACAGGTTGTTCGACTGACCATCGACAATCACGCGGCCAGTCATGCGACCGCCGCCATCGAAAGTGTCGGACAGCCGTTCGGAGGCGAGCAATTGAATGTCGCCGGTGAGGATGGGCATGGGGTTGTCGGATATGAGTGCCCGAGGGCGGGTGGTGAATCAGACCTGCATCAACCGCAGTGACACGCGCCAGCGACTGTCTGGCGCGAGTCCGCCAAAGCCCAGGACGGGTTGCGCCTCGATGGCCCCGTCCTGGTGCCGGAAGGCGACCGTGAGCGCTCGGCCGTCGACAAGTCGCAACTCGAACGTTCGCTCCGGCACCGAGGCCCACTCGTTGAGTCGGTCAACAGTCGTGCGCGAAACCCACGCCATGTCGTCGGGCGCTTGCAGCGTGATCGGTCGGCCGGCCTGTCGCGTAGCGCTTTCGATCAGGAGTGCGCCGGTCAGCAAGTAGCTCGCGCTCGCGACAGCGGGCGTCCACAGATGCTCGTCGATCCACTGGAGATCGTCCGGCAGAGTCAGCATTTGCCCGGAGGGTAGTTGGCGCAGTTCCATGGTTCAGGTCCGTGCTTGCGCCTCACGCAGCAGATCCAGCAATCGCGACTCGTCGCGCGCTGGGATCGTCGCGCTCACGGTGCGCGCACCGCTCGCGATTTCGACACGGATGGTCTTACTGGGCGGCGGCGCGTCGTTCATGTCGAGCCGCGGTGTGCGGCGCAGCCTCGAACTCGGTGTCGCCAGATCGTCGATACTGGTCGGCATGACACGCAACGTTGTCGCAACCAGCGCCGACGCATCCGCACTGACCAGTCCGCCGTTCGCGAAGCCTTGAATCTTGCTGACGACCTCGCGCGCCGGTGCTTTCATGGCGTTGATCGCGCTGAAGAACCCGGCGCCCCATCGCTTCACAACTTCGCGGCTGACCACGTACTCACCGGGCGTCAGCATGGCCGGCACGGTGTCCGACTTGGCCAGGCCACCGCGGGCGAAGTACATCTGCCGCTCGGTCTCGCGTTCGATGTACTCCATTAGTTGACGCTCGAGGTCCACGCCGGCAACCTGTGCTTGCGCCATCGCCGTGCGCCAGCGTCCCTTGATCGTGTCGACCGAGCCCGACTCCATGCCCGTCATATGGCGCACTCGCAGCAGGCGTTGGAGATAGTTGCGGTCATGGAACGCCTGAATGTCGATCGGATCAGTTTTCAGGTTATGTATGCCGATCGGGATGATCTTATTCACCCGCTCCACGTGCGCTCGACCGATCCTCGCGCCCTGCAGGCCAAGTTCGATGAGCTTCAGCGCCTCGGACACATCTCGATTGACCTTCTGCGTCGCAGCCACCGGTTTGGGTTTCGGAAGCGACGGGCCGGGCGAGCCAATGGGGCTCGCGCCAGCGGGACTCGAGGACCAACCCGCAGGCGAGCCGCTCGGCACAGAGCCACCGCTCGCAAAGCGCGCCACACCCGCCAGCTTGCGCAGCGTCGCAGCGCCGTACTTGCGCACGGCGGCCTTCCGAATCACGAACGCGCCGGCATCCAGCGCGCGCGGCACGGTGTCGCCATCGCCGGAGCCCGGAACCACGCCCGACTTCATGCGTGAGAAGGACAATACGGAGCCACCCTTTGCGTAGACCCGTGCGACCGGCATTCCGGATCCAACCAAACCACCCGCGGCATTCTGCTCGACGCGCTTCACGTAGATCGTGTGAGTCGAACTGGTGTTCGCGCCGTCGAGCGACTGAATCTCCCTCCGGGCCTGGTTGGCGTTGGTGCTGACCACGTGTTGTGACTCGGTCCTGATCTGGTCGAGCGCGCGGATCTGGCTGTCGATCAGGCGAAGCGAGGTCTGCGCCTTCTCGGTGGCGACCTTGAGATCGATCTGCCCGGTGCGGTCGGCATAGGTCTGTAGCGTTTCCAGCGCTGACTTGGCGCGACTGATGTCGGCGTTGACCAGCAGCGTCTTGCCGTCCTTCAGTTGCGACTCGAGATCGCGCAGTTGTGCGTGGGCGGCCTTGAGGTCGGCGTCGATGCGCACCAGGTAGGCCTTCTCGCGCAGCGCCTCCTCGAGTTGGCTCAGTGCGGCGTCGAGCTTGCTGCTGTCGACATCGATGGCGAACTTCAGCCCGGTCTCCAGTTGCGCTTGAATCTGCTCGATCTGCGCCTGGGTGCCGCGCAGCGCGGCTTCGATCTGCCCGCGGGCGGATGTTGCCTCGCTGGCGGCCTTCTGATGCGCACGACCCTCACCTTCGAGCGCCTGAATCGCCAGTTGCTCGCTCTCGCGCATCGCGTCGATGGCCGTCTTCACCGCTTGCTTCTGCGAGACGATGGTCGCGTCGCCGTCCTTGACCGCCTTGGCGGTCTGCGCGGCGAGATCCTGGGCCTGCTTGGCGTATTGAATCGCCAGTTCGAACTCGCCCTCGGAGATCGCGGCTCGCGCTTTGCGCTGCAGTTCGGCGACCTCGGTCAACTTGTCCTGATAGGCCTGGTACTCGCCCATCGTCGAGCGCTGCAGTTCGCGAATTCGATCCTCGGTAGTCTGCGACAGCGCGCGCTTCTCGTCCTCGATGCGCCGAATCTCCGCCAGATGACGTTTGGCTTCGGCATTGAGTGCATCGACATGGCGCACATAGTCGGCCGCGGCCTGCGCGAGCGCCTGCTGTTTGGCAGCCAGGATCTCGTTGTCGACGCGCAGAGTCGCAGCGCGGCGCGCTTCGTCCGTTTCCGCTTGGCCTTGCGCTGCGACCCGGCGCGCCTGGCCCTCCTGCTCGATCAAGCGCAGCGTCTCGGTGAGCGCTTGGGCGCGCAGATCCGACTGCTGCTGCACCGAGTCCACCAGCAGCTGCGTCGTCTCCTTGATCAGTTTCGCTTCGGACGCGCTCGACTGCTCCAACAGGACCTGTTTCTGCGCGTAGTGCGCCTGCGTGCTGGCCAACTGCTGCTGCAGGGTCGCGTCGATCAGGCCCGTCAGTTCCTGATAGGCCTCGGTGATCCCCGAGATTGCCTGCGACGCTCCTTGCTGCGCCGCAGTAACCACCTGCTCGATGGCGGTGATCTGGCTCTTGAGCTTGTTGAGGGTGGCATCGATGGCCTCGATGCCTCGACCGACCGCCTCTTGCGTTCCCTGGCGCACGGCTTCCAGGCGTCGCGCCATTTCTTCGGCACTGGCGGCCGCCGTGGTCGCCGATTGCTGCGCGGCCCGCCCTGCTTCGGACGCATCGACGTACATCTCGCCGAAGATCGCGTTCATCTGCCGCAGCCGTTCCTCGTGACGCTGCGTGGCCGCCGCAATGGTGTCGCTGGTGAAGATCGCGGCGAAGCGCTCCCAGGAGAACTTCAACGTCTCCATGCCGTTCTCCAGCACCTGGACCATGGCGATGCCGGCCTTGCGCACAATCTCGAACTTCTCCGACAACCAGGTGCCGATCTCCCAGCCGATCAGCGCGGCGGCCAGCACCGCGAACGACGTCTTTAGCAGACCGGCCGTGGCCACTGCCGCGGACAGCGAGAGGTTCGCAGTTGTCCACGCTGCCGACGTCGAAGCAGCAGCAGTAACCGCCGCCGTACCCGCCAGTTGCCACGCCGTGATCAGTGCCGGGATCAGTCGGTAGATCAACACCGCCAGACCAATCTCGGCGATGACCTTGAGCCAACTCATCACTGTCTCGAAGTTGCGCGCCAGCCAATCGAGCGCGGTCGCCAGCTTCTGTGTGATGCCGGTCGACTCGTCGACCTTGGCGATCCACTGGGCAAACGCATTCTTGAGCCGCTCGAACGCCGTGCCGACCGTCACCGGCAACTGGGCGTATTCCGCGGCGAGCTTGTCCTTCTGCGACATCAGCGCGTTGACGACGACGTCAGCGGTCAACTGCCCTTGCTCGGCCAGCTTGCGCAGGCGACCAATCGGCACGTTCAATCCATCGGCCAGCGCCTGGGCGAGACGCGGCGAGTTCTCGACGACCGAGTTGAACTCCTCGCCGCGCAGCACGCCCGATGCCAGCGCCTGACCGAACTGCAGCAGCGACGACTGCGCCTCCGACGCCGAAGCGCCGGAGATCTTGAGCGCCTGACTGATCGACTCAGTCAGCGACAGCGCCGTCTTCTGCTCACCGCCCAATTGACGAACGGATTGCTGCAGCTTGCCGTACAGCGTCGACACCTCCGCCAGCGGCACACCGATGCGCTGTGCAATGGCGAAGAGTTCGCTCTGCGCGATCACGAACTCGCGCTGGCCAGCGGTCGCGAGCTTCAAGCGCGCCACCATCAGGTTCCACTGATCCGCAACCTGCACCAGTTGCGTGACCTGCTGCGTCGCCCAGGACACGCCGACGAAGGCCAGCACTTGCGTGCGCGCCCGAGTCAGCTGATCGCCGAGCGCCGCCGTCCCCGCCTTGAGCTCCGCCATCCCCTGCGCAGCTTTCGCGCCCGCGGTCTTCGCGGTCGCCGACATCTCGTTGAACGAGCGCTCGGCGGAAGAGATCGCGCGTTTGAGACCCTCATCCGCGCCCTCCAGGGCGACGAGGAGGGAGATGCGGTTGGCCATGAGCTAGTCGGCTTAGGAGGGACGCTGGGTATCGGCGTGAATGGGTGTGCTTATGGGCTACGCAAGTCGACCGAGTTCACGCTCAATCGCCGCCGACATCGCCGGCACCTGCCTCGCGATCACCGCGTACACATCCAGCCGCTTCTTGATCGTTACCCGCGGCACCAGCACGGCGATCGGCACGTCGGCGCCGCGCTTGAGTCGCCCGCCGCCGGTCGCACGGCGATGACGGCGCTTGTACGGAGCAAGCGTGCGGTCGTACTCGCGCTGGTTCTCGGCCATCAGCACCAGGTTTCCGCGGGCGTTGCGGATGAAGTAAGCGTTGCCGCCGCGCATCAGAGCGGTGACGTGTGCTTTGAAGGCTTTGCGGCCGACGCGGGCGTAGAGCGGAATCAGCAGCTTGCCCTGGATGGTGCCACCGGACTCGTGGATGCCGATCCACGGAATGCGCGCGCCGATGTGCAGCGCTGGCAAGCGGCGAGTGTCCCGATCAATGACCTTGGCCGTAAAGCTGCGCGGGAAGGAGCGACGCACGACCTTGAGCTTGGTCGCGACGTGGCTCTGCACTTCGGCTTTGATCGCCGGAGCCTCGGCACGCATGGCGGTACCGACCGCCTTGCGCACCTTCTCGCGCAGCTCGCCGCCCCACTTGCGCAACTTGGCGCTCGCCGCAGCGCTGTCGAGTTTGATCCTGATACGCATAAGTCAGCCCACGTCGGCCTGCTTGAGTAGCGTGTCCTCCAGCCGCTCAATGGCCTTGGACTCGCCGCGTGTGCCAAGGAGAACGAGATTCAGCAGGCGCAACTCGCGCGTGGCTTCTGCCCGATCGATAGCCCGCAGAAAGCCGCGCAGCTGGCCGAGCGTCATTTGCAGGATCTCCTCGAACCCATGCCCGTGCGCGATCAGGCGCTGGGCGGCATCGAACCAGCAGTCCCGCCGGCTGCCGCGAGGGTCCTTGCGCTGTCGAACAGCGTCTCGATCCGCGGGATCACCCGACGGGCGAAAAAATCCGCGTTGACCTCGACCACTTTCGCAGCGAGCAGCAACGCGTCGTCGGGCGCCAATCCGTCGACCCATGCGCGCGTCTTGCCACTGCCGATGGCGACCGCATCGAGCAGCGCATCGCCGTGTTCGGCGAGTAGCTGCAGCCAGTCGATCGGATCGCGCTGCAGGTGACCGGCCAGGCCACCCAATGCCCGCAGCATTGCCGGCAGCTGGCCGACCTTGAGCGGGTAGAGGATGACGGTGTCGCCGGCGACCGACACCTTGGTGCCCTGCGGGATCAGTCGTTCGAGTTCATCGGTTGGCATGCTCATGGCTGGCCTCACAACTGCACGATGCGACCGAACTGCCCCAGCACCGCGTCGAGCGGCTTGGTGTTGTCCGCCAGCAGCGAGCCTTCGAGTTCGAACTTGTTGTACTCGTCGGAGATCAGGTTCAGCTCCTTCAGCGGATCGAACGCGACGCGATACAGTTCGACCAGCACCTTGGCGTTACCCTGCGCGGTGTTGAGGCCTTCCAGGCGCAGGAAGCGCTCGGGCAATGGCTGCGTGAAGATGCCGATTTCGGTGGTCACGCCGAACCCGTAACTGGCCTTCAGCGGCGCCGTGAACGGTACGGGCGTCGCAGCGCCGTCATCGAGCCGCAGCAGTTGGACCGCGCCGAAATCGAGATCGGCGGTGTAGTCAGTACCCAGCACCAGCGTCTTCGCCGGCGTTGCGCTGTCCTTGAGCACCAGGGTCGACACCTTGGGATGGGCCAACAGGTAGCGATGACCCACGGCCAGCGGAGCGCCGATCGGCTCGACCTGCACGGTGCCGCTCTGCGTGTCGATGTGATTGCCGTAGAGCGCCAGGGACAGGTTCTCCTTGGTGAACTCCTCGATGGTCAGCATGATCGTCGCCGACTTCTGCTTGACCATGCGGTGATCGAGCGTGCGCTGGCCGGTCTGCGATTCGAAGTGTTCGAGCACATCGGTCTTCAGCGACAACTTGAGTTCGGCGACGTTGCCGGGCGAGCGCACTTCGATGGGGTTGCCGGCCGCGTCGCGCCGGCCAAGGTAGACGCGGCCCTGGAATGAGGCATAAGTGGACATGAGGACTCCTGCCATCGGCGCGAAGCCGATGGATTGTTGGGGTTCGAGGTGAATGGCTCAGCCGAGCTGCGCGAGATCGGCGGCGAGCGTTCGGTAGGTGATGCGGTAGCGCTGTGGGATGGCCGCTGCGGTGGCGTCGGCGTCTTCGATGTCGAACTCGGCGTCGATCTCCCGGATTCCGAGCGTCAGGCCGGCCAGGTTCACATCCAGCATCACCGCGGCATGTGCTGCGGTGAGCAGCCCGTCGGCTTCCGTCTCAGCGACCAGCGGCGGGATTGCCCTGGCCAGTGCGGTGATGCGGACCGTGAGTTCGCGCGTCACCCGATCGTTGGCCCGCTCGGTGATCTGATCGGCTTCCGGAAACAGCACCAGTGCCGGACAGTGCTCGCGCTCGATGGCCACCGTGGGGGATCGATGGACGCTGGCGTCATGTGCGGCGGCCACCACCCCGAGCACGCTCGCCAGGCGCTGAAGGATCTGCTCGCGGATCGAGTTCACAGCCGATCACAGGCGCGTCAGCTTGGTGCGCAGTTCGGCACCGTCGCCGACGGCTCGGATCTCGCGTACCTGGTAGCGCTGGCCTTCCAGTTCGACCGTCTCGCCGGCCTTAAGGCCGAGGAAGATCGTGCACGGGTAGCTGATGGTGGTCTCCTTGCTGCGACTCAAGTTCTCGAGAATCGAGTCATCGGGCGCGCGCAAGCCGACGTGATGGACCAGCGGCATGTCGGGCGGGTTGCGCAGCCAGGTGCAGCGCTTGAGCAGCCCCGCGTTGGCGGCGGAGGCATAGACGCGACCAACCAGATCGAGAGGTGGCGTGAGCTCGTTCATGCGGTCAGCTTCACCAGCACGCCCGGCCGGTGACACATCGGCAGCGGATTGCTCTGGGTGTGCAGATCGGTACCGCGCTCGAACTTGCGCGGTTCCTGCTTGGCATAGAGCGGCTGGCCGAGCGTGTTGACGGTCTCATTGAAATCGGCCGGTGCCACGTAGGTGGCGAACGTATCGACCGTGCCCATCGGGAAGCAGTGCGCTTCGCCAGCGGCGATGAAGCGGCGAGTGCGGCCCTCGACGTCGGTGGCCTGACCACGGTACTCCTCGAAGGTCAGCCCGCCGAAGGTGAAGCCCGAGCGCAGGTCCTGCACCAGTCCGGCGCCCTGCTGCCAGTTCTCGAAGGCCTTCTGCACCCGGTCGTGGCCCGTGAAGGCATCGAAGAACTCGGGACTGCAGAGCACGTGGGCGCCAGTCATGATCTCGCCGCGCAGGCTGTCCTCGATGTGCCGCAGCACGTCCGCGCACTTGGCTTTGATGTTGGTGGTCGGCGTGGTGAGGGCGAAGCTGATCACCTTGGGCGTGATGTCGAACTCGGCGTAGAGGTCGTACAGCTCCGACCCATCGGAGTCCAGGATCACGCCCTTCAAGGCGCCCATGCGCAGATGCTCCAGCGTGATCGCATGCTTGCTGCGCATGGTCTCGAGGTGCTGCGCGATGACGTTGGCGACGGTCTCCAGTTCGGTCTCCGACCCGAAGCCGCGGATGCCGTTGACCTCCTCGGGCAGCACCACGTCATCGTGCGGAATGTGCGGCACGACGAACGAGCGCATCTTGCGCTTGCCGCGCACGCCCACCGTACCCGGGGAGCCGGGCGGTAGCGTTGGCAGCAGCGCCAGAACGCCATTGCGCTCCTCGACCAGCACCTGGCGAAAGCGCACCGATTTCTCCGGCATCAGGCGCAGAGCTTCCAGCTTGCCGTAGCGATTCGGGATCTGGTTGATGGCCGCCGTGAGGTTAGCCATCGAGAACGCGGGGTTGTGAAAAGGGTTCTGCATCTCAGACTCCAGTGCGGACCAGTACGCCGAGCGCTCGCAATTGCGCGACCGCGGTGGCCTTTTGTTCGGGGGTGATGGCGGTCGGCCATTGCAGCGCGCGGTCGGACACGATCGCGTGGCGGCAGACCATCAGTGCATCGCGCTCGGCCAGGGTGGCATCGGCATCGACGATGAGCACGCCGACCGCGACCTTGGTGCTGTCGCTCGCGGCAGGCGCCAGGGCCTTGATGGACCCGGCCGGCGTGAACGCGACCACGGCGCCGAGGCGCAGGTTGGATCCGGCGGCCACGGTAACCGTGTCACGCGAGTACAGCTGCGGCGCTTCGAACTTGAGCAGATCGCCCAGGTTCTGGTTTTCGAGGATGGCGGGCATGGGTCAGCCTTTGCGCAGTTTGGCGACTGCAGCGAGTACGGGGTTGTGGACGGGCGAGGCGGCAGCGGCCGCGGGATCCGAAGGCGTGGCGCTGGTCCGATGACCCATCGGCGGCAACAGCGAGCCGATCTCGGGGCCGGCGGCCAGTTCAGCCAGCAGCGTTCGCCGCACCTGATCGACAGCGGCATTGGCGTCGAGGAAGCCCAGTGCACGGTCAGCGCGACCGGCCAATGCGCACATCTCGACGATCAGACGCGCGTCGGCGAAGCTGCGGGTGACCGGGAGGCTTTGAGCCGCCACCGGCGCCGCCGGCGCCACCTCGACCTTCTCATTGTCCTCGTCGGGAACCTCGATGGGCTCCGACACGTCGGGCGCGGAGGCGGGCTGAGCCGGCTTGTTCGGAAAGGGAATGTCGTTGGGTACGGTCGACATGGTGATGTCCTTGATCGTGGGGGTGGAGGTCAGCAGTGCGGCGTGGTGCCCGAGCCGGCTGACCGGCTTGGGGTGCGAAAGGAACTGGGCGAACTCGGCCAGCGTGTCGTCGAAGCCGCCGACCGCATCGGCCAAGCCGGCGTGCACCGCGTCGTCGGCGAAGTACAAGCCGGCCTCAGTCGCGCGGATCGCGTCGGAATCGAGCCCGCGCATCAGGGCAACGTGGTCGACAAACAGGTCGTAAAGCCGATCCACCTCGCGCTGCAATCGAGTCAGTGCTTCAGGCGCCAGCACCGCGTGGGGCGAGAGATCGGCCTTGTGCGCGCCGGCGAGAACCGGCGTGTAGCGATAGCCCTGCTGCGCATCGCGGGCGGACTGATCGACATGCATGGCAATGACGCCGATCGAGCCCACGCCCGCGGTGCGCGTCACCACGACCCGATTGGCGGCGGCTGCGATTGCGTAGGCCGCCGACAGTGCGGAGTCGACGGCCACGGCCCAGACCGGTTTGTGCTGCGCCAGCGTGCGCACGTGCTCGGCCAGTTCGAATACGCCGCCGGCTTCGCCACCGGGCGAGTCGATCTCAAGCAGTACGCCGCGGACGGCGGTATCCACGGATGCGGCCTGAAGTCGCGCCGCGAGTTCGGAGTAGCTGGTCAGGCCGGAGGCCGCTTCCAGTCCGTTGGTGCGTCGGACCAGCGTGCCGAAAACCGGGATCACGGCGATCGACGATTGCGTGCGCACACTCGGCGCGATGACTGGCTCGAATGCTGCGACGCTGACCTGCGGTGCGCCGATGCGTTCGCCGAGCACGGCGAGCAGGACATCGAGTTTGGCGCGCGCGAGCAGCAGTGGCGTGCCGATCAATCGGCTCGCCAGATGGGGAAGGAACATGGGTTCAGGCGCCTGGGGTCGAAGTTGCGTCGGACAAACGCTCGGGGTCGCGGCGCGGATCGGTATCGAGCACCAAGCCGAGCTGATCCGCGCGCTGGTTGTCGGCGGCGATCTCGCGATCGATGTCTTCGGCGTCGTAGCCGAAGGCGCTGATCGCTTCGGAGCGGCTGAGCAGCCC
>CALEZI010000119.1 GCA_937928755.1 uncultured Rhodanobacteraceae bacterium | reverse complement strand
TCCCGACCTTCGCATTGCGAACGCGACGCTCTCCCAGCTGAGCTACCGCCCCACACTGAGCCGCGGAGGATAGCAGGCCAGCAGCCGCCGCGCCAAGATGCGATGCGCAGGCCTGGATGGGGCGTCGCTGCGGTGCGGCAATCACGATGCTCAACGTCTGGATCGCCGAGTTGCACTCGGCGCTTTCGGCACGGCGGAAATGCAACAGCGCCGAGTGCAACTCGGCGATCCAAGAAAGGCGATGGCGACGCCTCTGCTTGCCGGTGATCCGGGGATCAAGAGCGTCCCGACAAGTCTGGACTCACCAGATCAAGAGCGGTCGCGACGTACACGTCGCTCCTACAGACCAAGCACTTGCCCGCGCCAACCGCGCAAATCCTCGGGCAATTGGTCGTGGCGCGCCCAGTGCTCCAGTGCGCGGCGCGGCAGCAAGGTCTCCGGGCTGATGCCGAGGCGTTCGGCGTGGCTGACGACCTGGTCGCGCAGGGCCTTGCTGCGCTGCTTCTCGGCATCGCTCTGCTGGACTTGCAGCGGGATCGACTGCTCTTCGGCAGTGGCGGGCTCGGCCAGCAGCGCCTCCAGTTTCTGCGCCAGGCGTGAGCTTGGCTTGCCATCGGCGGCAATCGCCGCCTCGAGTTGCGCGCGCGTGGGGTTTTCCAGCACGGCGGCGCGCATCGCGACCGGATTGTCGAGGATCCAGCGCTTCGGGCGATTGCGCTCGAGCGCTTCCTGGTCGCGCCAGACCAGCAAGCGCCACAGACGCTGCTGCTGCACCGGGCTCATGCGCTCGATCGAGCGCAACTTGAGGTGCGGATACGGGTCGCCCGGATCGCGCGCCCTCGCCACCGCGCGCGCACACTCCTCCGCCAGCCAGTCGCTGCGACCGAGCTCGTCGAGTTGCCGTTGCAGGCGCTGATGCAGCGCATGCAGATGCTCGACGTCCTCGGCGGCGTAGCGGATCTGCTCGGCGTCGAGCGGCCGCTTGAGCCAGTCGGTTCGGGTGGCGTGCTTGTCTAGCGCAATGCCGAGTTCGGCTTGCACCAGCTTCTGGTAGCTCGGCGGCTGCTCGTAACCGCACAACACGGCGGCCACCTGGGTATCGAACAGCGGCTCGGGCACCTTGCCGAGCGCGTGGCCGAGCACTTCCAGGTCCTCGCTGGCGCTGTGGACGATCTTGATCGTGCCCGGCGCCGCCAGCAGCGGAACCAGTTCATCGGCAACTCCAGCCGGCAACGGATCGACCAATGCGATCGCTCCGGGAACCGCCAACTGAATCAAACCCAGCTCGGCGAAGTAGGTCTGGGTGCGAATGAACTCGGTATCGAGCGCGACTGTCGTATGGTTGAGGGCGGCCTGTGCCCAGGCGGTGGCCGCTCCACGACTGGCGATCCACATTGGCGCTGGCGCCGGGTTCGGTTGGGACACTAAAGTTACCTCATCAGGTGGTGTGGCAGGCGCGACGGATACCCATGGCTTCCGATCATCGATCCAAGCTGAGTTTCTTGATCGCGCTGACCATCATACTGGGCAGCACATGGATCGGCTGGTGGCGCGGTCAGCGTCAGGACTCGCCGGGCGAGCGTGTCGCGTCCAGTTCAACGCCGGTCAGGGTGGCGGTCCAGCCGACCACCGGCGCTGCCGACGAAATCGAACCGGAAGAAGCATCGCTGGCGGAATCGGAGGGCGTCGACGCGGCGCTTGCCGCGGATGTCGCACCACCGATCGATGTCAGTGCCGACGAACTGGTCGAACTGATCGAGGCGATGCGTCGCGAACAGGCCGACGGTCGCCTGCTGGAGCCGGCCGATCGCAGCGCGCTGTCTTTGGCTGCGCGCGTGTTGGCGGTCGATCCCGAGAACGACGAGGCGCGCAAGGTGCTGGTGCGGGCACTGGCAGAGCTACGCGACGCGGGTTCGCCGGTGCTGCCGGAGACATTGCTGACCACCGCGGAACAGGCGCTGGCGCTGTTGCCGGAAGAATTGGTCGATGGAGCGATGGCCGTGTCGGTGCGCTCGAGTGTGGAGCGTACCCAGGCACTGCTGGTTCAGGTCAAGCGCGCCGAACGCCTGGCAAATCGTGAGGGCGCCGGACCCAAGGCTTTCGCCGGGTCGATCGAGGCCTACCGCGCTGCACTGGCCATCGACCCGGCGAATCCGCGTGCGCTGCGCGGTCTGGAGGAAGTCCAGCGGCGCATGATCGAACGCGCGATCGCCGCCGCTTATGACCTGCGCTTTGCCACCGCCGACAAGCTGCTCGACCAAGCCGAAGAAGTGCAGATCGGCACCTCGCGCGTGCTCGACGCGCGCTCGCAGGTGATGGCATTCCGTGCCCAGACCGAGGCCGAGCAACTGACCCGATTCAAGGATGCGGTGGCGGCCAACGATCTGCCCGCAGCCAACCAGGCGCTCGAGGTCCTGCGCAAGGTGCTCGGGAATGCCGACCAGATCACGGACCTCGAACGCAAGATCGTCAACGTGCAGCTCTACGGCGGATACGAGCGCGGCGAGCGCTTCGGCGATCTGTTGACCGACGGCACCCGCGGCCCGCGCATGGTGGTGATTCCGGTCGGCAGCTTCCTGATGGGATCGGCCGACTCGGAAAGCGGACGCAACAAGAACGAGGGCCCACAACGATCGCTCGTTTTCGAGCGCGGCTTTGCGCTGGCGCGCAACGAAATCAGCGTGGTCGAGTTCCGCGCCTTCGTCGAGGCCACCGACTACCGCACCGATGCCGAGCGCAACGGCAGTTCTGCCGTGTACGATGAAAAGACCGGCCGCCTGAGCAAGTCGCGGCGCGTGAACTGGCAACGCAGTTACAACGGCGCCAGAGCCCGCGACAACGATCCCGTGGTGCATGTGTCGTGGAACGACGCGCGCGCTTATGCCGATTGGCTACGCGCAGAGACCGGCAAACCTTATCGGCTGCCGAATGAGGCTGAATTCGAGTACGCCCTGCGCGCCGGCGGCACAACCGCGTTTCCCTGGGGCGATGGCGATCCAGACCGGCCGTTGGCGAACGTCGCCGGCGCGGGCGAGATTTCCAAGCAGGGCCGACGCTGGTCGAAGGGCATTGCCGACTACGATGACGGCCATTGGGGTCCGGCACCGGTACGCAGTTTCGACCCCAACGCATTTCGTCTCTATGACCTGGATGGCAACGTCTCCGAGTGGGTCGACGACTGCTGGCACGACAATTATCTGCGCGCACCCGATCGTCCGATCGCCTGGGTCAATCCAGGTTGCGACCTGCGCGTCGTGCGTGGCGGCTCCTGGGGCAGCGCGCGCGACCAGGTGCGCAGCGCCTGGCGCAGTGGAGCCGCCGCCGGTTCCAGCGGCGCGCGTGTCGGCTTTCGCGTGGCGCGCGATCTTTGACGTTCCGGTCAGCAGCGCGCGCTCACAAACATCACGCAAGTATCTGAAAGAAGAGATTTTTCCGCAAAGGACGCAAAGAACGCAAAAGAAAGCGAAGCCAGCAGAACATCCACATCTTGGTTCTTGGCTCTGTTTGCGTCCTTTGCGTCCTTTGCGGACAAAAAAGGCAGTCCGCATGGTGGCTGCCAGTTCGATGCGCGAAGGAGCGCACCGCCAGGGGCGACCGGGACTCTCACCAAACATAAGGCAAGTATCTGAAAGAACAGCTTTTTCCGCAAAGGACGCAAAGGAAAGCAAAGCCCGCAGAAGATCAAACACCTTGGTGCTTGGCTCTCTTTGCGTCCTTTGCGTCCTTTGCGTCCTTTGCGGACAAAAAAAGTCAGTCCGCAGCCCGAAACCGCTTCGTCGAGGGTTGAAAAACTCGAAATGCCTGCGGCAGGACTCCCATCACTTTTGCGAGCGCTGCATTGCAGTGCGTGCGGCGACGCACTTCCCGACTGGCCAAGCGCGTTACCATGCGCGCCATCGAATCAGGTGACAGCCCATGTCGTACTGCAGCATTAAACTGCGTTCGCTCGCGATAGTCTTTTTCGGCGTTGCGACGTTGGCCCGCGTGTCGGCTGCGGAGCCGGTGCCCACGGTGATCGTCGACATCCACGCCATTGGCGCGGAACGCTTGTTGGCGCTGAAGGGCGATCCTTCAGTGCGCTGGTCGGCGGAATTCGGCACCGAATTGCTGCTCGGCGTCGCTCCCGAGTCGCTGTCGAGCTGGCAATCGCGGGAACGGGTGCGCAGCGGAATCGGTCCTCTTGCGGCAGACGAGATCTGGGTTCGCGACCATGTCTGCGCACATCAGGCGCAGCAGGCGGCACTGGGCATCGTCGGCGGCTTCGAGGTGTTGCGTATGCCGCCGTCGCTGGTCCGCTATGGCCAACGCAGCGGAATTCTCGGCAGCGCGCTTCCCGCGGACGGTTTGATCGCACGCGAATTCGCCAACAGCGATGCGCCGCGAGTGGTACTCGGCAGCACGCCCGAAGTGCAGGCGATCGTCGATGGTGTCGACGCAGAACGCTGGTTCCAGACCATGAGCCTGCTGGCGGCGTTCAATCGCAACAGTTACAGCGCGGCGCTCGGCCCCGCGCGCGACTGGATCCTGAGCGCCTTCGAGGGCGCGCAACTGACGACGTCGATATTCCCTTACACGCTGGCCAACGTCAGCGGCTGCGCCGGCGCGCCGGCCATCGACATCGACAATCCGATCGGCACCAAGGTCGGCACGACCCTGGCCGGAGAGTGGATCGTGGTCGGTGCGCATTACGACTCGCGCAATTCGGTGCGCTGCGACGGCGTCGCCAATCCGCAGCCGGGCGCCAACGACAATGCCTCCGGCTGCGCCGGCGTGATCGAACTGGCGCGCGTTTTCGCCCATGTGCCAACCGAACGATCGATCCTGTTCATGTGTTTTTCCGGCGAGGAACAGGGATTGGTCGGCAGTCGACGATACGTTGAATCGCTGACCGCCTCAGGCGACATTTCGCGGGTCAAGCACATGATCAACCTCGACATGATCGGCTTCGATCCCGGTGGATCGCTGGATGCGCGGGTCGATACCAACGCCGCGAATGCCTCGCTGTTGACGCAGTACGCGGCCGCCGCCGCGACCTACGCGCCGGAGCTGAACCTGATCGGCAGCAGCAGCACCAGCGCCAACACCGACCACTGGTATTTCCTGCAGGCCGGCGTACCGGCGGTATTCACCTGGGAAAACGGCGCCGGAATATACCCGCACTATCACCAGTCCACCGATATCCCGGAAAACATGACCCGCGCGCGCGAACTGGCGGGCGGCATCCTCAAGATGGACGCGGCGATGCTGGCGACGGTGGCCGGCCTGGTGCCGCCATTGTTTGCGGATGGGTTCGAGCAATGAGCCTTGTGTAGAGCGGAGCTTGCTCGAGCTTGCTCCGCTGTACTCGCATCGATACGAGGCCGAGCTACTGCAGCCGAGCAAGCTCGGCTCTACGGAAGCAAAGCCAAGCAAGCTCGGCTCTACGGAAACAAAGCCGAGCAAGCTCGGCTCTACAGGAGCAAAGGCGGGCAAGCTCGGCCTTGCGGATGCCCGCAACTGCGCGCCACTACAGTGCCCGCTTGGGAAAACTGCCGTCGACGTAATACCAGCGGTCATGCTCGCGCATGAAGCGGCTGATCTCGTGCAGGCGCGTCGCGGGTGCGCCGCCGATGCGGCTGCGCGCGATAAACTCGACTTGCGCGTGGTCGTCGTCGATGGGCTGGAAACTGCGGATGCTCAACCCGAGCCAGTGCACCGCATCGGGCGACGCCAGTTCGAGGCTTTGCGGGCGCGTGCTGGCGTGCCAGGTCGCCAGCAGATAGTCGTGCCGCAACAACACGTAAGCGCTGTAGCGCGAGCGCATCAGGGCCTCGGCGTTCGGTGCGGGCTCACCGGCATGGTAGCGGCCGCAACAGTCGCGGTAGGGCCGCTGGCTGCCGCAGGGGCACGCGTTGGTGGGGGTCTGCTGCATGGCGCCTCCTGGCGTCGAGCGTCCGATCCTGCTGTGGGAGCGACTTGCACCGCGAGTATTCCGGGCGGGAGAGCTCGCGACGCAAGGTCTCTCACCGAACATAACGCAAGTATCTGAAAGAAAAGCCTTTTCCGCAAAGGACGCAAAGGACGTAAAGGAAAGCAAAGCCAGCAGAACATCAACACCTGGGTTCTTGGCTCTCTTTGCGTCCTTTGCGTCCTTTGCGGACAAAAAGGCAGTCCGCGTGGTCGCCGCCAGTTTGATGCGCGAATAGGCGCACCGACGAGGGACACCGTGACACTCGCCGAACATTCCGTAAGACATTGATTTCATGTGGGAGCGGATTTACTCCGCGAGAGCTTTCGCGGGATAAACCCGCTCCCACAGGCTCGTTGCGCGAATAAGCGTACCGCCATGGGACGACTGGGACTCCCGCAGGACACGTCAACTTTGGAAACTGAAGTCGCCGGGGTCCACGCGTCGTACCAGCCTGCGATAAGCCAACGCAGTCCCCGTCCACAACGCGATATTGTGCCCCGCGGCGTCGACATACCAGCTGCGGCAGCCACCGGCCCAGGCGCTGCCGGCGAATCCGAGGTCGACGCGGGCCAGCCAGTCGGCCTGTGCCGCGGTTGTCGGCTCGACCGCCTGCGCACCGCGTGCGCGCCGCAGCGCATGCAAGCTCAGGATATGGCGCACCTGGCTCTCGATCATGTACAGCACCGAGTTGTGGCCTAGCGCGGTGTTCGGGCCGAGCAGGAAGTGCAGGTTTGGGTAACCGTGAACGTTGATGCCGAGGTGCGCCAGTGGACGCGCGCGCCAGTCGTCGCGCAGTTCGCGACCATCGCGGCCGCGGATGTCGACATCGGCGAGCACATCCATCGGCCTGAATCCGGTGCCATGGATCAGCACATCCGCCTCCACCAGGCGGCCGTCGCAGAGGCGAACGCCGGTCGGCTCGATGGCCGCGATCGGTGTCGTCACCAGTTCCACATTGGCGCGCGCCAGCGCCGGGTAGTAATCGCTGGAGATCAGCACGCGTTTGCAGCCGATCGGATAGTCGGGGCGCAGCTTCGCTCGCAGTTGCGGGTCGGCGATCTGCCGGCGCAACTGGCGCCGCGCCAGTGCGCGCGCCCAGAACGCCAGGCGCGGGTGGGCGAGGCCGCTCGACAGCAGTTCCAGCAGGCCGAAGATGCTGCCGCGCAATCCAAGGCGCAGCCACGATGCGCGCGCGAAGCCGCTGCGCAGCCAGCGCGGGAACTCGAAGTCCGGTCGCGGCACCAGCCATGGCGGCGAGCGCTGGAACAGCGTCAGCCGCGCCGCCTGCGCCGCGACGACCGGCACGAACTGGATGGCGCTGGCGCCGGTGCCGATCACCGCGACCCGGCGCCCGTCGAGCGGCACATCGTGCCGCCACTGCGCGGAATGAAAGCTGGCGCCGGCAAAGCGCTCGCGCCCGCCGATGTTGGCAAAGGCCGGAACGTGCAGACCACCGAGCGCCAGCACCAGCACCCGCGCCCGTTGGCGGTCGCCGCGCGCACTGGTCAACACCCAGCAGGCATCGGTCGGATTCCAGCAGGCCTCGCGCAACTGCCAGCCGAATTCGATGCGGCCGCGCGCCACCAGTTCGGCGCCAAGCTGGCGCAGGTGGGCCTGGATCTCCGGCTGGCGCGGGAACAGCCGTGTCCACGCCGGATTCGGTGCATCGGACAGCGAGTACAAATGCGAGGGCACATCGCAGGCGGCGCCGGGATAGTGGTTCTCGCGCCAGGTGCCGCCGACCTCGGCGGCCTTTTCGAAGACCTGATAATTGTCGATGCCGGCGCGCTCAAGCGCACGCGCCATCGCGATGCCGCCGAATCCGGCACCGACGATGGCGTACTCAAGCATCGATCGGCTGCCACGCGCCGGCCGGGTCGGCGCGACGCGCCAGCGGGCGCGCATGCGCTACCGGCAGCGGCGCATACAGGTGCGGGAACAGGTCGCCACCGCGCGAGGGCTCGAAGCGCAGCGCGGCGCCGAGCGCCGACGGCTCGACGGCCAGCAACAGCAGGTCCGGCACCTGCGCGTAGTGTTTCTCGAGGGTGGCGGACACCTGGGCGGCGCTCGACAGGTGGATGTAGCCATCGCGCCCGTCGTCCGCCGAGCCCCGGTAGTAACCATCGATCACCGCCTGGCGCCAATCGGCAGCCGGCATCAGTTTGTAGACGCAGGAATCGTCCAGCGCGGGCAGTCCGGGCGCCAACTGCGGTTTGCAATAACTCCGGTAACGCTCGCCCACCGCCGCCATCTGCGCGTCCGTCAACAGCACCGGCGCGCCGCCCTGCGAGGCGCGCCAGTAGAGCGCGCTGAGAAACTCGAGTTCGACCGCCAGCGTCACCGCCGCCGGCAACGTGTCGGCGCAGACCACGGCGCCGTGGTTGGCGAGCAGGCAGGCGTTTCGACCCTGCATGGCGACTTCGATGGTCCGCGACAGCTCGGCGCTGCCGAACAGCGCGTACTCGGCGCAGCGCACGTCGTCGCCGCCAAAGCGTGCCACCGTGTAGTGGAAGGCGGGAATGCCGCGCCGCTGGCAGGCCAGCGCGGTGGCGAACGGCGAATGCGTGTGCACCACCGCGCCGACCTCGGGCCGGCCGAGGTAGAGGTCGCGATGCAGATGCCATTCGCTCGACGGTGCGCGAGTACCGCGCACGCTGCCGTCGAATCCCATCCAGGCGATGTCTTCGGGCGCCAGTCGATCCGGGTGCAAACCGCTCGGCGAGATCAGCATGCCAGTGCCGTAGCGGGCGCTGACGTTGCCGGCGGTACCGCAATTCAGACCCGCCGCGGCCAGCGCGCGCGTGGCATCCACCAGCGCCTGGCGCAAGGCAAACTCGTTGCTATCGCTCATGGCGCTCCCGGTTGCGGCGATCGACAGGGCTGGTTGCCGACAATGCCATTGTCGCAGGCGAAAAATCGTAGGCATCCGCCCGCGTGCATGATGAAATGTGGCATCCAGTGCGTGAGTTCGCCGTGGCCGATACCGATCAGATCAGCGGATTGATCGACGCCATTCACGGCGGCGACGTTGCCGCCAGCGACCGTCTGTTCGCCCTGCTGTACGAGGAGTTCAAGTCCAAGGCACATGTGCTGCTGCGGGTCGGCGCGCGACAGACCTTGTGCACCACCGAACTGGTCAACGAAACCTGGCTGCGCCTGCACGGACGCCTGCAGCCGGTGGAAAATCGCGCCCACTTCTGCAACCTCGCGGCGCGCGCGATGCGCCAGGTGCTGATCGACCGTGCGCGCCACCGCAATGCGGAAAAGCGCGGCGACGGCGTGCAGGCGCTGACCCTGTGCGCTGCCGACGATGTGCCGGGCGAGGACGCCTTCGACGTACTGGCGCTCGACCAGGTGATGACCGCACTGGCACGCATCGATCCCGGACTGGCGGAGCTGGCGCAACTGCATCTGTTCGGCGGCTTCTCGATCATAGAGATCGCCGAACTGCGCGGCACCCCCGAGCGCAGCGCATTCCGCCAGTGGCGCACGGCGCGGATGTATCTGGTCAAGTCGATCGGCGAATCAGCGCGCTGAGCAATCTGCAGCACCACGGCAACGCCCACCGTACTGCCAGCACGGTCGGCGGCAGCGCCGCCAGGCCCATCACGCCGAGGAACAGCACGGCATCGCTGAAGCTCGTCATCCCGGCGCTGGCCTGGTGCGCCGAGCCTTCTGTGGCCAGCGCATGCAGCGCGACCGCTGCCCACGCCAGCAGCAAGGCGAATGCGTAGCCGCCGAGAATCGCGCCGAGTCGGATCAAGGGTCTCATCGCAAGACCCTACGAAAGCCCGATGCAAACGCTGCCAGATCGAAGCGATTGGCAGTAAGCGCCACGCCATTGCGTACAGGCAGGCAATCCCCCACGGAACCTTGACCATGCACAAATCCCTCCGCGTGCTCCTGAGCCTGCTTGCGCTTGCCTGTGCGACGCCCGCACGCGCTGGCGATTTCTGCGTCGACAACGTCGCCGAGCTGGTGCATGCGATCAGCCAGTTCGAGAGCGCCGCGGACGGGCAAGTCGTTTTCATCAAGGTGGTCCAGGGGACCTACCTGGTCAACGACCAGCTCGGCGACGAGTACTTTTCCGATGGCCGCGAAGTCGGACTGAAGATTCTCGGCGGTTACACCGCGAATTGCGCCAGCCGCAGCGTGAATCCGTCGAATACCGTGATCGATGGCAACAACCGCCCGTTGAGTGGCATGAGTGTGATCACGTCCGGCAACGCGAACGTCTACATCGAAGGGCTGACATTCACGCGGATGATGTCGTCTCCGGGCATCATCAGCGGCGCCTTGTACCTGTCGACGGCGTCCGGCGAAAGCAGCGAGGCCTACCACGCCGTGCGCCACTGTCGCTTCATCCGCAATAGCGGGCCCCATGCGGTCTACATGTCCGCACCGCAGATGCGCTTCGTCAACAATCTGGTGGTCGACAACAGCATCGGCGCCAGTCTGCCCGGCGAACTGTCGGCCGTGTTCATCGCCTACGACCATGACGGCGACAGCGGTGCCGCGGTCAACAACAACACCGTCGCCAACAATCAGGGCGGCGCCGGCCTGCGCATGCGCACGGCCAGCGATCCGAGTTCGCGCACCTCCGAAGTCGCCAACAACCTGCTGTGGGGCAACGCCGGTGCCGACCTGCATCTGGCCGGCTTCAACAGCGCCACCAACATCCTGTTCCTCAACGGCAACAGCATCGGCAGCAGCGTCGGCACGCTGCCCACGGGTAGTGCCAACAACAACAGCAATCCGCAATTCATCAACCCGGCGGCGCTGAACTTCGGACTGAACCTGGCCTCGCCGGCGATCAACAGCGGCGTGACCTTCCAGAGCTACGGCATCCCCGCACGCGACCTGTTCGGCAATGACCGGGTGATCGGCAGCAGCATCGACCGCGGTGCCGTGGAAACGTCGGTGGACGACTTCACCACCGCCTTCGTCACCAGCATCGCCGACAATGGCAACAACACCTCGCCCAGTGCCGGTTCGCTGCGCGCTGCGATCAAGGCGGCCAACTCCGCGAGCGGCCCCTACCGGATCAACTTTGCATTGAGCGGTTCGTGTCCGCGGATCATCAATCTGACCACCACCATGCTCGACATCACCGGCAAGGTGACCATCGACGGGCGCACCCAGAGCGGCTGGAGTGGCAACACCGAACACGGTCGCTTCGACGCCGATCTGTGTGTGCTGCTCAACGGCAGCGGGTTCACCGAGCACGCCTTTCGCGTACCGGTACTCGGCAGCAACGGCAGCCTCACGGTGCACGGCATCATGTTCGCCGGATTCACCGATGCAGCCATTCGCCTGGACAACGGGCGCGACCATCGCATCGGCGGCAACCAGTTCGGCGCCTTGCCGTTCACATCGGCCAACGGCTCGGCGGTGCGCGTGACCGGCGCGTCGCGCGGGGCGTTCATAGGCGGCTTCGACGACCCGACTGCGGTCAACCTGATCGCCGGCAGCAGCGTCGCCGGTGTCTATTTCGACAACGCCCTCGGCGGCAGCACGCTGGCCAACAACGTCATTGGCTTCCAACCCGACGGCACAAGCATGGGCGGCAATGCGATCGGCGCGTTCATCTTCAATTCGCCCAACAACAGTCTGTTGTACAACTTCATCGGCCACAGCAGCAGCAATGGCGTGACGATTTCCGGCGCCAGCTCGGTCAACACCCTGGTGCAGTACAACAAGATCGGCGTCAGTTGGCTGAGCAACGTGACCGGCAATCAGGGTGCCGGCGTCGGCATTGTGTTTGCGGCACGCGATTCGACCATCGGTGCGCCGCTCGATGGCAGCTTCGGAGCCAATCTGATCGCCTACAACAGCGGTCCCGGGGTCTGGATATCGCCCTCCGGCGGCGCCGGAAATCGCGTTCTGGCAAACAACTTCTTCAACAACGGCTTCCTCGACATCGATCTCGCCAGCGCCGGACCCAGTGCCAATCAGCCTTCCAACCCGGCCACCGGGCCCAACCGCCTGCAGAACCATCCTGTACTGACCTCCGCAGTGCGCACGACCGGGGCCAACGCGACCACCCTCGTCAGTGGCACGCTGCACAGCGCGCCTGCATCCAGTTACCGGATCGACGTCTACTTCGACACCGGCTGCAATGCCGTAACCGGCCGCGGCGGCGCCCGTTATCCGATCGGCCGCGACAGCGTGTTCACCAACGCCAATGGCGATACCAGCTTCGCCATCGCCGTGCCGGGCCCCAAGATCGGTCTCGGCGTGATCAGTGTCACCGCCACCAGTTCGCAGGGCGACACATCGGAAACCAGCAACTGCGTGACGGAGGTGAATGCAAGTCTGCCCGACCTGCTGTTCGCCAATGACTTCGAGTGAGTCGGAGGTACGCCGCAAGTGCACGCGTACCCGCCCTGTTTGCGTGCCGGCGAACGTGTTTCAATGAACGCGTCCGACGGCGATATTGCGATGGATTCTGGCCCGATCAGCACCGAACTCATGCGCCGCGCATTGGCGATCGCCTGTGCGGCGCTGGATGAGCCGGAAACCCAGCGGCGCCGCTGGGCGGAGCTGCAGTGCGGCAACGACGCCACGCTGCGCGCTGAAGTGGTCTCGCTGCTGGCCGCCGACGAAACGCCGGAACGCGCACTGGAACGCAGTCTGGACGAGCAGGAAATCGACGACCCGTGGCCGGGTCGCCTGGTCGGACGCTACCGCATCGGCGAGCGCATCGGCAGCGGCGGCATGGGTACGGTCTACCGCGCCGAACCCGAGTCGGGCCTGCCGCGGCAGCCAGTGGCGCTGAAGTTGATCAAGCGCGGCATGGATACCGACGAGATCCTGCGCCGCTTCCTGCGTGAGCGCGAGATCCTGGCGCGGCTGGTGCATCCGAACATCGCGCGCCTGCTGGATGGCGGCATGACCGTCGATGGTCGTCCATGGTTCGCGCTGGAACTGGTCGACGGCGCGCCGCTGCTCGATTACTGCGATCAACGGCAACTGCCGATCGCCGGGCGTGTCGACCTGATGCTGCAGATTTGCGACGCCGTGGCCTACGCGCACCAGAACCTGGTGGTCCATCGCGACATCAAGCCGGGCAACGTGCTCGTGACCGGAGACGGCCAGGTGAAACTGCTCGATTTCGGCATCGCCAAACTGGTCGACGCCGATGGCGAGGCGGCAACCCGCAGCATGGTGGCGATCATGACTCCGGACTACGCCGCGCCGGAACAGTACGAACGCGGCCAGATCACCACCCAGACCGATGTTTACCTGCTCGGTCTGTTGCTGGTGGAGCTGTTGACCGGCACGCGCCCGCCGTGGCCGGTGCGCCGCGACGTCGAAGCGGGCATCGAAGTGCCGCACTTGGATGCCGCATTCCGGCCGCAGCCGGGCCGCACCGACGACATCGCCGAACGCGCGGCGCGGCGCGGCAACAGCGCCGGCGCGATCGCCCGGGCGCTGCGCGGCGACCTCGACCGCATTGCCCGTCGCGCCATGGCCTACCAGGTCGAACGTCGCTATCCCAGCGTCGCCACGCTGGCCGATGACTTGCGCCATTACCGGCGTGGCGAACCGGTGCAGGCGATGGGCGATTCAGTCGGCTACCGATTCGGCAAGTTCGTGCGCCGGCATCGCGGCGCGGTGGCGGCGACGGTGGCGGTGATCCTGGCGCTGGCGCTTGGCGCAGCGGCGACATTGCGCGAGACCGGCCGCCTGCGTGTCGCGCAGGAGCACACCAGGACCACGCTGACCATGCTCGAGGATGTGTTTCTTGGCGCCGACCCGTATACCGCGCGCGGCGGCGACACCCCGCCAGCGATCTGCTCGCCGGCGTGCGCCAGCGCATCGAGTCCACCGCCAGCTTGCCGCCGGCGCTTGCCGCGCGCCTGTGGTTCAAGCTCGGCATCGCCTATGTGTCGCTGGACGAGCGCAGCGCCGCGGAGTCCGCGCTGCAGCAGTCGCTGGCGAGCGCCGAACGCGCCCTCGATTGCCGCGGCAATCACTGCGTCGATGTCGACGCCATCGTGGTGCGCATCGACCGGGCCGCGGCAAGCGCCCGGCTGGCGCATTACCAACTGGTCATCGACGGCGACCAGCAGGCGCTGCCGGCGCTGCAGGCCGCGATCGACGAATTGCGAGGCCTCGGCGACGCAGCGCGCCATCCGCTGGCGCAGGCCTTGCAGTTTCTCGCCGACCACGATTTCAACCAGGGCAAGTACGAGAACCTCGATCGGTTGAGCGCGGAAATCGTCGCCCTGGAGCGCGCCGACAGCGGCGACCACTCCAGCAACACGATCATGGCGCTCGGAAACCGCGCCTCGCTGCTGCGGGCAAGCGGCCGCTACGCCGACGCGCTCGCAGCCGCAACCAAAGCCCGCAAAGCGGTCACCGTCCTCGGCGACGAGACCCCGGAGGGGGTACGCCTGTACAGCGAACAGCAGTATGCCGGCGCGCTGACGGGTCTCGATCGGCCGGCCGAGGCCGAGCCGGTGCTGCGCGCGGCGCGCGACCGCGCCAACCAGCTGCGCGGTTCGGGCAGCGGCATCAGCCTGGGCCTGACCTGGGAACTGGCCAGCGCCGAGAGCGAACTCGGCCAGTACGAGCTGGCCATCGCCGAACTCGAGCACATGCTCGGATTCAGTGACACCCTCAAGGGCGCCAACGGTGCTGCGCTGCATAACGCGCTGGGCTCCGCCTTGCTCGGCAGCGGCCGCGCCGACGCCGCCGCCGCCGAGTTCGAGATTGCCCTGCAGACGTTGTGTCCGGACCAGGCTGACGCCCCGCCGTGCATGGCGATCGGGCTGAATCGAGCGGACGCCGATCTAGGTCGTGGCCTCGATGCGGCCGTTCGCCGACAACTCGACGCCTTGCAGTCGATGGCGCTCAAGGCGGGTGGGCGCGCGAGCATGCGCTGGTATCTGCTGCTGTCGCGCTGGCAACTGCGCCAGGGCAACATTCCCGCCGCCGATCGCGCACTGGCGCAAAGCCGATCCGCGCTTGCCGACCCTGCTCCAGGCCCGGTTGATCAGGCTCGCTGGCTGCACCAGGAGGCGCTGATCGCACAGGCCCGGTCCGAACCAGCGCGGGCCCTGGACCTGCTGACCCGGGCCGAGCAACTGTATCGTTCGCGCTGGACCGGAGAGCCGGCCGCACTGCGCGAAGTGCGCGCCGCCATCGCGGCGCTGGGGAAATCGTGAGCTGTACGCGGGGATCGAGGATGACCGCGGCAATCCAGCGCTCACGGGCTGACGCCGGCAATCCGATCGAAATCCGCGGAAAGCGCGCGCCAACTGTCGCCATCGATGCGGTCGACCCGTCCCTGCCATCGCGCCCGACCCTCGCTGCTGGACAGTTCGGCGTCGGTGCCGTGAGTGGCATCCTGCAGACGTCGCAATGCGGACAGATAAGCGCCGTGATCGAGGTGCGCGGCGCTCGCGACCTGGAACGCGGGCTCGATGGCCAGCACTTCCAGATCTATGCGGATGCTCGAATTGCGATGGTCGAAGGCCAAACGCAACTGCTGCACCTGCTGCGGCAATCGGCGTTGATAAATTTGCACCGGCAACCCTGACGGCGTGCGCGTCCAGCCAGCCTGCAGCAGCGTTTCGGCAAATTGCTCCATCGGCGCACGATAGGCGCGCAGCGCGAGCATGCCCAGTCCCCCGACGTAGACCAGTCCGCCCACGACCATCACCACCATCGACACCGGCTGGCGCCAGCTCGTCCAGGCGGGCGGCAGCGGCACGAGGTACAGCAGCGCCAGAATCGTCGCCAGCAGCAAGGGCACCAGGAAGAACCAGAGCAGCAGGTTCATTCCGGCAGGCCGCGTTGCGTGCGACGGCACCAACCGTGCTCGCAGTCGATCCAGCCGCCCTCCACCAACCGCTGCAGCGCGCGTTCGACGCTCGGCCTGGCGCTGGGGATATCGTGGACCAGCGGATCGTGGTGCCCCTGGTATCCGTCCACGATGTCGACCAGTTCGTCGACCAGCCGTGGCTGCGCGGCGATCAACTTCAGCAAGCCGAGGTCAAGTGCGTCCATCGCCCGCCTCCACCAGCGGCGCCGCAGCGACCACCCGGTTGCGCCCACCCGACTTGGCCAGGTACAGCGCCCGGTCGGCCGCCTCCAGCAGTCCATCCACGCGCTCGACATTGCCGGGGATCGTGGCGACGCCGATCGAGGTGGTGACTCGCGGCAGCGGCGTACCGGCGTCTTCGACGGCGAGGTCGGCGATCGCCGCGCGCAGGGCTTCGGCTCGCGCCAGCGCCGTTTCCGGACCGGTTTCCGGCAGGATTACAGTGAACTCCTCGCCGCCGTAACGGCAGGCAATCGCGCTGTCACGGCAATGGTCGCCGAGCAGTCGACCGACCGCCGCGAGCAGCGCATCGCCGGCGGCATGCCCATGGGTGTCGTTGAAGCGCTTGAAATGGTCGATGTCGACCATCAGCACCGCGAGCGGCTGCCCGATGCGCCGGCAGCGCGCGTACTCGCTGGCGAGTGACTGTTCGAGGTAACGCCGGTTGTAGAGCCCGGTCAGCGCGTCCCGGACCGACTGCTCGCGCAAGGACTCGCGCAGATTCAGATTGGCCAACGCCAGCGACAACTGTTCGGCCGCAGTGGCGGCAAGGCGCTCGTGACGCAGCGGCTCCGGACCGTCGATGTAGAGCAATCCGAAAGTCTCGCCGTGCGCATTCAGCGGCAGGCAGGCGCTGGCCGTGGCGGCTGCATCGCCGCTGATGTGGGTGCACCGAAGTTCGGCATTGTGGCTGTCGGTGAGATAGGGCTGGGCCCGGCGCCACGCCCAGCATTGCTCGGGCAGGATCTGATCAGCATTGACCAGTCGCGTCAGCCCCCATTCGGTCGCCAGCACCGCCTGTGAGCGGTCCTTGCCCATCAGGTACACCGAGCCGGAATAGTCGGGAAGCAGCGCGGCGAAACACACGCGGGTCACGTCGAGGACCTCCTCGGTGCTGTCGCAGGTCTGCAGCAGCCCGGCGTAGGCACTCAAGCGCTGCATGTCGCTCGACATCTGGGTCAGCTGTTCGACCGAGGACTGCAGTTGGATGCGACCGGACTCGCTGGCGCGCTCGGCCTGCAGGCGCGAGCGCACTTCGCGCCGCAGCGACAGGTATCCGAGGCCCAGCGCAAGCAGCGAAACCGGCGCACCCAGAGCGGCACACAGCAGCAACCAGAAGGCACTGCGCTCGGCGGCGGCCATCGCCTTGGCCAGTCGCGACTCAGCGGCGGTCGACAAGCGCTCGGCGGCGTCGCGCACAGCGCTCTCCAGCTGCGCCCCGGTGCCATCGCGCAACAATGTCAGCGCGGCCTGGGCGCCGTCGCGGTCATGGCTGGCGATCACCATTCGCGCGCGTTCGAGGCGGGCGTCGAGCGCTTCCTGCAACGCGGCAAACAGCGCCGCATCCCAGGCGGACGGCGCCAGATTGCGACGCAATTGTGCGCTGGCCAGTGCGACACGCTCGATGCCCTGGTGGAAGCGATCGCGAAATTCGCCATCGCCGGTCAGCAGGTAAGCGCGCTGCACGGCGATGGCTTCGCGCTCGGCGCGACCGATCTTCGCCAGTTCGATCAACTGCTGCTGGGCGACGGTCATCGCGCGCGCATCGGCGAGGAAGCGGTCGGCGATGGCAATCACGGCAACGCCAAGCAGCAGCAACAGCAGTGCCGTCAACGCGAATGCGCGCAAGTGGGAGTTGCGTTCTGGAACGCTCATGGCAAATTCCGATCTCTGGGCGGGCTCACATCCACGATCACCATGCCAGGCAACAATCGCGGCGCCATCAACACCTCCTGCTGCTGCCGCGACAGGCCATAGAGGTTGTACCCGTAGTGCTCGAAGCGACAATCGGTGCCGCCGCGAACCACGTCAACCCACGGCCTTTCGGAAACTGCCGGGAACAGGAACGGCCTTGCGGAACAACGCTGCAGCGGGTTTGCATCGAGCATGGACGGAGCGGGCCTGAGCACCTGGTCCAGCGGTGCGGCGACACGCAGCGTCCGCAGTTCGTCGACCAGCGCATTGGGCGTGGTCGCAAATGCCCGTCCGGGCGCGCTGACCCGATACAGCGCCGTGGCGTTGGCCAGCGTCACCAGGATCAAGGCGCTCGGCAGCACCCAACCCGCGCCGGCATCGAACCGCGCGATGCGACCCGCCAGCATCGCCACCACACCCGGCAACGCAACGAAGAATGCGACGTTGGTGAAGTAGAAGCCCGACGCACCCTGGATGCGCAGGGTCAGTGCGATCAACATGCCGGCGCCCATCGCGGCCAGCGTATAGGCGGCGAATGGTGTCTCCAGCACGCCGCGCCAGCCGTTGCTTCGAGCGACCGCAAGCACCACGATCCACGACAGCAGGAAGTGCAGCAGCAGAAAGCTGAGCAGAGCGAGCAATGCCAGCAGAGCCGTGTCCAGCGGCAAGCCGCCGCCCGCCGCAAGCGCGGCGCTCGCATCCCAGACATGCCGCCCGAGTCGCGTGTAGTTGATCACGAAATCGAGCGGGCCGAAGAACACCATTCCGGTATTTGCGTGCGCGTAGCCAACCACCGCCGCGGCGACGGTCAGGGTCGCGAGCACCCATGCAGCGAAGTCGCCGGCCACCCGGCCACCGCGCACGAACAACAGGCGCGCGAGCCACAAGCCAGCGAACATCAGCGCAACCGTTGCCTTGCAGTGGGCCATCATCAGCGTCAACAAGGTCAGCAGCAGCAGGTCGATCGGCTTGAGTTGGCGCAGGAACAGCAGCGGCAGCCCCAGACTGAACAGTCCAAGGGCGATCAGATAGGACTCGGATACGAAATAGGAGTCGTACACCGCCCAGTTCTGCAGCACCAGAGGCGCCAGCGCCAGCACCAGCGCCGTCAGCGCCCAGGCGGCGGGCAGCCGAACTCTGCGCGAGGCAAAGATCATGCAACTGGCGACGACCACGCTGAAGATCAGCAACGGCGCAAACAACACCACGCTGGCGACACCGTAGACCTCGATGACGCTGATGCCGGAGATCAGGCTGATCGCGGCGAACAACGCGTGCGAGAAAGCATGGTAGGGCGTCTCCACCAGACCGTGCAGCCCGGTGGAAACCACGCCGTAGTGCTTGATCATTGCCGCAAGGCTGGCGTGGTACAGCGTGTCCTGATGGACGAAGCCGGCGGCCAATCGCGACAGCGTGTCGAACGAGGTGTAGCTGCGATGCACCCCGAGCACGGTGACCGTGGCCACGGCTGCCATCAACAGCAGCGCGACCCATTGCCCCCGGGCAATGCGCAGCACGCGCCCTGCGTACACCGTTGCTACGCCAACACTCGCCAGGAACAACAGTTGTGCCACCGGCGCCGACGCGCGCAGCAATAGCCAAAGGATGCCGTAGGTGAGCAGCAGTCCCCAGATCGGACTGCACAGGCGCCGCGACAGGGCAAAGAAGATCAGCAGCACGCCGACGCAGGTCGAAGTAACCCATGCGGAGCTGCGCAAGACCTCGGTATCCAGCAACAGCAGGTTGCCGACCAGGAATACGCCGAAAGCACTCATCAGCAGAGCCGCCGTCAGCATGTCCAGCATCGGTGCTGGCAGACCACTCGCATCCGCCAATGGCTCGGCGAAGGAAGCGGGCTGCTGCAGGTCCTGTTTCGCCATCATCTGCCACGCGCTTCTGCCTGGTGCCGGGCATTAGACCATGCAGCGAAGGCTCGATCACGGTGACTCAAACGCTCGTCGGTCGAACTCGCTCCCACCGACTTGCGGCGGAACTTGCGCAGTTCCCGGATTGCGCGCTCAACCGGTGCTGGCTGCCGGCGGGGTGGCGTCGTCAGGCTCGCCGCGTGACACCACCACAGCCCCAACCAGATCGCCGGTCACGTTGACCGTCGTCCGGCACATGTCGAGGAAACGATCGACGCCGAGGATCAGGCCGATGCCCTCCGGCGGAATGCCGAACATCACCAGGATCATGGCGATCACCGGCAGCGAGCCGCCGGGCACGCCGGCGGCGCCGATACCGCCGAGAATGCAGATCATCAGTACACTGACCTGCTGCACGATCGACAGTTCGACACCGAAGAACTGGGCCAGGAACAGCACCGTGATGCCTTCGAACAGCGCCGTTCCGTTCATGTTGGCGGTGGCCCCGAGCGTGCACACGAAGCGTCCCACCCGGCGTGGGATGCCGAGCCGCTCTTCGGCCACCATCAGCGTGGTCGGCAAGGTGGCCGAACTCGACGAGGTCGAGAACGCCGTGAGGATTGCGGGTTCGGCGCGCTTGAAGAACTCGATCGGCGACATTCGTCCGACAAACTTGACCAACAGCGGAAACACGATGAAAAAGTGGATCGACAGCGCCAGTACCACGGTACCAACAAAGCGCGCCAACTGGATCAGCACATCGATACCGAGTCTGGCGGTGATCGAAAACAGCAATGCCGCCACCGCATAGGGGGCCAACTGGATCACCCAGTCGATCAGCCGCAGGCAGATGTCGTAAATTCCCTGCACCGCGCCGAGAAAGTGCTGCGTGCCCTCGCTGCGCACCATCGTCGCGGCGATGCCAAACATCAGCGCGAAGAACATCACACCGATCAGATCGCCATTGGCGGCCGCCGCGACCGGGTTGCGCGGCACGATGTTGAGCAGCAGGTCGAGCGCCGAAAACCCCTCCTTCTTGGCGACGATGGCACCGGCGCTTTCGGCAGAACTGGCAAGAATCGACTGTCCGACTTCCGGCGACAGCCCGGTACCAGGCTGCAGCACGTTCACCGTGATCAGGCCGATGCTGACCGCAAGACCGGTAACCACCAGAATGAACAACAGGGTCTTGCCGCCGATGCGACCCAGCGAGCGCGGATCACCGATCTCGACCACGCCGAGCACCAGCGCCGAAAACACCAGAGGAACGACCAGCATGAACAGCAAGCGCAGGAACACCTGGCCCACGGGATTGGCCACGTAGGTGACCAGCGCGTTCAGCCAGCCCGCATCCGCGTACATGAAGTTGGCGAAGATTCCCGCCACTGCACCGACCACGAAGCCGATCAACATCCTGGTGTGCAGGGGCATGCCGCGGGACTCGGAGCTCATCGGTACGGCCCTCCGGGATCGTGATGGACGGGTGCGGCGGCGCGCGAGGGCGAGTTTACACGAGCACCTGAGTGCGACGAGACCTCCGGACAAGTGGTTGTACTGAAGTGGAAGCGGTGGTGGGGCCTTGATGTGGGAGCGAAGGTTGTAGTTGATGTGGGAGCGGATTCATTCCGCGACAGCTTTCGCGGGGTAACCCGCTCCCCACAGGCACACTGCGATGGGTGACCAGGACTCCGCGGGCCCGGCACAGCTCCGAGCAAGCGCGACAGACACACAACTGTCGCCAACTGCAGCTGTCATCGGGTTAATCTTGCGCGTCACACTTGGCTCCTGCCCATGGCCAATCACTCGCTTGACCGCTTGCTGGCCCCACGCTCGATTGCGCTGATCGGCGCCAGCGATCAACCGGAATCGCTCGGAAGCCCATTCACACGACAGGCGCTGGATGCACAATTCGACGGTGAAGTGCATCTGGTCAATCCGCGTCGATCTGAAGTGTTCGGTCGCAGGTGCCTGAGCGATGTTTCGGAACTGCCCGACGGCATCGATCTGGCGATGGTGCTGGCGCCGTGGGGCAGCGTCGCCGACATCATCGACAAGCTCGGTCGTCGACAATGCGGCGGCGCGGTGGTTGTCGGCATTGCGACCGAGAGCGATTGGTTCTGGGCATCCAGGGCCAGTCTGCTCAAACGTCTGCAGCGGCAAGCCAAACGCACCGGGCTGCGCATCATCGGCCCGGCCAGCCAGGGACTTACGCTGTCGCGAATCGGCATGAACCTGAGCCTGTGCCCGGCACTGCCGCCGGCCGGCGGCATCGGCTTCGTGGCATCGTCGGGCGCGGTTGCCGGTGTCATCGCCGATTGGGCAGCGACACGCGGCATCGGCATGTCGGCGCTGATCAGCCTGGGCGATGAAGTCGATGTGGATCTCGCCGACTGTCTGGACTGGTTTGCCGGCGATGGCGGCACCCGCGCGGTGCTGGTGCACGTGGAAACGCTGGCGAATGCGCGGCGCCTGCTGTCGGCGGCGCGCGCGCTGGCATTTCGCAAGCCGTTGGTGATCCTGAAGCCGCACGAGGCCGGGCGCATGCCGCACGACCCGGCAGCAGAGCTGTCGGACGACATCCATCGCGCCGCGTTCGCTCGGGCGGGCATGCTGCAGGCGCAGGACCTCGAAGAGTTCTGCGCCGCCGCCAACGTCGATTTGCCAGCCTGGCCACATGCCGGCCAGCGCTTCGCGATTGCCGGCAATGGTCGCGCACTCGGGGCGCTGGCTGCCGATGCGGCGATGAACATCGGCGGCGCATTGGCGCAACCCAGCGCCGAAACGTGCGAACGCCTGCGCGCCCTGCTGCCACCGCGCTCGCAGGTCGGCAATCCTCTTGACCTGATGCGCGATGCCGGCCCCGAACGCTACGCCAGCGCGGTAGCGGCACTGGCCGCGGATTCCGGCACCGATGTGGTGCTGCTGTTGCACCACCCGACCAGTTTCAGCAATGGTCGCGACATCGCGCAGGCACTGGATCCCGTGCCTCCCGGAGAGGCGCTGGTACTGGCCGCCTTTGCCGGTGCCGAGCAACAGCAGGCGCGGCGGATTCTCGGTGAACGCGGCATCGCGGCATTTCCCACGCCCGAAGCAGCCGTGCGTGCATATGGCCTCAACCGGCGCTATTTCCGCCAGAAGGCGGAGCTGATGCAGACGCCACCGCCGTTGTTGCGCTGGCCGGCACTCGACCGTGAGGCCATCTCGCGGTCAGTGATGCAGCAAGGCAGCGATCCACGTCGCCTGGGGCAAGCCCTGTTGGGCATGCTCGGCATCGATGTGCAGTTCGATCCTGCTCGGGCCGGGCAGCATCCGAGCATCGGCTTGCGTTGCCATGAGACGCTGGGACCTTACGCAATCGCCGAGAGCGCGGGTCGCAGACATGTCGAATGCCTGCCGCTCGATCGCCTGCGGATCGACCGCCTGATCGATCGCGGCTGGGGCGAGCAGCACGCCCACACGGATCTGCGCGCCACGTTGCACGGCCACCTGCTGGTGCTGGCCGAGTTGATGCTGGCGCGTACCGAAATCCGGCGTTTGGAACTGGAAGGGGTACACGCGGCGGGCGGAGGTGAGATTGAGGCCCACCTGCAATTCGAGTGGACAGCGTTGCCACAGCGCGCGCTCACAGCGTTTGCGCCCTACCCGTGGTCGATGAGCACGCCGATCACTCTGGCGGACGGCCAGCAACTGCTGCTGCGCGCCATCCGTGCCGAGGACGAAGCGCAATTGCAGATCGGCTTTACCCAATTGAGTCCGGACGAAGTGCGCATGCGCTTCCTGTTCCCGCTGAAATCGCTGACCCACGACCTCGCCGCGCGCCTCACGCAACTGGACTACGACCGCGAAATCGCGCTGGTTCTGGCCGATCAGGAACCGCCCGGCCAGTCGCGCCTGTTCGGCGTGGTCCGCGCCAGCTTCGACCCGGGCCCCGGCAGCGCCGAATTTGCCATCGTGATTCCGAAACAGCTCTCCGGCCAGGGCCTCGGCACGCGCCTGCTGGCACGCATCATCGAACTGGCTCGCGCCGCCGGCATGCGCCAGATGCATGGCGATACGCTTCCGGAGAACCTGCCGATGCGCGCGCTGGCGCGCAAACTGGGTTTCCACGAGCAGTTGCGGGACCACCTGGTACGGCTGACGCTGACGTTGTAGGGGCTCGGCACGCGACGGCAGTACGCGAACCGAGAGGGGCGACCGGGACTCTTACCGAGTATGCCGTAAAGCATTGGTTTTACTGTGGGAGCGGATTTATTCCGCGAGCGCTGTCGCGGGATAAACCCGCTCCCACAAGTTCGATGCGCGAACAAGCGCACCGACAGGGGCGACCAGCACTCACCAAACATAACTCAAGTATCTGAAAGAAGAGCTTTTTCCGCAAAGGACGCAAAGGGCAATGCCAGCACAACATCAACACCCTGGTTCTTGGCTCTCTTTGCGTCCTTAGCGTCCTTTGCGGACAGAAAAAGCAGTCCACATGGTCGCCGCCAGTTTGATGCGCGAACAAGCGCACCGACAGGGGCGACCGTGACTCTTACCGAGCATGCCGTAAAGCATTGGTTTTACTGTGGGAGCGGATTTATTCCGCGAGCGCTGTCGCGGGATAAACCCGCTCCCACAAGTTCGATGCGCGAACAAGCGCACCGACAGGGGCGACCGTGACTCTTACCGAGCATGCCGTAAAGCATTGGTTTTACTGTGGGAGCGGATTTATTCCGCGAGCGCTGTCGCGGGATAAACCCGCTCCCACAGGTTCGATGCGCGAACAAGCGCACCAACAGGGGCGACCGTGACTTTCATGGAACATGCGATCGTGGGCGCACGATGCGATCCAATTTGAGATCAACGTATTCGTTGACGTTCGGCGAGGGCGCCGCGCTATTCCACCGTCACACTTTTCGCCAGATTACGCGGCTGGTCGACGTCGGTGCCTTTCAGCACCGCGACGTGGTACGCCAGCAACTGCATCGGCACGGTGTACAGCATGGGCGCAACGAAGGCACCCACGCTCGGGACCGCGATGACATGCGAGCGGTCGCTGTTCATCGCCTCGGCGACCTGCGCGTCGGCAAACACGAACATCTGTCCACCGCGCGCGCGCACTTCCTGGATATTGCTCTTGAGCTTCTCCAGCAGCTCGTCGTTCGGCGCCACAGCGATCACCGGCATGTCGCTGTCCACCAGTGCCAGCGGGCCGTGCTTGAGCTCGCCGGCGGGATAAGCCTCTGCGTGGATGTAACTGATTTCCTTGAGTTTCAGCGCACCTTCCATGGCGATCGGAAACTGCACGCCGCGGCCCAGGAACAGCGCGTGGTGCTTGTCGGCAAAACATTGCGCCATGCGCTCGATCTGGTCGTCGAGTTCCAGCACTCGCTGGATTGCGGCCGGCAACAGTTCCAGTTCGCGCACCGCGTCGCGATAGCGGTCTTCGTTCATGCCCTTGGCGCGGCCAATTTCCAACGCCAGCAGGGCCAGCGCCACCAGTTGTGTCATGAAAGCCTTGGTCGATGCGACGCCGATCTCGGGGCCTGCGCGGGTCATCAGGACCAGTTCGCTGGCACGGACCAGGGAGCTCTCGGGCACATTGCAAATGGCCAGGCGCGCGAGGTAGCCGCGGGTCGACGCATGTTGTAACGCGGCAAGCGTATCCGATGTCTCACCGGACTGCGACACCGTTACCAACAGCGTTTCGGCAGGAACGGCAGCCTGCCGATAACGGTACTCGCTGGCGATCTCGGCAATGCACGGAATGCCGGAAAACGCTTCGATCCAGTAGCGCGCGACTTGCGCGGCGTGGTTGCTGGAACCGCAGGCGACGATCTGCACTGCCTTGATTTGCTGCAACAGCGCGCGGGCGCCGGGTCCGAAAATTTCGGTGAGGATGCGGCCGCGCGCCAGCCTGCCCTCCAGGGTGTCGGCGATGGCCTGCGGTTGCTCATGGATTTCCTTGAGCATGTAGTGGCTGTACTGACCGCGTTCGACGGCATCCGGTCGAAACTGTGCTTCCTTGATCGTTCGCGAAACCTGGGCGCCGGTTTCGTCGCGGATGGTGATGCTGTCTGGCGTCAGATGAACCAGATCGCCGTCGTTCAAATAGATGAAGCGCCGCGTTTCGCCGAGCAGCGCGTAGATGTCAGAGGCAAGGTACTGCGCGCCGTCGCCGACGCCGACCACCATCGGTGAGCCGCGTCTGGCGCCTACCACCTCATGCGGGGCGTCGGTGGCCACCACGGCGATCGCGTAAGCGCCGTCGAATCGTTGTATCGCTGCCTGTACGGCCTTGAGCAAGTTGCCATCGGACCTGAGGTGATGTTCGATCAGATGAGCAACCACCTCGGTGTCGGTATCCGAATCGAAGCCATAACCCAAGCCAATCAGTTCCGCTCGCAGGGACTCGTGATTCTCGATGATGCCGTTGTGCACCACCGATACCCGCTCGCATGAGGTATGTGGATGCGCATTGCGCTCACTCGGAACTCCGTGGGTCGCCCAACGCGTGTGTGCGATCCCGGTTTCCGCAGAAACCGGCGAACTGTCGTAAAGCGCCTGCAACTCGCGGACCTTCCCCGGCGTGCGCAGGCGACGCAGCCCTTCGGTTGTCAACAGTGCGAGTCCGGCCGAGTCGTAACCCCGGTACTCCAGAGCCTTCAGACCATCAATAAGCAAAGGGACAACATTCTTGCGTGCCGCGATTCCGACGATTCCGCACATTGGATGGTCTCCTGGGGCATCGGCCGTCGCTACAGCCCCAATGGATTGAAACGAGCCTCGTGACTTTCGAGGCAGAGTTAAAGCACATAACCGAAGTCTAACCGCGGAGGTTCTCGGCTGTTCGGGCAGCCGCGGCCAATCGCATGGCAGGTTTTGCAGCACGGAGACCGTTCGCCCTGAGCTTGTTGAAGGTCCGGCCTCATTCGCCTGGGCTTCGACAGGCTCAGCCCGAACGGTATCAATCCGACTCAGTTCTGTAGCACGTTGTGCACTTCAACGGAGATCGCAAAAAGCAGAAGGGGCCCTCGCGGGCCCCTTCCGATACTACGATGTCAGTACAACTCAGCCGCGCATGCGGAAGCCGACGACACCCAGACCGAGCAGCAGAACCAGTGCTGCCAGCAGGATGCGGCCCTGCTCGCTCATCGCCGGGACCGGCGTGAACTCACCCGGCGGGGGCGGAACGCCCTGGCCCGGGCAGGACAGCGTGAAGGTTGCCGTCGACGCGCAACCCGTGGTGACCGAGGTGCCGGTGCAAGTCAGCGTGGCCGTGCCCGTGGTGGTTGCGGAGTTGGTGCAGGCTGCCGAAACCGTACCACCCAGCGCCGGGATGGTGCTGGCAATCAGCGGGGTCGGACTGGTCGTCACCGTAAAGGTCGAACCGGCCGAAACGTTGCTGGTGGCGCAAGTGATCGTCTGGCTGACGCCGTTGCTGCCGCCCACCGCCGTGACCGACGTCACCTGACTGGCCGCACCACCGTTGGTCAGGTTGACCGTGGAGCCTGCAGCGAAGTTGGCATACACCACCGTCGGGCACACCGGCGGCGGACCACCGCAAACGATAGTGAAGTTGCGGGTTGCCGTGATCGCAGCCGCCGAAGCCGGGATGCGTTCGTCGACCTGCACCAGGAACGGCTCGTTGGGCAGACTCGTGGTGTTGGCGGGGCAGGTGCAGCTGATGTCACCCTGATCCGGACCACCCGCGAGGTAGTCGCGCGGCGACGCCACTGCGCCACCGGCCTCGGAAACGAACTGGCAAACCATGGTCGGAATCGGGCTGAACATCGGGCCCGAGTAGTTCGCACGCAGGTTCTCCAGACGCGACGTTGCTGCAAGACCCGTACCGGAACCGTTACACGCCGAACCATCCGTCGGGCAGCCGACGTTGATGAGGGTTGAAGCGCCCGCGGCGATATTGGTCGTCGAACCAATTCCCGGTGCATAAGTGATCGTCGGCGGCACCGCAGCAGCAGAACCCGCCGGGCAATTGAGCACCCAGAAGCGCTGACTGGTGGCACCACCGGTGATGGTCTCGGTGGCCTGCAGATTCGCCGTGCGCGCAGCAGCGCCAGCGGTGCAGGTCATGTTGATGTTCTGCGCAGTGTTGTTACCCTGCGTGAACGTCAACGTGGCTGCACTGGTCACCGCAAAATTGGCGGCATCAGCACCGGACAGCGTGAAGTTGCCAACCGTGGTCTGAGTGCCGGCAACCGCGCCACCCGAAGGTGTGGCAACGATCTGGCCCGCACCAGTCGAACCGACGGCGCCAACGCCGGTGAAGTTCACCGGGCCACCCGTGCCAGCCGAACCACCGGCTGCCGGGTTGTAGGCGATGCTCGGGCCGACCGGAGTCACGGCACCCGTCACGGTGATTGCGCCATTCACCAAGGTGCAGTTCACTGCAGCCGGCGTGGTATCCACACAGCCACCCGGTTCCGTGCTGAGAACCAGATTCTGCGTGCTTGGTGCCGGCGCGGCCGCATCAATCGTGAAGGTGATGTTGCAGTAAACACCCGTTGCAATATCGGTCTGACCAGCCGGGGCCAGAACCGTCACCCGCCCAGTGCCGTCGTTGACAGAGCAGCTTCCTCCGTTGGCGGGCGCAACTGTGGCGTTCAGATTGGCCGTCGGGTACGAGACGCGAAAGCCGAAATCCGCCACCGGGGCGGCGGGGTTGCGTGTGAACGTTACCGGGACCTGCGCCGGAGTGGTTGCGCCACCCGGCGAACCGGTGGCGTTTCCGACGGACATGCTCTGAGCGCCCACCGTTGCACTGAAGCAAAGGCCAACGCTGAGAGCAAGCAGGGCTTTAGACATTATTTTCATTTTTAGTCACTCCGACTCATGAATTTATGTGTTTACTTGGTGGCTGAACCGGCCACACTTGAATCAATCGGGGCGCCCTCACGATTCACCGCCACGAAATTGGCAACTCCCAAGTCACCGGCAGCCTTCGACTGAACAGACACGGTACCGACGTTGATGACGCCCTTTGGCAGGAGTTCATTCGTGTCGCTGTAAACGATGCCGATGATTTGGCCCTTGGCGAAAGAGCACTGACCCGCGTGCGACTTTGGAAGTGCAGCAACGCACGACTTCAGATTGACTTTCGCGTCGGCGCCACCAGGGACGCTGATGTTGAACTGGAACGCGACGGCTTCACCGTTGCTGACGTAGTCGATCGCGGCAACACGAGAACCGCCGCTCTTGTCAGCCGAGAAGATCAACTGATCGGCGTGAGCAACCGAAACCGAGGCCGCGCAGAGCGCGATGGAGCAAATGAATTTACGCATGACTGGAATCTCCTGGTTATCAGTTGCAGCTGGCGCCGTCGAGGATCAGGTTGGTCACAGCAACGCGGTCAGAAACGTTGATGAGGCCGTCTTCGGTAACGTCCGGAGCCCCGAGAGCAACCGCCGTTTCCAGAATTTCGTTGGTGATCACAACACGATCCGAAACGTTGATGTTGCCATCGGTCACACCACCGACTCCGCCTCCAACATCACCTCGACACAGTCGACCCGGATTCTGCGTTCGGCGCGAATCGAATTCATCGAAGAAGACGGCCGCAGCGACCGTCGGGGCACCACTGATCAAGCCCATCCGCGCTTCGGTGATGCGGTCACTTGCATTCGCCAGATTGGCGAAGTTTACCGTGCCCGCAACCGAGGCATTCACGGCCCCGCCGCTGTTGCCCGTCACCGTGCCGGTGAGCGACCCGGTCCCGGCACCCGAAGCCCATGCGAGCTCGATGGAATAATAACGATTATCAACCACGGTGACGGTTTGAGCGGCGCCGCTGGTCGTCGAGAAGCTCAACTGGTTCCCGTCGTGCGTGACTCGGATGATGTTCGTGCCGCTACCGTTGCGCGCCTGAAAGATGTCCGCCGCAGCGCCGCTGATGTTGCCAGTGAAGTAGTAGAAACGCACGCGATAGCTGGTTTCGTCATTCGGCGTGATGTCGGTGACAAAACGCGGCGTGCTGGCATTTTGAACGCGCAGGCTGCAGCGACCAGAGTAACGCTTGAAATCAGCGGTCGGTTCGCCGGTATCGGCAACCGTCAGTCCGGTAGCCGACGACCACGCGTTGATCGCGCATGCCGACGCAGCCTGCGCACCGAACATCAGCGCTGCGGCTACTGCGGTTCCCAAAAGATATTTGCTGTTCATGGAGGTGTCCCTTCGAGATGAGTTGAAGTTGCGCGACCGATAGCGATGCCGGCTGTCTCAGCCGCAGCACCCCACCGCACAAGGCTATCACAGCCCTGTACGGGAGATAAAGACGTGAATGCAGGGGGAATCCTCTCAGGGAACTTTCGCGATGAACTTCGACCGAACGCGCTTGCGCTTCCCTCGTGGAACGCGATCGTTGCCGCAGCGATAGCTCCAAGGGCGGCATGATCACACGCAGCCTGCTTTCTTTCTGTGCGCCGGGGCACCTGCGGCTCAGGCCAGCCTCACGCCCCGGCCAACTGGGCCAGCCCATCGAGTTCGTCCTGGTCGAAGCCTGCCTGCAGCCGCGCCGCGACATTGAACGGCAACCGCAACGGCGCTGCCTGAGCCTGCACCAACTTGAGGAAGGTCTCCCGAGGCTGCAATCCGCGCTGTCGGCAGATCGATGCAAACCAGCGAGATCCGATCGCCACATGGCGTACCTCCTCGCGCAGGATGACCTCCAGCACAGCGATGGTTGCCGCATCGCCGATCCGACGCAAGCGTTCGATCATGCCCGGCGTGACATCGAGGCCTCGCGCTTCGAGCACGCGCGGCACTAGTGCCATGCGCACCATGGCGTCGTGCGCGGTATCGCAAGCCATCTGCCAGAGGCCATTGTGTGCGGGGAAATCGCCGTAGGCGTGGCCAAGTTCGGCGAGCCGCGCTGACAACAACTGGAAATGCCGGGCTTCATCGGCAGCGACACTGGCCCAATCGCGGTAGTAGTCGTCGGGCAAACCGGGAAAGCGATAGACCGCATCCCAGGCCAGGTTGATCGCGTTGAATTCGATATGGGCGACGGCGTGGATCAACGCAGCACGGCCCTCGGGCGAGTTGAGCTTGCGCTGGACCAACTGATTCGGCTGCACAAGTTCGGGTTTCGCCGGACGCCCCGGGAGTGTTATGGCTACGATCGCCGGACTGGCCGGGTCTTGCGCCCATGTCGCCTGAGACTGGATTGCAGCGTTGGCGGCCGCTGTCAGCACCAGCTTGCGCTGGATGTTGGCTTCGAGCAGGCAATCGAGGGCGAGCTGGCGCGGGTTGATCGGGGGCATGGTCAGAACTTGAGGGGCGCGAGCGTGGCCAGGCCGAAGATAGCGTTCAGCGCGACGTATTCGGCAATTCCGCGTCCTTCGACTGCTTCCTCCAGAAAAGCGCGGGGGAAACGCTCAGGACGATCGGTGGTGCGGGGGTGGAGCCAGTCTCGGACCGGTGCGGCAAGTCCGCGTCCTTCGACTGTTTCCTCCAGAAACGCGGGGGAAACGCTCAGGACGAACGGTGGTCGGGACTGGACTCAGGCCGGCGCGACGTCGCGGCGTTTTTCCTTGGCTTCGTCGCTGCGCAGCAGTTCGAGTTGCTGCAGGTAGGCGTCGCTGAGACCGGTGACGTATTCGCCGCTGAAGCAAGAGGTGTCGAAGTGCTTGAGTTCGGGATTGCCTTCCTGCACGGCAGCGATCAGGTCTTCGAGATTCTGGTAGATCAGCCAGTCGCAGCCGATGAAGGCCTCGATCTCGGCCTCGCTGCGACCGTGTGCGACCAGTTCGTCGACGGCGGGCATGTCGATGCCGTAGACGTTGGGATAGCGCACCGGCGGCGCGGCGGATGCCAGGTAGACCTTCTTTGCGCCAGCTTCGCGCGCCATCTGCACGATCTGCTTGCTGGTGGTACCGCGCACGATCGAATCGTCGACCAGCAGCACCACCTTGTTGCGGAATTCGAGCTCCATCGGATTGAGCTTGCGGCGCACCGACTTCACCCGCTCTTTCTGGCCCGGCATGATGAAGGTGCGACCGATGTAGCGGTTCTTGACGAAGCCCTCGCGATAGTCGACGCCGAGCACCTTGCCCATGGCGATGGCGGCGCTGCGCGAGGTATCGGGTACCGGAATCACCACGTCGATGTCGTGATCCGGACGCAGGCGGCGGATCTTCTGCGCCAGGCGCTCGCCCATGCGCAGCCGCGCCTTGTACACCGACACGTCCTCGATCATCGAGTCCGGTCGCGCCAGATAGACGTATTCGAAGATGCACGGCGCGTGCACCTTGACCGTGGCGCACTGGCGCGCAAGGAAGGTGCCATCCTCGCTGATCAGCACGGCCTCGCCCGGTTCGACGTCGCGCACGCGCTTGAAGCCGAGGATGTCCAGCGCGACGCTTTCCGACGCCAGCGCCCACTCAATGCCGTCTGGCCCTTCGCGACGGCCAATGACCAGCGGCCGGATGCCGTTCGGGTCGCGAAAGCCGAGCATGCCGAAACCGAGCACCAGCGCGACAATGGCGTAGCCGCCGACACAGCGCGCATGCACGCCCGCGACCGCTTTGAACAGGTGCTCCGGCTCGAGCCGCAAACGCTCCTGCGCCTGCAGTTCGTGGGCGAAGATGTTCAGCAGCACTTCGGAATCGGATTCGGTGTTGATGTGACGACGGTCGTCGGCAAACACCTCGTGCTTGAGCGCGCGCGTATTGGTGAGATTGCCGTTGTGCGCCAAGGCGATGCCGAACGGCGAGTTCACGTAAAAGGGCTGGGCTTCGGCGGCCCCTTCGGAGCCGGCGGTCGGGTAGCGGCAGTGGCCGATACCGACATTGCCGCGCAAGCGCGCCATCGAGGCGTTGTCGAATACGTCGCGCACCAGTCCGTTGCTCTTGGCCAGGTGCAGGCGCTGGCCGTCGAAGGTGGCGATGCCAGCAGCATCCTGGCCACGATGCTGCAGGACGGTCAAACCGTCGTAGAGCGCGGTGGCCACTTCGCTGCGGCCGACGATGCCGATGATTCCGCACATGTGGGGCAAATCCTGGATAAATGATCAGGTCGCTACGGGGCGCGGCGCCTCGGGGGCATCCGTCGGATTCTGGCGACAGCTGCCGATGATCTCACGCAGGCCGCCCGGCAGGAAATCGCGCGCATGAATGGCCAGCGCCTCGATGCTCGGAACCAGTTGCGATTGACGCCACCAGGGATCGAGACACAACGGCGTCCAACTGACCACTGCGACCAGTGCGGTCACCGTGACCAGTCCACGAAGTGCTCCAAATACCACGCCGAGCAGTCGATCCGTGCCACTGAGGCCGGTCGACTGCAGCAGGCGCCCGACCAGCCAGCTGAGCATCGAGCCGAGCACCAGTATGCAGATGATCAGAATGATCGCCGCGACCGCAAGGCGCACCGACGCCAGTTCGATGCCGCCGAGAAACAGTTGGGCGAACGGCGCGGTGAAGTGGAATGCCGCCCACAACGCCATGATCCAGATGACGATCGACAACGCCTCGCGGACGAAACCACGCACCAGGCTGATCACCGCCGACAGTCCGATGATGCCAACGATCAGCCAGTCGACCCAGATCATGCGGGCGACATTCCGCGCCTTGAGCGAACCCGGATGGCGAACACAAAGGGACGCAAAGAACACGCGGCACGGGGCACGGCAAAGGCCGGTCCAGATTTGTCCGGACGCTTTCCGGGCATTGTTGGACCAGCGTCCAGACAAGTCTGGGCCCACCAAAGTCGCGTCAGGTGGGAGTTCCTCCCGTGCACCGTGCCGCGGTCCTTTGTGCTCCCTTGCGTCCTGAAAAACAGCCCACAGCCACACGTCAGGGACGGTTGGTTGCTGATTCCTTCACCTTTGGACATTTGCGCCATCTGCGGACAATCGGTATTCGCAGGGCTACGGATGAGCAACCACCAGCGCGTCGAGCTTGAACTTGCTCTTGACCTCAGCCTGGATGCGCTGCGCAATTTCGCGTTTGACTTCGGGCCCGATGCGCACGCGGTGGCTGGTTTGACCGCCAGCCAGTTTGACCGGCTCGACGAATGCGGCATAACCGCCGTCGCGCAATCGCTTGGCGAGCTCCTCGGCGCCTTCCTTGCGGGTGAACACACCGACCTGTACCGCCCAACCCGAAAGATTGGCAGGGGCCGGGGTCGATTGCGTGGCATCGGCAGCCGCCAATTCGACGACCGTGCTGGCCAGCCCGGCGATCTGCCGCTGCGCACCCAGACGCGCGGCGTCGGCCTCGGTGCGCGTCGCATAGGGCCGCGAGCGCACGCGATGCAGGGCGCGACCTGAAGCGCCAGCGAGTGTTTCGATATCGGCGGGCACACCGGCCTTGGCCAGATCGCGAATCAGCGCCTGCGCGTTGCCGAGCTCGGCGTAACTGCCGAACTGGGCGACGAAGCGGCCGCCGCGCGCAGGCGCCGGCATGGCCGGGGGTGCTGGCGCCGGCGCTGCGACCGTTGTCGGCGCAACAGGAGGTGGCGTTGTCGTCACTGGCGCCGCCGGCGCCGGTGCGGGACTCGGAGCGGGCTTGGGCGGCTCATCGACGACGGGCGCCACGCCGCCAGCCTGCGGCGCCGGGACCGGCTCGGCGACGTTGTTGCCGGCGCTGTCGGGTGGCGGCTCAGCAGCCGCAGGCGGCGCGGTCATGCCCGGATCAAGCGGCAAGCGTCGTGTCTCGACACCCGGCTCCGAACGTGGCGGAATCGTCAGGTCCACCTCTTGCGTGCGCGTTGCTTCGTCGGGCGAATCCAGCAGCATCGGCACGAAGATCACGGCGAGCGCGATGATCACGGCGGCGCCGACCAGGCGTTGGCGTAGGGCGTCGTCCATTGGCGGCAAATAGTCGTGTAAAGCGATTCTGCCGAGTATAGGCTGATCCCCGGATCGGTCGCTCAGACGCCGTGGGCAGCCTGGCCCGGGGCGCGCGGAACCGCCGTTCGGTCCTGGTCCGCAATAGTATCGTCGTGCTGTCTACGGTCGGCGCCTGGCTCTGCCGGGGCGGCCGCAAGCGCAGCGGCCACCGTGAAGAACGACCCGAACACCAGCACGCGACCTTCGCTACCGGCCAGCTCATCGGCACTCGCCAGCGCCGATCCCATGTCCGCGCGGGTGGTGACCGTTGCCGCAGCGGGTAGTTGGCCGAGCAGCGCGGCTGCCTGTTGTTCCGGACTCGCCGCGCGCGGCGTCGTTGCAGCCAGGTCGACCACGATCCAGGCGCAGAAGGATTGCGCCAACGGGGCAACGATGCCCGCGAGGTCCTTGTCGGCGAGCGCAGCGAACACCGCGACATTGCGCTGCCGGGGATTGCACTGCATCCATGACGCCAGCTCGCGGGCGGCCTCGGGATTGTGGGCAACGTCGACCAGAGTCTCGATGCTGCGCGGCAAGCGCTCCAGGCGCCCGCGCACGCTCGCCTGGGCAACGCCGATCGCCGCCGCCCGGGCCACGAACGGCAAACGCTCTCCGAGCAATTGCCAGGCCCATATCGCAGCGGCGGCATTACGCCGCTGACAAGGAGCCCGCAGACGAGGCAAAGGCATTTCCAGGGTCGCCCCGTCCGGAAGCGGGCAGGTCCAGTTGGTCGCACCGGGCGTGCCGAGCGGCGGTAACGTGTGGACCACCGCGCCGAGTTGCCGCGCCACCGTGTAAACCGAGTCCGGCGGATCCAGTGCGGCGATGACCGCCGGCTGTCGGGCGCGGAAGATATGCGCCTTGTCCCAGCCGATGCGCTCGCGATCGTTGCCGAGGTACTCCTGGTGATCGAGATCGACACTGGTCAGGATCGCAGCATCCGCATCGATCAGATTGACCGCATCGAGGCGCCCGCCCAGGCCGATCTCAAGCACCGCTACATCCAGCCCGGCCCGCGCCAGGACGAGGAAGGCTGCCAACGTGCCGAACTCGAAGTAACTGAGCGAAATCACGCCGCGAGCAGCGTCGATTTCGGCGAAGGCGGCAACCAGTTGCGCGTCGCTGGCCTCGACTCCGGCAAGCAACACACGCTCGTTGTAACGCAGCAGGTGCGGTGAGGTGTAGGTGCCTACACGGTAATCGGCCGCCGCCAGCATCGCGCTCAGGAACGCTACCGTGGATCCCTTGCCATTGGTCCCACCGACCAGAACGCAGATCGGCGCCGGTCGTGGACTGCCAAGCCGCAACCAGACCTCGCGCACGCGCTCGAGGCCAAGGTCGATCGCGCGCGGGTGCAGCTGTTCAAGGTGGCGGAGCCAGGCATCGAGCGGATCGTTGGCGTTCAGTCCCGGCGCGGTTGTCGTCAACATCCCGCTGCATTTGCCTTTGGTAGAGCGGAGCTTGCTCCGCTGCTGTTGCCTTGGTAGAGCGGAGCTTGCTCCGCTGCTGTTGCCTTGATAGAGCGGAGCTTGCTCCGCTGCTGTGCAGCTTCGAATTGAGGGCGGTGCAACTACAGCAGCCGAGCAAGCTCGGCTCTACGAACGTCCAGAGCAGCCGAGCAAGCTCGGCTCTACGAACGGCCAAAGCAGCCAAGCATGCTCGGCTCTGCGAACGGCCAGTGCAGCCGAGCAAGCTCGGCTCTACGAACGGCCAAAGCAGCCAAGCAACCTCGGCCCTACGAACAGCCAGCGCAGCCGAGCAAGCTCGGCTCTACATGCAGCCAGGAGCAAGCAACAACCGATGGCTCTCACGCCGCTGGCGCCGGCTGGCGCTGCAGGATCGCCAGCATCGCCGAGAGCTTGTCGCGCAATTCGCGGCGGTCGACGATGGCGTCGAGTGCGCCCTTGTCGAGCAGAAACTCGCTGCGCTGGAATCCCTCGGGCAGGGTCTCTCGCACAGTCTGTTCGATCACGCGCGGTCCGGCGAAGCCGATCAGCGCCTGGGGCTCGGCGAGATTGAGATCACCAAGCATGCCCAGACTGGCGGACACGCCGCCGGTGGTGGGATGCGTCAGCACCGAAACGAAAGGTACGCCGTTGCGACGCAGGCGCGCCAGCGCCGCCGAGGTCTTGGCCATCTGCATCAGCGAGAACAGACCTTCCTGCATGCGCGCACCGCCGGTCGCAGAAAAATTGACCAGCGGCGCCCGCTCATCCAGCGCGCGCTCGGCGGCACGTGCAAAGCGCTCACCGACGACCGAACCCATCGAGCCACCCATGAACGAAAATTCAAAAGCGCTGGCGATCAGCGTTCGTCCCTTGAGCAGCCCGCGTGCGGAAACCAGCGCATCCTTCTCGCCGGTTGCGCGCTGCGCCGCGATCAAGCGGTCTCGGTAGCGCTTGGAATCGCGGAACTTGAGCGCGTCGAATGGCGCCAGATTGCCATCGATCTCGCTCATCGTGCCGGCGTCGAACAAGGATTCCAGGCGCTTGCGGCCGGAAATCGTCATGTGGTGATTGCACTTCGGGCAGACGCGCAGGTTGCGCTCCAGTTCCGGGCCGTACAGCACCGCGGCGCAGGCCGGGCACTTCTCCCACAGACCTTCCGGAACGTTGCGCTTCGCCGAACCTTCGGTACGGATGCGGGCGGGCATCAGTTTGCTTAACCAGCTCATGGGCAGATCGAAATCCGTATCTGTAGGAGCGACGTGTACGTCGCGAATGTCGGGTCGGTGGGTCGCGTCGTGCACGACGCTCCTACAACGTCGGCCTTCTACAAGCGCTTCACCGCATGCAGCGCGTCGCGGATCGGCGCGAGGAATGATGCCACCAGTGAATTGACTTCGGCGGCGTCGCGGGCGTTGGCGATGGTCTCGACCAGTGCGCTGCCGATGACGATGGCTTCGGCGTGGGCGCCGAGCGCGACCGCGCTGGCCGCATCGCGGATGCCGAAACCGACAGCGATCGGCACCTCGCTCAGCCCGCGCAACTCATCCAGCGCGGCGATTGCGCTGGCGTGTTGCAGGTGGCCGGCACCGGTGATGCCCTTGAACGACACGTAGTAGATGAAACCACGGGCCTTGGCGGCGATGCGCTGGCGGCGTTCCGGCGGCGTGGTCGGTGCGAGCAGGAAAATCTGCTCCAGGCCTACGGTCTTGAGCGTGGGTTCGTAACTGACCGATTCTTCGATCGGGCAGTCGACCAGCAACAGGCCATCGGCGCCGGCTTGCGCGGCGGCGTCGGCGAAACGTTCGAAACCAAAACGCTCGATCGGGTTGAGGTAACCCATCAGCACGATCGGCGTCTGCGCATCGGCAGCCCGAAAGCTGCGCACGCTGTCGAGCACATGGGTCAATCCGACGTGTTTCGCCAGCGCCCGCTCGTTGGCCTGCTGGATCACCGGGCCGTCGGCCATCGGATCGGAGAACGGCATGCCGAGTTCGACCAGATCGGCACCGTGGCGCACCAGTGCATGCAGCACCTCGACAGTCAACGACGGATCGGGGTCACCCGCGGTGACGAAGGTGATCAGACCGGGGCGGCCAGCGGTGCGCAGTTCGGTGAAGCGGGTGTCGATGCGGTTGGTCATTAGGAAAGCAGTGAGTAGTGAATAGTGAATAGTGAGTAACGGCCGGCATGAACCGCGAGTGGCGCGTATGCGAATTGGAGCAGTGCGAACGGGAGTCGGGGTCGCGTGCTCTTACTCACTACTCACTACTCACTGCCCCTAGAGCGTTATCCCCTCGATGCGCGCGATCGTGTTGACGTCCTTGTCGCCGCGCCCGGACAGGTTGATCAGTACATGCTGGTCCTTGGGCAGGCGCGCGGCGAGCTTGATGCCGTAGGCGACTGCGTGGGAACTCTCAAGCGCTGCGAGAATACCTTCGCTGCGGGCCAGCTTGTGAAACGCGGCCAGTGCCTCATCATCGGTGATACCGACGTAATGGGCGCGGCCGGTGTCCTTGAGAAACGCGTGTTCCGGTCCGACGCCCGGATAGTCGAGGCCCGCGGAGACCGAATGCGTCTCGATGATCTGGCCGTCGGCATCGGCGATCAGATAGGTGCGGTTGCCGTGCAGCACGCCGGGTACGCCAGCCGACAGCGACGCCGCGTGGCGTCCGGTTTCAATGCCCTCGCCCGCCGCCTCGACGCCGTAGATGGCGACGCCGGCGTCGTTGAGGAAATGGTGGAAGATGCCGATCGCGTTGGAGCCGCCACCGACGCAGGCGACCACCGCATCGGGCAGCTTGGCGTACTCGTCGAGCATCTGGGCGCGTGCTTCCTGGCCGACAATGGCGTTGAAGTCGCGCACCATCATCGGATACGGGTGCGGACCGGCAACGGTACCGATCATGTAGAAGGTGTTATCGACGTTGGTGACCCAGTCGCGCAATGCCTCGTTGAGGGCATCCTTCAAGGTCTTCGAGCCCGACTGCACCGGAACCACGGTGGCACCGAGCAGTTTCATGCGGAACACGTTGATCGCCTGGCGCTCGATATCCACGGCGCCCATGTAGACCACGCATTCGAGGCCGAGGCGCGCCGCGATGGTGGCACTCGCAACCCCGTGCTGCCCGGCGCCGGTCTCGGCAATGATGCGCCGCTTGCCCATGCGCCGGGCCAACAGGCCCTGGCCCACGGTGTTGTTGATCTTGTGCGCGCCGGTGTGATTCAGGTCCTCGCGCTTGAGCAGGATCTGCGCACCGCCGACTTCACGGCTTAGGCGTTCGCAGTGATAGATCGGCGTCGGGCGGCCTACGTAGTGTTTGCGGTCACGCGCCAGTTCGGCAATGAACTCGGGATCGTTGCGGTAAAACGCGTAGGCCGCAGCAAGCTCGGCCAGCGGGGCCATCAGCGTCTCGGCAACGAAACTTCCGCCATACGGACCAAAATGGCCGCGGGCATCCGGATAGGCATCGTAATCGACGCGTTCAGTCGCGCCGTGGTTGTCGGCTTGCACGTTCCACCTCATTCATGAATTGCCGCATGCGCTCGGGACATTTGATGCCCGGCGCCGATTCGATGCCGCTGGAGACATCCACCGCGTAAGGACGCACGCCGGTGATGGCAGCGGCGACGTTGTCGGGGGTCAGGCCACCGGCCAGGATGATGCGGCCCGTCATCGACTGGGGGATGGCCGACCAGTCGAAACGCATACCTGAACCACCCTGCTCGCCGCTGCGGTGTGCGTCCAGCAGCACACCGCGGGCCTCAGCATAGCTGGATGCTGCGCAAACAACGTCAACACCATCGCCCATCGCCAGCGCTTTGACATACGGCCGGTTGAACTGGCGACAGTAGGCGGCGCTCTCGCGGCCATGGAATTGCAATGCGTCGAGTGGCAGCGCATCGAGCACTCGTCTCACCTCGGTGGGTTGCGCGTCCATGAACAGTCCGATGACTGAAACCAGCGGCGCGGCGGCCTCGATGACGGCGCGCGCCTGCTCGATGCCCACACATCGGCGGCTTTGCGGCACGAATACCAGCCCGATGGCATCGACGCCCAGGGCGATCGCCAGACGCGCATCCTCGGGGCGGGTGATGCCGCAGAACTTGACCCGCGTGCGCCAACTCACAGGCAATGCTCCGTCGGCAATCCATGCTCGGCCGGATATCGTGCCGCCATGAAGGTCAGCCCGTGCGCGGGCGCGGTCGGGCCCGCCAACGTGCGATTGCGCGCGGACAAAACCTCCGCGATCCACTCGGGCGGCTGGTCGCCGCGCCCGACAAGCAACAGGCTGCCGACCAGATTGCGGATCATGTGATGCAGAAAGGCATTGGCCTCGAAATGCAGGTCGACCAGGTTATCGCGCTCGACCACGTCGATGTGATGGATTGTGCGGATCGGCGACGAAGCCTGGCAGGCGACCGTGCGGTACGAGGTGAAATCGTGTTCGCCGACCAGAGCAGGTACGGCAGCACGCATGGCAGCAAGATCGAGCGTTTCGCGCACCCACAACGCAAAACGCGCGTCCAGCGCCGGGCGCGTCGGTTGGCGCAGAATGCGATATCGATAAGCACGCCGACGGGCACCGTAGCGGGCGTGAAACTGATCGCTGACCGGTCGCGCCCAGCGTACGGCCACGGTGCCCGGTAAACGCGAGTTGCTGCCCAATACCCAGGCGCGCTCCGCTCGCTCCGCAACGCTGTCGAAATGCACCACCTGACCGAGCGCGTGCACGCCGGTATCGGTGCGCCCGGCGCAGGTCACGCTGATCGGGCTGGCCGCCACGAAGCTGAGCGCGCGCTCGAGGGTCGCTTGTACCGTGGGTTCCTGGTGTTGCGTCTGCCAACCCAGAAAATCGGTGCCGTCGTATTCGACACCAAGGGCATATCGGGGCATTGGCCTTGATCCTGGGATAATCCTAGAAACCTCAGTTGACCGCTTTTCGAGGCCCGCAGCCTCATGATTCTATTGCCTTTTGGGCGGCCGGACCGACTCACCCATCGGGTGAGTCCGCTACGGGGCAGATTGCACGGTTCTGGCGGCGCATGGCTGCGTTGCAACTCGTCAGAAAAGCGAAGGGCCGGTTTCCCGGCCCTTCGTCAACACCAGTCGCGTTCGACCGAGTCTAACTCAGCTCAGGCCCGAGAGCAGTTTGCGTGCTTCGTCGCGCTGCTCGTCGTTGCCTTCGCCGATGACTTCCTCGAGCATGCTGCGCGCGCCATCCGGATCGCCCATGTCCATGTAGGCACGGGCCAGATCGAGCTTGGTCGCAACCGCGTCATCGCCGAACACGCCCAGATCCCCGAGTTCGTCGTCGATGCCGGTTCCGGTATCCGCCAACTCGGCTATCGGAGCATCCGCCAGCTTCGGCGCTTCCATGGCAGCGAAGTCGATATCCGGCAGATCCAGTGCAATCTCCTGCCGGGTCGGTGCCTGCACCTCGGGTTCGACCGCCGCAACCACCGGCGCCGCTGGCGCAGCCGGCAAGTCGAGATCGAAGTCGAAATTGAGATCGTTGGTCTGCGCTGGCGCAGCTGCTGGCGTCGGTTCCGGCGTCGGCGCCGCTACCGCCTCAATGGCCTGCGTCGGAGAGTCGAGGTCGAAGTCGAAATCGAAATTCGGCTCTGCGGCATCCTGCAGCCTGGGCTGTTCGACGGCGACAGACGATGCCGGGGCGCTGTCCTCGAACTGCGACAGGTCCATGCTGCTGTCGATCGGTTCGTGGTCAACTTCGGGTTCCTCGAAGGTGACTTCAGACGGGATCTCGTCGCGACGCGCAAACATCGCGTGACCCGGCAGGATGGTTGCGGCCAGACGCGCCGCCTCTTGCCATTCCGGCTGATCTTCGCTGGCGATCTGCGCCCGCAAGCCGCGCGCCGTGTCCTCGAACTGGGCTGCGTTGCCGCGATCGTGGTACAGGCGCAGCAAATCCAGGCGGACGCGCAGGTTGGCGGGATTCATCGCCACCTGGTCGAGCAGTTCTTCTTCCTCGACATCGCCGAGATCGACGACCGGCGCTTCGCCACGCTCCTGCGGGAAGAAGTTGTCGCGTTCGCCCGCGTCGGAAGTCGCTGCGTACGGCGTCGTGCCTTCGTCGTCCTTGCGGCGGCGGCGCATGAACAGCAGGCCGAGCAGTCCCAGTACCGCGGCACCGATACCTCCGACCAGCCACGGATTGCCGAGTAGACCGCCCTCGGCCGCCGGGCGTGCCGGCTCGGCCGCGACCGGCTCGGTCGGCACGGGTTCCGGCTCCGACACCGGTTGGGTAACCGCCGTGGTATCCGCAGGCGTGGTATCGACTGGCGTGGTATCGACCGGCGTCGTATCGACCGGCGTAGTGTCGGCCGGTGGCGTGTCGGCCGGTGGTGTGATGTCTGCCGCAACCGGCTCGGTGACGACGTCAGCCGGCGGCGTGATGTCCGGCGCCGGCTCTGTTGCGTCGACCGGTGGCACGTCCGGCGTGCTGTCGGTCGGTTGCCAGATGTCGGTCGCCGGCTTGACCGGTTCGACCGGCTTGGCGTCGAGCGCCGCCTGTGCCGTATCGGCCGTGGCCTGCGCTGCGGCGGCTGCCGCCTCCGCTGCCGCAGTCGAGGCCTCCAGCTCGCGGATGCGCTTCTCCAACTCCCCCGCGCGCGCCTGCAACGACTTCAATTCGTCGTTGCGCAACTTGAGCACCTTGTCCTGGTCGGTCTTGATCTTTTCCAGGTCGGTGACCCGCGAGCGCAGTTCGCTGACTTCCTGGCGCGAGCTTTCCAGGTCTTCCTGGGAGCGTGCCAGATCGCCGCGCAGATTCTTGATCTCTTCGCCGCTGCGTTCGAGACCGGCGGACCCGGGGCGATCGGCCGCGCCCTGGTCCTCGCCCGCGCGTGGCGGCAACAGCTTCAGTTGCGAGCCGCTGCTGGTGGTCGTGGTCGGCGGCGCGCGCAAGCTCTCGCTGGCGCCGGCATCGGCAAGTCTTGTCGGCGTGGTTGCCTGGGCGCTCTGGTAACCGCGCCAGAGTTCATTCTGGCCACGCACCGCTTCCGCCGCCTCGCTGGCGGCAACCGCATTGACGTCGTCCGCGCCGGGAATGCGCAGGATGGCGCCGCGCTTGAGCGCGTTGATGTTCTGCTCGTAGAAGGCGTCCGGATTCATCCGCAGCAGCGAGATCATGAACTTGTTCATGTCGCTGACACCATCGGGCCGTGTCGCCAGGGCAATTTCCCACAGAGTCTCGCCCTGCCCGATCGGGCCATATTCGCCTGGTGCAGCGGCAGCCGGTGCAGGTGCTGGCGCCGGAGCCGGTGCTGGCGCCGGGGCGGGGGCGGGTGCTGGCGTCGGCGCTGGCGTCGGTGCTGGCGCTGGTGTCGGCGCGGGTGCTGGTGCAACCGGCTTGGGCGGGGCGACTGCCACCGGTTGCGCCGGTGTCGGTTCGCGCACCGGTGCCGTCGTCACCTGACTACTGCCGCGCGCGGGCGCGCTCAGCGGCGGATCGAGCAACACCGTGTACTCGCGCAGCAAGCGGCCCTTGGACCAGTTGACCTCGAGCAGGAAATTGAGGAACGGTTCCTTGACCGGCGTGGCCGAGGTGACCTTGATCACCGGCTGCCCGCTCTTGTCCTTGCCAACCGAGAAGCTGATCGGCATTTCCATGCGCGTTCGGTCGATGCCGACTCGGGCAAAGTCCTCGGCACTGGCGAGCGCAACAGCAAGCCCATCCGCTTCTCCGGGTGCCGACTGGATCACCTGGATCTCGGCATTCAGAGGCTCATTGAGGCCTGACTTCACTTCAATCCCGCCCAGTCCCAAAGCCTGTGCAAGCGTCGGGATGGCGAGAATGCTGCTGGCCAGAAGTGTCTTGCGCGGTCCTTTCATGGAACTCCCCCGAGGGCAGTGCGGCTTCTAGTGGTGGCCGCGTATTAGGTCATGAAACTCGAAACGACCTTATGAGGCGACGATAACTATAGATCACAAGTAGTCTTTTACCAAGAGTTCAGCAATCTGAACTGCGTTCAATGCCGCGCCTTTGCGAATGTTGTCGGAGACGATCCAGAGGTTCAACCCACGCGGATGGCTGATGTCTTCGCGAATCCGACCGACAAACACCGGGTCCTTGCCCGCCGCGTGGGTCACCGGCGTCGGATAACCACCCGGTTCACGATCGTCGACGACGACCACGCCGGGTGCTGCCGCCAACAGCTCGCGCGCCTGCGCAGCGGTCAGTTTGCCGCGGGTTTCCAGATGCACCGCTTCGCTGTGCCCGTAGAAAACCGGCACCCGGACTGCCGTCGGATTGACCTGAATCGACGCATCCTCGAGGATTTTCTGCGTCTCCCAGACCATCTTCATTTCTTCCTTGGTGTAACCGTTGTCGGTGAACACGTCGATGTGCGGGATCAGGTTGAATGCGATCTGCACCGGGAACTTCTTCGGCTCGATCGCCTGCATGTTGAGCAAGGCTGCGGTTTGCCGGCCGAGCTCGACGATGCCGCTCTGGCCAGCGCCACTCACCGACTGGTAAGTCGCCACGTTGATGCGTTCGATACCGACAGCGCGATGGATCGGCGCCAATGCCACCAGCATCTGCATCGTCGAGCAATTCGGATTGGCAATGATGCCGCGCTTCCTGTAGCCGGCGATCGCATGTGGATTGACCTCGCTGACGACCAGCGGAATGTCATCGTCGGTGCGAAACTGACTGGTGTTGTCGACCACGATGGCGCCCGCCGCAGCCGCGCGCGGCGCGTGCACGGCGGAAATGCTGCCGCCGGCCGAAAACAGCGCAATCGCCACGCCGGTGAAATCGAAGGTGGCGAGGTTCTTCACCACCAGCGATTTCTCGCCGTACTGGACGCGCTTGCCGGCCGAACCCTCGCTGGCCAGCGCGATCACCTCGGAGGCCGGGAAATCGCGCTCGGCAAGGATTTCGAGCATGGTCGTACCGACGGCGCCGGTGGCGCCGACGACGGCAATCTTGAAACGCGGTTCGGACTTGTTGGTCATGATTCGCTCGGTGGATCGGAAATGGTCGCGTCGGCCGCAAGTCGTGGCGCGCGGGTCGGCACATCGCCGCATTGGGCGCGATGGCGCATCAGATGATCGGCGAGTACCAACGCCAGCATCGCCTCCATGATCGGCACGGCGCGGATGCCGACACACGGATCGTGGCGGCCCTTGGTGACGATGTCTATCGCTTCCCCGGCGCTGTTCAGCGAACGGCCCGGCACCAGGATGCTCGACGTCGGCTTGATGGCCGCATGAGCAATGATCTGCTGCCCGCTGGAAATGCCGCCGAGGATGCCGCCGGCATGGTTGGACAGGAAGCCGGCCGACGTCATTTCGTCGCGATGCTCGCTGCCGCGCTGGTCGCAGACCTGAACGCCGTCGCCGATTTCGACCGATTTCACTGCATTGATGCTCATCAGCGCGGCGGCGAGATCGCCATCGAGCTTGCCGTAGATCGGTTCGCCGAGGCCGACCGGCACACCGTCGGCAACCACCGTCAGGCGCGCGCCCACGGAATCGCCCGACTTGCGCAACCCATCGAGAAAGGCCTCGATCTCCGGCAATTGCGCAGGATCTGGCCAGAACAGCGGGTTGTCCTCGACCGTGGCGCGCTCGATTTGTCCCGGCCGATAGGGGCCGATACCGCTCATCCAGCCCTGCACGGTGATACCGTGGCGTTCCGCCAGCCAGCGCTTGGCGATCACCGCAGCGGCCACCCGCATGGTGGTCTCGCGCGCCGATGAACGGCCACCGCCGCGTGGATCGCGGATGCCGTATTTATGCCAGTAAGTGTAGTCCGCGTGGCCGGGGCGGAAACTTTCGCCGATGTCGCCGTAGTCTTTCGAGCGCGCATCGGTGTTGCGGATCATCAGTGCGATCGGCGTGCCGGTGGTACGTCCCTGGTAAACGCCGGACAGGATCTCGATATCGTCGGCCTCGCGACGCTGGCTGGTGAAGCGCGAGCGACCGGTGGCGCGGCGATCGAGATCACCACGAAAATCCTCCGGTGCGATCGCCAACCCGGGCGGACACCCGTCGATCACGCAGCCGATTGCAGGTCCGTGGCTTTCGCCGAAGGTGGTGACGCAGAACAGTCGACCGAAAGTGTTGGCGCCGCTCATGCCCGGATCTCGCGCGCCGCCCGCGCCAGTGCGAACTGCTCGCCGCAGTCGACCAGCGTGGCGCGATCGAGCACGGCGACACCGGAGCCGCCGCACTCGAATTCGACCCAGGTGAACGGCACATCGGGAAGACACTCGACCAGCGCCGAGTCGGAAGCGCCCACTTCGAGGATCAGCAGGCCCTGCTCGCTCAGATACGCCGCCGCCTCGGCAAGGATGCGCAACGGCAGATCCAGTCCATCTTCGCCGGAGATCAGTGCCAGTCGCGGTTCATGGTTGAATTCGGCCGGCAAGGCGGCGTACTCGGCACGCCCGACATAGGGCGGATTGCTGACGATCAGGTCGTAAACGCGGCCGTCGAGAGCGGCGAAACCGTCCGACTCGATCACTTCGATACGATCGGCGACACCATGGTCGGCGGCATTCTGTGCCGTCAGCGCCAGCGCAGGTGGCGAAATGTCGACCAGATCGACCACCGCATCGGGCATCTGCATGGCCAGGGCAATGCCGATGCAACCGCTGCCGCAGCACAGATCGAGTGCGCGAGCCACCGGCTGGCCGGCGAGCCAGGGCTCGAAACCGCGTTCGATCAATTCTGCAATCGGCGAGCGCGGGATCAACACGTCGGGCGAGACCTTGAACGCCAGTCCGGCGAACCAGGCCTCGCCAGTCAGATAGGCCACCGGCAAGCGCTCGTCGACACGACGATTGATCCGCGCCAGCAGCTCGGCGCGTTCCTCCGGCAGCAAGGTCGCCGCGGCATACACCGGCGGCAGGTCGTGCGGCAGGTGCAAGGTGGTCAGCACCAGGTAGCTGGCCTCGTCGAGCGCACTGTCGAAGCCCTGGCTGAAGCTGAGGCCGGCGGCATTGAAGCGGCTGGTGGCGTAGCGAATGAAATCGCAGACGCTGGCGAGCACATCGGTCAAGTTGTTTACTCGATCAGTCGACAAGCATGGATGTTCGCATCGAATCCGCCGAGAAGGCACTACCTGCGTGAGGTTCTGATCTTGTTCCGTGCCTTCGGACACCGTTCCGGGGACCGTGCACAACTTGTTTGATGGCTCCAGACGACTGCTTTGGTGGGTCCAGACGGCTGCTCTGGCAGGTAGGTCCGGGGCCACCAGCCCGCCTATACTGCGGTGCATGAACAATCTCGAACGCCGCCTTCCGTGGATCATCGTCGCGCTTGCCGCGATCGCCGGCATTGCCGGCTTCATCGCCAGCCAGCGCATCTTCGACTATCGGCCGGACGGCGAAACAATGCCGCGACAGCTACAGGGCTCGCTGCTGTACCCGCAGCCGAAACCCTTGCCGCAGTTCGCACTGACGCGCAGCGACGGCAGCGCTCTGACCGAAACCGGCTGGCGCGGCCGCTGGCGCCTGGTGTTTTTCGGTTTCGCCAACTGCCCGGATGTCTGCCCGACTGCATTGGCCACGGCAAAAGCCGCGCGCTCGCAACTGCGCGCTCAGCGCGCGGATCTCGATTTCGCGGTCAGCTTCGTGTCGGTCGATCCGGAGCGCGACGCGCCGGAGCTACTCGGTAAGTACGTCGCCTACTTCGACCCTGACTTCGAGGCATCCACCGGGACGCCGGAGGCGCTGCTGGCGCTCACCCAGGCGCTCGGGGTGATGTTCATGAAAGTGCCGAACGGGCCTGGGCCGCTCGACTACACGATCGATCACAGCGCCTCGTTGCTGATCATCGATCCGCAAGGCCGGCTGGCCGGCCTGATGCGGCCGCCGCAGCGCGCCGAGACCATTGCGGCGGATCTCATCACCCTCATGGACGAAGGCGGCTGAACGAATGTCGATCAAACGCGATCTGGGCGTAGCCCTGCAGTTGCTGCTGCCGCACCAGTTGCTGTCGCGCATCGTCTATTACGCCATGCGCTGGACCTGGCGGCCGTGGAAGCGCCTGCTGATCAGCCAGCTGAAGCGCGCTTACCGCATCGACATGGCCGACGCGCTGAATCCCGACCTGGAGTCCTACCGGAACTTCAATGCCTTCTTCACGCGCGCGCTGAAGCCCGACGCGCGCCCGATTGCCGACGTCGGGCTGGTATCGCCTGCGGACGGCTGCATCTCGCAGATCGGCACGATCTCGGCGGGGCGCATCGTGCAGGCCAAGGGCATGGACTACAGCGTGAGCGAACTGCTCGGCGGGCGCGACGTCGACGCCTTGCCATTCGACGGCGGCGGCTTCGCCACCATCTATCTGTCGCCGCGCGACTATCACCGCGTGCACATGCCATGCGCCGGGCGCCTGGCGCGAGCCATTCATGTACCGGGTCGCCTGTTCAGCGTGGCGCCCTGGACGACTGAGTCGATTCCGCGCTTGTTCGCGCGAAACGAACGTCTGGCATTGATCTTCGACACCGAGTGCGGCCCGCTGGCGGTGGTGCTGGTCGGCGCGATCTTCGTCTCCAGCATCGAGACCGTGTTCGACGGCGAAGTCACGCCCCCCTATGCCGATCAGGTCAGGGTTCGCGAATACAGCGGCAGCAGTGCGCCGAGCTTCATCGCCGGTGCCGAAATTGGACGCTTCAATATGGGTTCCACGGTGATCGTGTTGTCCGGCGCCAACTTCCCGCACTGGGACACCGCGCTGGCCACCGACGCTCGCGTGCGCATGGGCGAACGCATGAGCGCGGCGTGATTCTGTTCGCGCCACCTGACCTCAGCGCTCGGTGCAATGTGTGACGGAGCTCGACCAATCGCGAGATTATTGATTAAGAAGGATTGCTAAGGCCCTGTTTTTCAGAGATTGGCGTTACAATGTTCGGCAACTTGCCGGAAAACGGCCCGATCCTGGAGAGCCGAACGATGCAACGCTCAGTCTCGTCTTCACGCCTGTTGCTCCCGCTGCGGTCACTGTTTGCAGCATCCGCACTGGCCTTCGGTGCGGCGGCAGTCGCGCAGGTCGACGGCAACGTGTTTCCGCCCACGCTAAGCTACGCGCCCACTGCGGGCACGCAGATCAACCTCAGCGGCGTGACCTTGATTGGCAGCACTGGCTCAGGACAGATCTCGGTCATCCCGAGCGGCGGCATGGGCAGCGGCAGTTTCTCCATGGTGGGACTCAACTGCTCGTTCACCGGTGTCGATGCCAGCGCGTTCAGCGTCATGCCGGCATCGCAGACCTTCAGTCCGACTTCGGCGCCGGGCAGCCTCGGGCTGACCTGCACTTCGGGCAGCGCAGCGCGCAACGCGACGCTGATCTGCGCCGAATCGCCGGGCGGCAGCACTGGACCCACGCGCAACTGGCCGGTCACCTGCCCTGCCGGAACGCAGCCGGTGCCACCGTCGCTGAGCTTCGCGCCGCCGCCGGGTTCGACCGTCAATTTCTCGCCGGCCGGAGGCCTGGTCGGCACTACCGCCACGGCGCAGATTCGAGCGACGCCGAGCGGCGGCAGTGCCGGCAGCGGCTCGTCGGTCACCACCCGTCTGCAGGATTGCACGCTCAGCGGCGAGACCGTGCCGGGCACCTTCTCGGGCTTCCAGACCACGTTGACCTTCGTCGGCGCAACAACCACGCCGCAGAACCTCAATTTGAGCGCCCTGGTGCGACCGACTCAGGTCACGGCAACCCTGACCTGCCAGGAGGTGCGCGGCGGCATTCCGCTGTCGCCGGATGGAAACGTGTTCCAGCGCAGTTGGCAACTGCAGGTGGCCGCTGGCTCGCAGCCGGCACAGTTGCGCCTCAGCAAGAGCGTCAGCGCCGCGCAAGTGGTCGCCAACAGCGAATTCAGCTACACCATCGAGGTCTCTAATCTCGGCAGCTCAGGCGAATCCGGCCTGGTCGTCATCGACGACGTGCCGTCGACACTGACCGTGTTGTCGGCATCGGGCTCGGGCTGGAACTGCAGCGTGATCGGAAACGCAGTGGACTGCCGCCGCGGTTCCCTGGTGCAGGGATCAAGTTCCAGCTTTCAGATCAGTGTGCGCGCGCCAGGGTCGCCGCGCACCATCGTGAATTCGGCGCGACTGACTTCGCAATCGACCTCGACGCCGATCGTGGCGAGCGTTTCGGTCGAAGTCGTGGCGCCGCCGGCCAATGTCGTCGACCTCAGCATCAACAAGCGCGACAGCGCCGACCCGGTGGCGATCAACAGCAGCTTCTCCTATTTCCTCGATGTCGCCAACATTGGCGAGCACGCTGCCACCGGCGTGGTGGTCAGCGACACGCTGCCGGCCGGAGTCACCCTGGTCGCTGCCAGCGGCGCAGGCTGGTCTTGTTCCGGCAGCGCAACGGTCAGTTGCAGCTTTGCCGGCGCGTTCGCTGCGGGTGCGGCATCGACCATCGAACTGCAGGTGCGCGCGCCCGCGCAGGCAACCGCGCTCAGCAATACCGCCAACGTCAGTTCAGCCGACGTCGACGTCAACTCGAACAACAACAGCGATACCGAAACCACCGCCGTGAACGATGACGTGCCGCCGCCACCGCCGAGTGCCGATCTCGCGATCAGCGCCCAGGCGGTGCCGGCTTCGGCGATCACCGGCCAGGGAGTCGAGTTGCTGGTCGGCGTCAACAACCTCGGGCCGGATGCGGCCACGACGACCACCGTCAGCGGCACGCTGTCGGCCGCATTTGCCATTTCCGGCGCTACCGGCAACGGCTGGACCTGCAATGTCGTCAGCCAGCAGGTGCAATGCACTCGGCCGGGTCTGGCAGTCAATGCGGCAAGCGAAATCCGCGTGCAGACGACAATCCGACCCGGCGCCACGGCGACTGCCGACGCCACGTTCTCGGTGACTTCGCCGGTGGCCGATCCGGCGACCGAAAACAACACGGCCCGCGTAACCGTCGCTTACCAATCCGGCGGCGCCGATCTGGCCATCGTCAAGACCGACAGCGCCGATCCAGTCACCGCTGCCGCGCAGTACAACTACACGCTGACAGTGAGCAACGCCGGTCCGGAAGCAGCCACTGGCGTGCGCGTCACCGATGCACTGCCGTCGGCGCTGACCTTCGTCAGCGCGAGCGGCGCCGGCTTCACCTGCACGCGCAGCGGCCAGAATGTGAGTTGCGACCTGGCCGGAACGCTGGCAGCGGGCGCAACGGCCGCGGTGACCATAGCGGTGCGCGCGCCGACCACCGCACAATCCATCAGCAACGAAGGCGTGGTCAGTTCCTCCAGCACGGACCGCAATCCAGCCAACAACCGCTCGACGCAAACGACGCAGATCAGCAATCGCACGGCGGACGACCTGTTGGCTTTGCTCGACGACGCCGCCGTCGATCCGGCTTCGCAAGCCGCTTTGCCGGTGGTCGCCAGCGAGTGCGCGATTCCGAGCAGTGCGCTCGCCGATGCCTGCCGCGCCATCATCGATTCCGCCGATCAGGGCCGCACCAGCGAAGTCACCCAGGCACTGCGCGCGATCGCGCCCGACGAAGTTCTGGCTCAGACCCGGGTGCTGAACGAAATTGGCGCCACCCAGTTCTTCAATGTCGACTCGCGCCTCAACGAACTGCGTCGCGGCGGCGGTGGCTTCAGCATGGCGGGTCTGACGGTGAACCAGAACGGGCAATCGATCCCGCTGGCGCTGGTCGGCGAAGCGCTGCAGAACGCACTCGGCTTCGGCGAGGATTATGGGCTGGTCAGTCCGTGGGGCTTCTTCATCAACGGCAACATCACCCGCGGCGAGCAGAACCAGAACATCGACGATGGACGGGTCGGCGTCGATTACGATTCGATCGGCGTTACCGCGGGTGTCGACTATCGGCTGAGCCCACGCGCCGTGGTCGGCGGCGCCCTTGGCTACTCCGACCTTTCATCCGACCTGAGCGGCGGCAGCACGCTCGACGCCAAGAGTCTGCTGTTTACCGGCTACGGCTCGTTCTACGCCAATGATCGACTGTACGTGGATTCGCGCCTGACGTTTGGCCGCGTCGACCTCGACCAGACGCGCCGAATCCAGTTCCGCACCAACTCAGTCGCATTCGCGGGCGCCGCATTCGACGAGACTGCCGTCGGCGCAACCGATGGCACCCAGTTCACCCTGGCGACCTCGATCGGCTACCACCTGAACTACGGCGCCTGGAGCGTCACGCCGAATGCCGGGCTGCGCTACATCAGCAGCGACATCGATGCCTTCGATGAGTCCGGAGCAGACGAGTTCAACGTCGGCTACGACGAGCAGAGCTTCTCGACCCTGCAATATGGCCTCGGCGTCCAGGTGGCGCGCGCAGTCAGCCTGAGCAGCGGCGTGCTGATGCCGCAGTTCGACCTCAGCCTGAACGGCGAAAACAGCGACGATCCCGAAGCCCGGGCGCGACTGCTGAACGGCAGCAGCAGTCAGATATTCCGCTTGCAGGAAGAGAGCCTCGACTCCAGTTATGGCACCGCTGGCCTCGGCTTCGTCTATCTGATGGGCAACGGCAAACAGGCGTTCATGTACTACCGCGCGACCTTCGGCAACGACGACCTCGATCGCAGCACGCTGAATCTGGGTGGGCGGTTCGAGTTCTGAGGAACGACGTCACGCTGGACACGGCGTCACGCTGCACGAGGACAGAAAAGGCTCGCAGATTGCGAGCCTTTTCTTTTGCTTTGGTGGGTCCAGACTTGTCTGGACGCTTCAGCATTGATGTTGTCCGGCTTGTCCGTGTCAAACGGGTTCAGACAAGTCTGGACCTTCCGGGAGCGAGAGTAGCCAAAGGCGTCCAGACAAGTCTGGACCCACCAGAGCATGGATCCGCGACGCCCAGATTCCCGATTCCCGATTCCCGATTCCCGATTCCCGCTCTCACCAAACATCACGCAAGCATTTGATATATAAACATTTTTCAGGCGGCCTTTTCGGCCAGCTGAAAGAAGAGCTTTTCCGCAAAGGACGCAAAGCCAGCACAACATCAACACTTTGGTTCTTGGCTCTCTTTGCGTCCTTTGCGTCCTTTGCGGACAAAAAGGCAGTCCGCATGGTCGCCGCCAGTTTGATGCGCGAATAAGCGCACCGACAGGGGCGACCAGAACTCTCAATACTCCGCAAACGGATCCTGCAGCACGATGTTCTCCAGCCGATCAGGGCCGGTCGAGACCATCGCCACCGGGCAGCCGACCAGGTCCTGCACGCCCTCCAGATAACGCTGGGCGTTGCGCGGCAGGTCCGAAAAGCGCTTGGCGCCGCGCGTGGTTTCGGTCCAGCCTTCGAAGTCCTGGTACACCGGCTGGCATTCGTGCCATCCGGCCGCATCCAGCGGCGCCTGATCGGTTTCCTGGCCGCGATAGCGATAGCCCACGCACACACGTACGACCGGTTCGCCGTCGAGCACATCGAGCTTGGTGACGCACAGCCCGTTGATGCCGTTGATCATCACCGTGCGGCGCACCGCGACGGCGTCGAGCCAGCCGCAGCGACGGGCGCGTCCGGTAGTGGCGCCGTATTCCTGGCCGCGATCGCGCAATCCCTGGCCCACCGCGTCGTCGAGTTCGCTCGGGAACGGGCCGCCGCCGACGCGCGTGGCGTAGGCCTTGATGATGCCGAGCACGTAGTCGAGGTCGCGCGCGCCGACGCCGGTGCCGGAGCAGGCGCCGCCGACCGTGGTGTTCGACGAGGTCACATACGGGTAGGTGCCGTGATCGATGTCGAGCAAGCTGCCCTGGGCGCCTTCGAACAGGATCTTGCCGCCCTGACGGCGGATCTTGTGCAGGATGCTGGCGACGTCGGCCATCATCGGGCGCACGAAGTCGGCGAAGGCCATCGATTCGTCGAGCACCTGTTGATAATCGCAGGCCGGAAGCTTCCAGTACTGGGTCAGCACGAAGTTGTGGTAATCCATCACCACACGCAGCTTCTCGGCGTATTCCTCGGGATAGAACAGGTCGGACAGGCGAATGCCACGGCGCGCCGCCTTGTCCTCGTAGGCCGGACCGATGCCACGTCCGGTGGTGCCGATCTTGGCCTTGCCCGAAGCCAGCTCGCGCGCCTGATCGAGTTGCACGTGATAGGGCATGATCAGCGGCGTTGCCGGGCTGATCTTCAAACGTTCGCGCACGGCAACGCCGGTGGCTTCGAGTTCAGCGACCTCGGTACGCAGCGCATCCGGCGAGAGCACCACCCCGTTGCCGATCAGGCATTCGATGCCCTCGCGCAGGATGCCCGACGGGATCAGGTGCAGAACCGTCTTCTTGCCGTTGACGATCAGCGTATGGCCGGCATTGTGGCCGCCCTGGAAGCGCGCCACGGCGCGCACGCGCTCCGTCAACAGGTCGACGATCTTGCCTTTGCCCTCGTCGCCCCATTGGGCGCCGAGCACGACGACGGACTTGGCCACGGCTGGACCTCGGATTCAGGAGATGGGGATGCGCGCAAGCTAACGCAATCCGGGCGATGCGGCTACCCTGGAACGGGTCCTTGGGTTGTAGGAGCGACGTGCACGTCGCGACCGGCGAAGCAACCGCGCCTTGATGTCGCGACGTTCACGTCGCTCCTACAACGACGATGGCCGAGCTTGGTGGGTCGGATCAAGCCGCGTGCGGGCATCGCGATCAACGGACGGGGTCGGCGCGGCGATCCGACATTAACGCACGTCGAAGTCGGATCCACCGCTTGTAGCCCTGCGCATGACATTGACTTTGCTGCGGCGGTTTGCACCGAGCTACGCCGCTCGATTCCTGGTGCGCAGAATCGCCCACACCCAGCCACCGAAGGCGCCGGTCAGCACCATGGCGGCCATGCCGACAGGTCCACGCGCCGCAGCGATCGGCGTCAGTCCGACCAGCCAGCGCATCAGCAGCAGCGCCACCAGCAATGCCACCGCACCGGCCAGAGGATGCAACCAGCCGCGCCCTGCCCCACGCCGGGCCAGCCACGACGATAGCGGCAGCGCGATCAGGAAGCCGACGCCGACGATCGCGCCGAACAGCGGCGCGAAGCGTGCCAGGTCGAGCAGTGTGGTCTGCAGGCGCAAACCGATGTCGACAGACTGCCCCAGCGCGCCCAGTGCGCCCAGGTTGAACTGCGTCTGCACGATCGAACCAACCAGTGTGGTCGCCAGCACCGCCAGCAGCCAGTAAGCGGAGGCGATCGACCAACGTTTCAGGCGCATCCTGGAGTCCTCGGGGCGGATAGTGCGGGCGGAATCGGGAGTATGGACCGGAGGGAACCGATTCGACCCGTTCGCGGGGCATGCGGCGGTCGCGCTACCATCGGCGCTGCGATTTCAGGAGTCGGCGATGCGCATCACGCAAGCAATGATCTGGGTGGGCCTGCTGTTCGCCAGCGCATATCCGCTCGGCGCCGCGGAATCCCGGCCCTATCGGGTCGAGACCATCGCATCCGGATTGGCCTTTCCGTGGTCGCTGGCCTTTCTGCCCGATGGTCGTGCGCTGGTCACCGAGCGCGCCGGGCGCTTGCGCATGATCGTGGATGGAAAGCTGGTCGAAAAACCGATCTCCGGCGTGCCGCGCGCCTTCGTCGAAGGCCAGGGCGGCTTGTTCGAAGTGCTGGTCGATCCGGACTTCGGCAGCAGCCAGAACATTTACCTGTCGCTGGCCCAGGGACGCTCGCGCGCCAACCGAACTCGCGTGGTGCGCGCGCACTTCGACGGAACGGCGCTCAGCGAGGTCACGCCGATCTTCACCGCCAAGCCGGCCAAGGACACGCCGGTGCATTTCGGCGGGCGCATGGCCTTCCTCGCGGACGGCACGCTTGTGGTTGGTCTGGGCGACGGCTTCGACTATCGCGAAAAGGCGCAGCGCCTCGACAGCCATCTCGGCAAGATCGTGCGCATCCGCACTGACGGCTCGCTGCCGGCGGACAATCCCTTTGTCGGCCGCGACGACGCGCTGCCGGAGATCTACAGCTACGGCCATCGCAACGTGCAGGGCATCGTTTGGGATGCGCAAGCGGGTCTGTTGTATGCCCACGAACACGGTCCGCGCGGCGGCGACGAGCTGAATGCCATCGCGCCCGGCGCCAACTACGGCTGGCCCGTAGCCACTTTCGGCCTCGACTACTCCGGCGCGGTGATTTCGCCGTTCAGCGAGCGCCCGGGCATGGTCTCGCCGCTGCACCAGTGGACGCCATCGATCGCGCCGTCCGGGATGGTCATCTACCGTGGCACGATGTTCCCCGAGTGGGATGGCGACTTCATCGTCACCGCGCTGGCCGGCCGCTGTGCACAGCGACTGCGGCTCGAGGGCGGCAAGTTGGTCGACGGCGAAGTGCTGTTCGCCGAACTCGGCGAGCGCCTGCGCGACGTGCGCGTCGCACCCGACGGAGCGCTATGGCTACTGACCGACGACGCCAAGGGCAAGGTGCTGCGGGTGAGTCGGGAGTGAGGAGCAGGCGCCGCTCACTGGTCTTCTTTGTCCCACTTCGTGGACGCGCAGCAGAAGCGGGGCAAGGGGCAGGGGACCCGCCTCGTCGCACAGTCGGGCGGTGACGCGAGGCTGGCCCCCTGCCCCTTGCCCCGCTTCTGCTGCGCACCGCCGGATCCGCCCTGCGCAATCTCCCCCGATCAGTTGCAAATTGAGACCTATGACCACTGGCGCGGTCGCTTTGTGCACCGCAACATACGGCACCTGCACCAGATCGGAGCGTGGCGCCATGCTGTACCACTTCCACGAACTCCAGCGCTCGCTGATGAGTCCGTTCGTCGCCTTCTCCGATGCCGCTGCCAAGATGTACTCGCAGCCGTCGAGCGTGCTGTCCAGGATGCCCGGCGCGCCGCGCGTGGCGGCGACCTACGAACTGCTGTATCGCATCGGCAAGGACTACGAGAAGCCCGAATTCGGCATCAAGTCGGTCGAGGCGCATGGCCACCAGGTGCCGATCGTCGAGTTCACCGTGCTCGCCAAGCCGTTTTGCAACCTGATCCGCTTCAAGCGCTTTTCCGACGATCCGAAAACCGTCGGCGACCTCAAGGACGATCCGCCGGTGCTGGTGGTGGCGCCGCTCTCGGGTCATCACTCGACGCTGCTTCGCGATACCGTGCGCACCCTGCTCAAGGACCACAAGGTTTACCTGACCGACTGGATCGACGCGCGCATGGTGCCGGTCGAACAAGGCGCCTTCCACCTCGACGATTACATTGACTACATCCGCGAGTTCATCAAGCACATCGGCGCCGAACGCCTGCATGTGATCAGCGTTTGCCAGCCGACCGTACCGGTGATGGCGGCGGTGTCGCTGATGGCCAGCGATGGCGAAACGCTGCCACGCTCGTTGACCCTGATGGGCGGCCCGATCGATACCCGCAACAGTCCGACCAAGGTCAACGACCTCGCCATCACCAAGCCGCTCAGCTGGTTCCAGAACCACGTGATCCACGAGGTGCCGCGCAACTATCCGGGGCATCGGCGCAAGGTCTACCCAGGGTTTCTGCAGCACGCCGGTTTCCTGGCGATGAACCCGAGCAGACATGTGTCTTCGCACTGGGATTTCTACCAGGACCTGCTGCGCGGCGACCTCGAGGACGCCGACTCGCACCGCAAGTTCTACGACGAATACAACGCCGTGCTCGACATGCCCGCCGAGTACTATCTCGACACCATCCGCGTGGTTTTCCAGCAGCACCTGCTGCCGCGCGGCGAATGGTATGTGCGCGGCCAGCGCGTGGCGCCTGAAACGATCGGGAACACCGCCCTGTTCACCATCGAAGGCGAACTGGACGACATCTCCGGCCTCGGCCAGACCGAAGCCACCCACGGACTGACGCCGGGCATCCCGCAAGCGAACAAGCGCCACCTGACGGTCAAGGGCGCCGGCCACTACGGCATCTTCAGCGGACGCCGCTGGCGCGAGGTGGTTTACCCGGAAGTGCGTGACTTCATTCGCCAGCACGGATGAGCCTTTGGTGTGCCAGCGCACAGAGCTTGGCGAACTACAGGCGGATCGTCGGGGGACATCCGTTCGGCAGGGAGTACAAGCATGAATTCTGCATCTGGCGACAATCACCTTGGCCAGGAGCAACTGATCGCCGATTTCAAGGTGGTCATGGACGACGCCGAGGCGCTGCTCAAGGCAACCGCGAACCAGGGCGACCATAAACTCGACGAATTGCGCACCAAGGCCCGGGAATCGCTGCGCAAGGTCAGCGAGCACATCACGCAATCGCAAGCGGCGCTGTTGGCCAACGGCAAGAAAGCGGCCAAGGCGACAGACGTTTATGTGCACGACAATCCGTGGGCGGCGCTCGGCATCGCCGGCGGTATCGGGCTGGTACTCGGATTGTTGATCCGTCGCAGTTAGGCCGACGCGCCATGGCCGAAGCTACGCCCGCCGCGAGCAAGGGACTGCTGCAGTCGCTGACGCACCTGACCGGTACGCTCGTCGGAGTGGTGCAGACGCGACTCAGCCTGCTCGCCGCCGATGTTGAACAGGGGCATCTGCAGTTCATGTCGATGCTCGCGCTGGCGCTGACCGCAGCCATGAGTGTCGGCATCGGCGTGGTGCTCGGCACCCTGGTGATCGCGCTTGCCTTCTGGGATACCCACCGCATTCTGGTCCTGGGCGTTCTGGCGACCTTCTTCCTGTTGGTCGGCGTCGGCGCCTGGCGCCTGGCCCTGCACAAGGTGCGCACGCAACCCAAGCCTTTCGCTGCGAGCCTGCTCGAGTTGAGCAAGGACCGCGCCTTTCTGACGCGAAAATGAACCCCAGACTCATCGCCCTGCAGGCTCGCCGGGAAATTCTGATCGAAGCCGCCGCGGCGCAGCGGATTGCCGTGGCGCTGGACATGCAGCCGTTGCGCGCACCGCTGGCGCTGGCCGATCAGGGCATCGCATTGGGCCAGATGGTGCGGCGACACCCGCTCTGGGTCATCGGCGGTCTGGCGATCATCGCCCTGGCCAGGCCACGCAGCGTCGGCACCTGGGTGCAGCGCAGTTGGGTCGCCTGGCAGATGGTGCAGCGGCTGCGTGGGCCGTGACGACAACGCGAAGATCGTTGCAAACCGCCATTCGAAGTCGAGTCCAGTGTTTGGATCAAGCGCAGACTGCGCCAAGTCCGGACGTTGTTGCGACCGCACCGAGTGAGCGGCCCGGGGAATGCGTCACAACCGCCCATCATCGGGGTAACCCGGTTCGCCGGCAGCGTGTGCCACCGCACCGACCTTGCCGGCGATGGCGACCAGACTCAGCGGATGAGAGACGCCGATTGCGTCAACCGGACGCCGTCGCGAGAGTCGCTTGAAGGAGTACTGTCATGCTGCACTACGCAATCATATTTCTCATCATCGCGCTGGTTGCCGGCGTGCTGGGCTTCGGTGGCATTGCCGGATCAGCCGTGGGCATCGCCAAGATTCTGTTCCTGATCTTCATCGTGCTTTTCCTGGCATCCCTGATCATGGGCCGGCGTTCGCGACGCTGATTCAACGGGCTCATGAACCATAGAGGAGCAAAACCGTGAATGGCATCAAGCTGGCAGCACTGATCATGATCGTGGCGGGCGTACTTGGCCTCGCCTACGGCAGTTTCACCTACACGGAAAACACCCACAGCACGCAGATCGGGCCGATCAGCTTGTCGGTCAAGGACAAGAAGACCGTGAACGTTCCGGTCTGGGCCGGTGCCGGCTTGGTCATTGCCGGCATCGTGTTGCTGGTGGTTCGCGGCAAGAACTAGTGTGGCGCCTGTGATGCAGCCCCAATCGGATCAGCCGATGACCACCGTTGACGGGGCAACCGTGATCGTCAGCGATGGCTTTGGTCCGCATAACTGGAGCCAGCGCGAGCGGCTGGCCGTCTGGATCGGCGCCGGGCTGGCCGGTGGACTGGCGCTGGCGACGCTGTCGCCCCGCCATTGGTCGCGTCTCGGCACGATGCTGCTCGCCGGCAGCGCCTGGGTGTTGCGCTCGCCGATCGGACCCGCGTTGCTCGCCGCCGTCCTGGCACGCGCTTCGGCACCCAATGCCGACGCTCAGAAGGTCGATGTCGAGATAGCGCCCACGTTGCACGACGTCTGAACGCGTGAGCTCGCCAACGGACGCCATCGATGTCGCGGTCGTTGCCGAGCATCCCACGCGCAATCGCCTGCTCGCCGGCATTCTCGCGCTGCTGGCGCTGCATGCCTGTGCGGTTGCGGCGGTGCTGGTGGTGCCGTTCCTGCTGGCGGTCCTGCTGAGTCTGATGTTGTCACCCGCGGTGCGACTGCTGTGCAACTGGAAGGTACCGCGGGTCGTCGCCGTGGCTTTGACCATCACGACCACACTGTCGCTGATCGGCTTCCTGCTGGGAAGTCTGGTCGGACCGGCGCGAGACTGGGCGGAACAGGTACCGACCTCGATCGGTCGCATCGAGCAGGCGCTGATCGCGCTGCGTTCGCCGATGCGCGAAGCGACCCGGGCCGGCGAACAACTCGCCAAGCTGACCGACATGGACGGCGACAGCCGGGTGCAGCGTGTGGTCGCCGCAGGCCCGAGCAAACTGGCGCAGATGATGAGCGCGACACCGGGCGCGATAGGCAGCCTGATCGCCACCTTGGTGCTGATCTTCATCTTTTTGCTGAAGGGCGATGGACTGCTGCGAAAGCTGGTTGAGCTGGCTCCGGCGTTGCACTTGAAGAAGGACATCGTCATCGCCACTCGCAGCGCGCAGCGCGAACTCTCGACCTATGTCGTGACCATTACCGCCATCAATACCGCGCTCGGTCTGGCGCTTGCCGGCGCGCTCTGGTGGCTTGGCGTCGCCAATCCCCTGCTGTGGGGCGGCGTCACGGCAATCCTCAACTTTGTTCCGTTCGTCGGCCCGATGCTGGTCATGGTCATTCTCACCGTTGTCGGCTTCGGCCAGTTCGCTTCGGTGCTGCCGGCACTGGCCGTGCCACTGGCGTTCGCCGCCGTCAAATCGGTCGAGGAAGTGGTGACCCCGCAGATCGTGGGGCGACGCCTGGCCCTCGATCCCGTGATGGTGTTTCTCGCGTTGATGCTGTGTGGCTGGCTGTGGGGCGCGCCAGGGCTGTTGCTGGCGATGCCTCTGTTGACCTGTCTGCGGATCATTGCCGAGCGCATACCCAACTGGAGCCCGCTGGCGAAATTGCTCGGCTCCTGAGCGGCAAGTCATTGTCATCGATGTCGGAGCGACCTTGTGTCGCGAGCCGTCGTTCGCGGAGTTCGCGCCTCGAGGTCGCTCCCCCCGCAGCTTCGGTGCGTCAACAGGCGCAGCTGCGTCCTGCCAATGATCAGTGTGTGGCAACGCACCGACCAGGTTCGCAAAGTGGCGCAGATTCGATGCTGTGCCAGTCGGCTGCTTTTTCGCTCGCCGGGCATCCACCAACCCAGAAATGCCGCCAAGGATTCGACATGAACATGCAACTCAGCCTGGCTCCGATCATCGCCTTGCTGGCCGGGATCCTGATCCTGGTGCAGCCGCGACTGCTCAACTACATCGTCGCCATCTACCTGATCGTCATCGGGCTGATTGGCTTGTTCGGCGCCAGCGGCATGCGCCTGACCTGATGCCGGTTGGTTTTTCCACAAGGGGATAAACCATGTCCATTGGCACGATTCTGTTGATCGTCATTGTATTGATGCTGGTGGGCGCCTTGCCCAGTTGGGGTCACAGTCGCTCCTGGGGCTACGGGCCGAGTGGTGGCCTGGGCCTGGTGCTGGTGATCATCCTGTTGCTGGTGCTGATGGGCCGGATCTGAGGCGCTTGCAGGTTGCGGCGGTGGACTCGCCCTGATCGCAGGATCGCGCGACACACGGCAGCTCGCATCGGGACAACGTCGGAAGCGTGCTGGTCTCGCAAGTGTTTGCCGCGCTGGCTGCTGATGACCCACGACCGCACGCATGCAGACAACTTCCAGCTGACATATCAGTACCTCGCCGACATGCTCGTTGTGCAGCGCAGCGCGGTCACCATCGCCGCAGCGACGCCAGTGCATCCACGACAGCCGTTGCGAAACCAACATCGTCTTGCGGCGCGCTCGAAGCGGCGTCCTGCGAGTGCTACCACGCCGCCAATCAACATACAGCGGGCAATTCGCCCGAACTGTAGCGACCCGCTGGCAAGTCTCATCGTCCTGACGCCGGCCGAACAGTCATACCCCGCAACACTCTGGAGAGACTCATGAACAAGACACTGTTGTGCACTGCGCTGGCTGCGCTGGTGGCGTTTCCCCCGCTCGCCTCGGCGGCACCCCGCAGCGAGGGCCAGTGGTACCTTTCGCCGAAGATCGGCCATGGCTGGTCCGATGAAGATCGCGTTACCGGCAACGGCCCGTTCCTGGGCCTCGGCCTTGGCTATGTCTTCCGCGAGAACTGGACGTTCGAAGGCGAGGTCGGTTACCACCAGTTCGACCGCGACAGCGGCGACGGCGAACCGCTGGAATGGCGTCAGTTGAGCGTCGACGTTGCACTGCGTTATCTGATCGACTTCGGCCAGGGCCATCCCTATTTCGGCGTGGCATTCGGTGCCGGTCGCAATGAGCTGCGCAACACCGATACCGACGACTGGGGCTATCAGATCGGCCCGATCGTCGGTTTCGAGTGGGACCTCACGGATTCCGGCGCGTTCCGCTTCGAAGTCGCGCAGAAGTACACCGACTTCGACGCCGGCGGCTTCAGCCCCGGATTCTGGGACACCACCGTGATGCTGGGCTATACCATGTACTTCGGCGGCAGCGCTCACGTCGCCCCGATCGCCGCGGCCGCAGAACCGCCGATGGCGCCGGTCGAACCGCCGATGGCGCCGGTCGAAGAGCCGTCGCGGCCATTGCCGGTGTCGATCACGCTGAACGGCGTCAACTTCGACTTCGACAAGTGCACATTGCGCAGCGACGCGATCGCGATTCTCGATGAGGCCGTTCGCGTGCTGAATGGCAACGACATCCGCGTCGAAGTTGCCGGTCACACCGACTGGATCGGCAGCGACGCCTACAACCAGAAGCTGTCGGAGTGCCGCGCCAATGTGGTCGGCGAGTACCTGACCGGCAATGGCGTCAGCGGCGCCAAGATCTCCGCAGTCAATGGCTACGGCGAATCACGCCCGATCGACACCAACGACACAGCCGAAGGGCGCGCGCGTAATCGTCGCACCGAGCTGAACGTGCAGTAATCGCCCCACCAGGATTGCAGCATGTCGACGGTAGAAGCCCGGCCCTGCGCCGGGCTTCTGTTTTGTGGGTGTGCATCGCGAGCCTGGTTCCCGGTGAAAGGTGGCTGGCCGACGAGTCGGTGAACGACGAGGGCGGCTGCGCCGCTCGGCGATGTCGAGCAATGGCAGGCGAGCTTGTGCAGGGCCACGCGCATGCGTGGCCGCTCTGGTTCCAGACTGCCGCACCGCCAGCCCGGCGCTTGCCCTTCCGGCGATTCGCGTTCGGCGTGCCACCATCGTGGCGGCATGAGTACCGATTTTCCCCGCAACAGCAGCGCCGATGCACCGCCTGCGGGCGCAGCCAGATGCGTACCCGCCATGCGCGTCGCGATCAGCCTCGCTCACTTGTGGTGGTTTCCTTGACCTCAGTCCTTTAAAGGAACCTCTGATCAAGTCGTCATTGCGAGGAGCGAAGCGACGCGGCAATCCAGAA
>CALEZI010000118.1 GCA_937928755.1 uncultured Rhodanobacteraceae bacterium | reverse complement strand
AAGCGCGCATCACCTCACCCCCGTGTCGGCGGTTCGATTCCGTCCCCGGCCACCATTTCCTTCGATATTTCAACGTGATGCACAAGTTGCGGACGGGGATTCCCCGCCAGCCAGCGCAGCTGTCTGGCGTTCGGTGATGCCGGCGGCGATGCCGCCGAAAGCGCGCATCACCTCACCCCCGTGTCGGCGGTTCGATTCCGTCCCCGGCCACCACTTATTCCTGATAAATCAAGAATTTGTCGGGCGGCTGAAAGCGTAACCCGCGGCCCGATGATCCGTTCGCGGATCGAATGCATGGCCTGCTTTCCGACTACACCCTTGCCATAGCAGACGGATCGCAGACGGCAGCGTGTGAGCGCGCAGGTGCCCGTAAGGGGTGCGCTGGTGCCGGGTAGCGCGAGGGATGCCTCAGGCGTGCGCTGCGGCGGCACCAAGGCCACGGCCCGATCAGGTGCCGAACAATTCCGCATGCGTCCCGGTGCGGATCTATTGCAGTTCGTCACCGTCAAGCCGGTAGATCAGCAGCCAGTCGCCGGTCACGTGGCACTCGCGGCAGTCGCTCCGTCTGCCTTGCAACTTGTGGTCGCGATTGCTCGGCGGCAGCGTGTCGCCATTGGCCAGCGCGCGCACGACAGTCTGCAGGTCGCCGATGTTGCGCTTGGGGTTTGCGGCCTCGCGTTTGTAGTCCTTGCGGAAGCGCGAAGTCGAGACAACTATCAGGGTCACGATTCCAGTTCAGCAAAGAGCGCGTCGGCGCTGGTGTGCCTGCGTCCCTTTCCGGATCGCGCTTCGTCGATTGCCTGCAAGGTCTCGGTGTTCGGCGACACGACCGCAAACGGCAGTGCCTGCATGCGTACCGTCTGCACCAGGAACAAGCGGATCGCTTCGCTCATCGTCAGCCCCATCGACGCCAGCGTCTTCTCGCTCTCGCGCTTGATCTTCGCGCCAACGCGGGCGCGCACTACATCGTCAGTCGTTGCCATCGTTCATGCTCCCAACTTGTAGCTACATCGTAGCTCAGTGCCAGGCGAGTCACAATCGACGGATCGACGCGGGCTTGATCCGCTCGCCGAGCTTTGGGCAGCGCAAGCCCAAAATGACCAACAGAAACGGCAGTCAGGCCGCCAGCAAGAACTGGAAACCGTGTCGGCGGTTCGATTCCGTCCCCGGCCACCATAAATCAGATATTTATAGACACCAGCCAAACCGCGTGGGGCAATGCGGGGGCGGTTTCGGCAATGCGGGACAGCACGCGGTGCGGTCGACCATGGCTAGCGCAAAGGCGCCACCATCGACGTCGATTCCGTCGCGACAAGCGATTTCCAGCACTGCGCCGGTTTCGTCGACGGCGACGCTCGCCACGAATGCGGTGCTGGCCGCGGCATGACCGTGGCATCTCGCGATGAACAGGTCCACAGGGCCTTGGTTGACGGTTGTTCTCATTTCGCGGCGACCTCGCTATGGTTGCCGCCTCAGTAGAAGGGCACCAGGACGATCCATGCAGACACGCACCGGAATAGCACTGGCGCTGTTTGCCGCTGCGCTGGGATACGCCGTGTCCCCAGGGAAATTTCAAGTCGCGCCGAATCCTGCGGGAAACGCCGGGACTGAAGCGGCGCGAGGCGACTCGCTCGCAGGTGCCGCGGCGCCACGCGGGACCGACCCCCCGCAGATCGTGGATGCAGGTGCGGTTGGAACGTCTTTCGTGCACGAAGGCCCGAACGTCGCCAGCATGACCGCGTCGGCGACCTTGGCGGCGCTGCCGCCGGAGAGCATGCCGCTGGCGCAAAGCGCCGACACGCTTGTCGGCTTGATGCGTGCGGGCTCGCGCGAGGCAGCGCTGCGGTTATTGCGTCAACTGAACGAGTGCGAAATGTACGCGCTCGGAAGTCAGGCCCTCGATCTGGCGTTGGGGATGGACGATGCGGTGCGCAAGAAGGAGGGCTCGATCGGCGCGATGGTGATGATCGGTGCCGACGGCAAGGACCCGCAAACGCGGATCGACGAGATGACCAGCGGCGCCGCCAGGATGATGGCCGAGAAGGGGCAGCAGTGCGTCGACTTCGACGATGTCGGAGGCGCCCTGCAGTTCGAGGCCCAGTGGCGATTGGCGCTGTTTGGGGAACTTGAAGGACTGCTGCGCTTCGCCGTCGACCCGGCGATGGATCTGTCGCGCGCAATCGAGCAACACGATCGCATCGACCGTTATCGTGAGCGCGCATTGTCGTTCCTGAACCAGGCGCTGGCTCAGCGCAGTGCGCAGGCGGTTGCACAGCTCATGAATGCCCATGATCCGGGCTGGACCCCTTGGGCACTTCGGCCGGAACAGCGCGACCACCTCTCGCCCGCCATGCGCAAAATCGCGCTGGGGCATTTCCCGCCTTCGCCGCTGCGCCAACTCGCCGGCAGCAACGCCGCCTTGGCCTATCGTTACGCTCGGCTGTGCGAACGCGTCTGCCCGGATTCGCAGCGCGCCGAGGCCGAAGCGGCGATCGCGCGCCTGCGCGGCGAATTGACGCCGGAGGCTCGGGGACTGCCGGCGAGTTGCATGGAGTAGGGCAAGCCGTCGCGGGTGACGCCGCACGGCAGCGTCAGCGTCGGCGCGCCGGCAAAGCTGTGTGGAAAGGTGAAAGACGTCAGCGGCTTTTCGACACCCAGCGTCTTCAATATCTGCGCAAGAACCTGATTCCATTCCGTCATCGACCCGTACTGCAAGCCCGGGGGAATCTTGAAGGGCATACCGCCGGATGGACTCAGGACTGCGTCGACCGTGGACAGGACTGCCAGGAATCCCTCGCCGATGGCCTTTCCGACCTCACGGGCTTTGGCGAGGTCCGCCTCACTGACGCTGGAACCAAACTCGAGGAACTCGCGGAAATAGTCCCCGTATTCGTCTGCGCGTGATGGAAAATTCACACGATGTGCCGCGGCCGCCTCGGCGGTGCAAACCGTGAACCAGGCCGAACCAACCTCCGACACGTCGGGAAGCTGCACATCGACGATCCGGGCTCCGAGCCGCTGCAGTTCTGCCACGGCAAGCTCGATTGCCGCGGCCAGACCAGGGTCCACGCCGTCCAGCGCATAGGCGCGGTCGAAGCCGATCCGCAGCCCCTCGATGCCCCGACCCAGTTCGGCGAGCATGTTCGGCACCGGCGCTTGCAGCGACGTGCTGTCATTGGGATCGTGTCCCGCGATCGCCTCGAAGACGATCGCCGCGTCCCTCACACTGCGCGTCATCGGGCCCACGTGATCGAGCGACTCCGCCAGCGGCAGGACGCCATGGCGGCTGACGCGGCCGTAGCTGGGCTTGAGTCCCACCAGCCCGTTGGCCGTCGCCGGAAAGCGGATCGACCCGCCGGTATCGGTGCCGAGCGACGCAAAGCAAAGACCGGCGGCCGTGGCCACACCCGAGCCGCTGGAGGACACGCCGGCCCAGTAATCTTCACCCCAGGGGTTGACCGGAATCCCGAAGTCGCGGTGATAACCCACCATCGCGCCCTCGGTGAGGCTCAGCTTTCCGAGCAGCACAGCCCCGGCTGCCTGCAGTTTTGCCACCACGGTGGCGTCGAAATCGGGGACGAAGTCGCGCAGCACCTTCAAGCCGCCCATCGTCCGCACCCCCTTCGTGTAGCAGAGGTCCTTGACCGCGATCGGGATGCCGTGGAGAGGGCCGCGGTAGTTGCCGGTCTGAATCTCGCGCTCTGCGGCACGCGCGGCAGCCAGGGCGCTGTCCGCCATCACGGTTGCGTAGCTGTGCAGCCGGCCGTCCAGAGCGCTGATTCGGGCCAGCATCAGTTGCGTGAGCTCGACCGGCGATATCTTCTTCGTCTCGATCAGTCGCGCCACTTCGGCCAGACTCAGGTAATGCAGTGCGTCAAGTTCTGCAGGCTCCTCAAGAGCAGACATGGAGACCGATGAGCAGCCGGTCTGCAGCGACGCCAGCATGCCAGCGCCGAGCAGCGTCAACAGCTCCCGACGGGTGGCCGAAAAGCGCAATGGATTCATGTATCTCCCCCGAGTTGAGCGATGAGTTCCATTTGTCGGCAAGGCAGCCTGGCGCTCCTGCCGCAACCCCGCTTCCGCCTGCCTGCCTGCCTGCGCACATTGTGCCGCAACGGCTCCAGCTACAGCCATCGGCGAGTGTGATCGCGGCTGAATTCCGCTAAGCTTGCCTTACCCGAGTAAGCCGTCAACCGCCATGTTCGTCACCGTTTCCGAAAAAGGGCAGGTCGTGATCCCTGCGAGTCTGCGCGAGCGGCTGGGGATCTCGGCGGGTACTCGCCTGCAGGTGAGCGAGGAAAACGGCAACATTCGCTTGCTGGTCGAACCGCAGCGAAAGACCGTCAGCGCGCACGAGTGCATCGGGATCGCCGGGTACCAGGGACCACGACTGGATCTGTCCGATCTCGACCCAGCCCGCTTCGCGACCAAGCCGTGATTGCGCTGGACACGAATGTGCTGGTTCGCCTGGTGACCGGCGATGATCCGGCGCAGGCGAAGCGGGTGGCTGCGCGAATCGACGACGGCGAGGCGTTCTTCGTTCCTTTGACCGTCGCGCTGGAACTGGAGTGGGTGCTGCGTGGTGCCTATCGACTGCCCCGTGAGCGAGTCGTCGCCATCTTCGAGGCGCTGATGTCCATCCGCAATCTGCGCTTCGCCGATGAGCAGGCCCTTGGCCGCGCTCTGATACAGCATCGATCGGGTCTGGATCTTGCCGACGCGCTGCATCTTGAGGCGTCCCATGGGTGCACGGCCATGCTCAGCTTCGATGGGAAACTGCGTACCCGTGCGCGCCGCGCGCAGCTCCGGCCGGAAGTCGAGGCGCCCTGATGCTCGCGCGCCGCCTCGTCAAGCATGTCCGCGACCTTGCAGCGCTGACCGGCGAGTCCATCGCCGAGGCCGTGCGCACCGCCATCGAGCAGCGGTTGCGCCGGGAGTCGGCGCGTCGGCGCGCCGGCACCGACATCCAGCCGGCCGGCGCGCGCCCATGAATTTCCTCGCCGAACTCAAGCGCCGCAACGTCATCCGCATGGCCGGGCTGTATCTGGTCGGTGCGTGGCTGCTGATCCAGATTGCCGAGACCCTGCTGCCGATCTTCCATACGCCCGATTGGGTACTGCAGGCGCTGGTGGTGTTGCTGGCGCTTGGGCTGCTGCCGGCGCTGGTGTTCTCCTGGGTCTACGAGCTGACGCCGGAGGGCTTGAAGCGCGACGCCGAGGTCGATCCGGCTCGCTCGATCGCGCCGCGTACTGCGCAGCGCATGGACCGGCTGATGATGCTGGGATTGCTGGCCGTCGTCGCGATCGTCGTCGCGGATCGATTCTGGCCGGCTTCGGCACCGCGCGATGACGCGGCCGCTGAGCAAACGGCTCGCGCCAGCGCAGATTCCGCTGCCGACAGCGCCGTGCCTGTCGCTACATCGACGCCGCCCGCCAAGTCCATCGCGGTGCTGCCCTTTGCCGACCTCTCGCCGGACGGTGACCATGAGTACTTCTCCGACGGCATGTCCGAGGAAATCCTGAACGCGCTGGCCCAGGTACGGGACCTGAAGGTGGCCGGACGAACGTCCTCGTTCCATTTCAAGGGCAAGAACCAGGATCTGCGCGCCGTCGGCCAGGCACTGGGCGTCAGCAACGTGCTGGAGGGGTCGGTGCGCAAGCAGGGCGACCAGGTGCGCATCACCGCCCAGCTGATCCAGGTCTCCGATGGCTTCCATCTGTGGTCGCAAAGTTACGATGGCGACATGAGCGATGTCTTCCAGTTGCAGGAGCGCATCGCCCGTGCCATCACCGACGAGCTCAAGGTGATCCTCAGCGGCGACCAGCAGCAGCGCCTGACCCGGCAAGGTACCGACAGCGTGGTCGCCCACCAGCAATACCTGCGCGGCCGCTACTTCTGGAATCGGCGCGGCTATCAGAACCTGAAGAGCGCCGAACAGGCCTTCCAGGCAGCGCTGGCCGCCGACCCCGATTACGTCGACGCCTGGGCGGGCCTGGCACAGAGTCTCGCCTTGATCTTCGAGTACTCGGTCAACGATCCGGACAGTCCGGGGCGTGTCGACACCTCGGTCCAGGCGCTGGACGCTGCGGAGCACGCCTTGCGGCTGGATCCGGATTCCAGTGCGGCGCTGGCGGCCAGAGCCATGGTGCGCGGCCAGTATCACTTCGACTGGGCGGGTGCAGAGAAGGACTTCCGCGCCGCCATCGCCAGCAACCCGCGCGACGCCACGGCGCTGCACTGGTATGGCGAAATGCTGATGTACCAGCGTCGCTGGGAGGAGTCCAAAGCACAACTGGACGCCGCAATCGGGATCGACCCGCTGGCGCCGATTCTTCATGTCGCCAAGGCCCATTCCCTGGCGCTGCGCGGCGAGCTCGAGGCGGCCTTGCCCATTTACGACGAGGCGCTGCGCCTGGTGCCCGACCTGTATGTCGCGCTCAAGGCGAAGGCCTTCGCGCTGCTGCAACTCGGCCGATTCGACGAAGCCGCAGAAGTGGCCAGGCGGATGACCGGCGGAGAAGGCAAAGCCACGCAGGCCCTTGCCGCTGCGATGAAGGACCCGACGCTGGCCGAGCAGACGCTGAGCATCCTGAGGGCCGACGGGCCCGGCGGCGTGAGTGGCGCGAGAATGCTGATAATGCTGGGTCGCAACGACCTGGCGCTGGACGAACTCGAACGCTTGTTCGCCGAGCACGATCCACTCAACGCCTACCTGTACTGCATGACCCAGTTCGATGCGCTGTCGTTGGACCCGCGCTATCAGGCGCTGCTGGATCAGCTCGGTTTGCCGCTGGCGGCAGCGGCACAGTGAGCTCGCGGGCATTTGGTGAACCCGTGTCAAATCCGATCGTCCTGAGCGTTTCCCGCAATCCTGCGAGCGGGAAACAGTCGAAGGACGCCCGCCGCATCAAACCCGAACATCGAACGGGTGGAACTGACGCGAGCAATTTCCTCGCCCTCGCCGCGGCGTCGGGTATTCGTCGATAACATGTCCCGCCCGGCCGACCAGATCAGGCAGGTTCTTCCGGCGTTCTCCGACATGGATACACCGCCGGCGTTGATTGGTGGACTTGCACTTGCCGCGCATCAGGTTGTGCGCGCCACGAGTGACGTCGAATTTCTGGTCGCAGCCGACGACGCCGATCGTGTCCACGAACTGCTGCTGTCGCTGCGCTACGAGTGCGTGCATCGCAGCGCAGATGCCGCCAACTACTGCCGCGGCGATGAAGGCTTCGAGCTGCTCTACGCCCACCGGGCGCATGCAAGTCGCCTGCTGCAACAGGCCGAAGTTCGCAGTACACCACTCGGCCGGCTCCGCGTCATCAGTGCGGAAGGATTGATCGGCTTCAAACTGCAGGCCTTGTGCAATGACCCAACCCGCGGCCGCGATCTCGACGACATCCGGCGGTTGCTGCGCGCCAATCGGACAAAGCTCGACATGGACGAAGTTCGAAAGTACTTTGCGCTCTTCGAGCGAGAGGCGCTACTCGATGAACTGCTTGCCGAAAGTCGCTGATACAGCTCCATGCATGCCGCTTGCTGGCCATGTCGGGCGTCAGGCGCACGCCGACCAGCCGCCGCAAGACCCCGTGGCGGCATGGTTGAGCCTGATGGAGGTGGTGGAGGCGCTTTGTCCGGAATGGCCGAAGCGCGAAATGGATTCGAAGGGCGAATTCAGGCTTTGACGCTCGCGCCGGAAATGGCTGCCGCGGGACGAACATCGGCTTCGATTGGGACGAAGTGAAATGATCCTGCGTCGCATCACCGAGCACGTGAACGCCCAGAACTGGTTTGCCATCGGCCTTGACTTCCTCATCGTCGTGGTCGGCGTGTTCATCGGCATCCCGCGTTACCGTCAATCGCCGGAGTTCAAGCAGCGCATCCGCGACAGCGGTGTCCACGACTACTGGCGCAAGGCGGGGTTTCCGAAGCAATGCCAGCCGGTCGAACCGGATGACTTCCGCTGCGACTTAGCCGCCTTGAGATAGAAGGCGCAGATCAGTTCGCTTTACCGGAAGCGTTGCTTTACTTGCACCTTTGCTTTACCTTTTGCAGCTCTTCACCCAACTCTGACAAAGGAGCCAGCCATGCGATCCCATGAGGCGGTCGTTTCCAGCAAAGGGCAAGTCACATTGCCGGCCGCCATGCGCGCCAAGCTAGGCATCAAACCCGGTTCACACATCCACTTCGAGCTTCGGGAGGGCGAGCTGGTGATCAAGCCAGAGCAACCCATGAGCGCTTTTCGAGGCATGCTCAAGGACTTCGATCTGGGCAACATCGAGCCTGAGAAAGAACCTGATCGAGAGTTTTGATGAACCTCGTTGATTCCTCTGGCTGGATTGAGTACCTGCAAGATTCACCGCGTGCAGATCTGTTCGCCGAAGCCATTGAAGATCGCCACAGTCTGTTGGTGCCCACCATCGCGCTGTATGAAGTACACAAGATTCTTTGCCGCGTCCTGCCGTCAGCCTTGGTCGCGCAAAGCCTCGATGTGATGCGGCGGGGGCGCGTGCTGGATTTCACCGATGCCCGCGCCATTGCCGCATCCGGGGTCGCAAACCGGTTCAAGCTGGCAATGGCGGACGCGGCGATGTACAGCATGGCGCAGGAGTTCGGCGCCACCTTGTGGACGCAGGACGCGGATTATCAAGGCCTGGCGGGTGTGCGCTACTGCGCAAAAGCAGTGTGTCCGTAGCTACCGTGTCAGCGACCCACCAGCCGTTCGCAAGACATCGCTTGAGCAACGCAGGACGCACTTTGGCAGGAGAGAGATCATGAACCTGCTCACCGAACTCAAGCGCCGCAATGTCATCCGCATGGCCGGGCTGTATCTGGTCGGGGCGTGGCTGCTGATCCAGATCGCCGAAACCCTGCTGCCGATCTTCCATACGCCGGACTGGGTGCTGCAGGCGCTGGTGGTGCTGCTGGCGCTTGGGCTGCTGCCGGCGCTGGTGTTCTCGTGGGTTTACGAACTGACGCCGGACGGACTCAAGCGCGATGCCGAGGTCGATCCGGCGCGTTCGATCGCACCACAAACGGCGCATCGAATGGACCAGCTGACGCTCGCCGGCGTGCTGCTCTTGTTGTTGGTGATCGCTGCCGATCGCTGGTGGCCCTCACCGCCGGCGGCGCCGCAGGAGATCGCGACGGCGCCAGCGCCCGGTTCGGCGCTGGATGCACCTGCGCCGCCGACCCCGGATGCGGCCGAACGCTCGGTCGCGGTACTGCCCTTCGTCAACATGAGCAACGACCCCGAGCAGGAGTACTTCTCCGACGGCATGACCGAGGAACTGCTGAACGTGCTGGCGAAGATTCCGGGGCTCAAGGTCGCCGCGCGCACGTCGGTGTTCGCGTTCAAGGGCAAGGGTGGCGATGTACGCGAGATCGGCGCCAAGCTCGGTGTCAGCCATCTGGTCGAGGGCAGCGTGCGCCGCGATGGCGACGCGATCCGGGTTACCGCGCAATTGATCCGCGTCGCTGACGGTTTTCATGTCTGGTCGGAAACCTACGACCGCAAGCTGGAAAACGTATTCGCGCTGCAGGACGATCTGGCCCAACGGGTCGGCTCGGCGCTGCAGGAGTCGCTGTTTCTGGTCGCGCCCGAGACGCGAAGCGCGATCGATCCGGGGGCTTATGATCACTACCTCAGGGGCCGCGCCCTGCTGCGCGCACGCCGCGACATTCCGACGGCGATCACCGAATTCCAGGCCGCAGTCGCGCTCGAACCCGGTTTCGCGGCGGGCTGGTCGTCGTTGTCGCTGAGCTTCGACGTCGGCTATTGGTACATCGAGAACCTCACCCTCGATGATCGCAATGCACTGATCGTGCAGCAGGCCGTGGCGGCCGAGCGCGCAGCCGCCATCGAACCCGACTCGGCCGCGGTCAACCATGCCCTCGGCAACGTCGCGCGCAAGCGCTTTCGCTACGCCGAATCCGAACGCCGTTATCTGCGCGCGATGCAGATCGATCCGGGCTACCCCGATGTGCGCGAGGACCATGCGGAACTGCTCTATCAGGTCGGGCGCGTCGAGGATTCGATGCAGTCCGCCGAGCAGTTGGTCGAGCTCGACCCGTTTTTCGGCATCGGTTGGGTCAGGATCTATGACGCCGCAGTCCAGCTGGATCGCAGAAGCGTTGTCGAGGCCGCAGTGGACAAGTTGGCTGCGCTGATGCCGACAGGTACCTTCGCCACGTTCGGCATGCTCGATTACGCCCTGGTCTGGGGCCGCGCCGATGAAGCGCGTGCCGCGTTGGCCGAACTGCTGGCGCAGGGCGTGAAAAACGCCGACTTCGCGCAGACCCTGTTGCCCTGGGCGTTGCGGGAAAAGGACCTGGATGCCGATACCCTGCGCGACGCGCTGACCCGGGCGCCCGCCGGTGAACCCATGTATTACATCGTCGCCCGGAGAGACGTGGCCAGCTACAACGACTACATGGAGCAGGGCGGAGCCACGTTCCAGGGCTTCTACTTTGCCTACCTGAACTCCAGTCCCGGTGACGGCCACCTGATGCTGCGCGACCCAGGCGTCAAGTCCAACTTGATGCGCTACGGCTTTGCGGCGTACTGGCGGGAGAAGGGCTGGCCGCCGACCTGCCGTCCGCTGGGCGATGCCGATTTCGAATGCGGCATCGACGCCCGGGACGCGCGCTGACATGTCCTTCCTCGCCGAACCCGATTGCCGCGAGCTGGTATCTCCGACGTTGGGGTTTGGCGACAATGGCCGCACCGTCGATGAAGGTCGAAACAGCTCAGCTTGTGGTCCGGCGCGACTTCATTGGCGAGGTCAGCGAAGCCCGGAAAATCGCACCGATGATTGCGCCAGCAACAAAACCATACGGGACGATCAGCGCCTCAAGAAGGAAAATCCGCCGTAAGTAATCTGCGAGCGCCCAAAGGCTGACACCGGTGATGAGCAACTGCGAGGCGCAACCGGTCAAGACCATGACCGAAAGCCAACCGTCGGGAAACGGATGGCTCCGGCGCCGGTTCAGGAAAACCAGAACGGGCAAGCACAGGGCTGCGATCGGAGCAGTGCCCAACATTGAGAGAGAAACCAGGCAAAGCCAGGCATTGGCATCGCAGCCCCATGGAGCCAGCCAGTACATCGCAAATGCGAGTGCCACGGGGATGACTGCCGTCAGGATGCCCGCGCGAACGTAGTCGCGCGTCGAGAACGCGCTGGTCGGTGATGCATTCATCCGTTCGAACCTCCGAGGCGGTGTCCCCGCCAGACCGGGAACCTTTACGACGTCAATGGTTTCGGATGGCGTACTCGCCGTGCCCGTCGGGACCAACGCCGCTTGCTTCAACTCATGCGGCGGCACGCCGAGCGCAAGTCGTCGATCTGCATCGAACGAGCCAGATCCCGGCCCGCGGACGCCCCTCCCGCCATGGCAAGCTAACATCCGCGCGTCCGTCTCGGCGCTGATCGGGATTCCCGTCCCTGCGCTTCGTCTCCGAACTCAGGCGCCGCAACGTGATCCACATGGGCGCTGAATGGGCAGTGCCGAGGAATCGCTGTTACAGTACGTGCTCCACGTATCCCGTGTCAGTCCCGGAGACGCTGGATGTCCAACCTGACCCTGAGCATCGACGACGATGTCCTGCACCGCGCGCACGAGGCGGCGCTGCGCGACCGGACGTCGGTCAATGCGCTGGTGCGCGATTTCCTGACGCGCTACGCCGACAGCAAACGCCGCCGCCTTGAGGCACTCGATGCGCTCGACGCCCTGGCCGCTGGCAGCGCCGCGCGCAGCGATGGGCGCTGGAGTCGAGACGAGTTGCACGAGCGCTGAGGTGCGCGTGTTCGTCGACACCAACCTGTGGGCCTACCGGCTCGACCAGCGCGAGCCGGACAAGGCGCAGCGGATCGGCGTCTGGCTGCGGGCACTCGCCGAAGACCATGAAATCGTGGTCAGCACGCAGGTTCTGGTCGAGTTGCGGTCGGTGTTGACGCGCAAGCTCAAGCCTGCATTGAGCCATGCGGACACCCTGCGCGCGCTCACCGCAGTTACCTCGTTCGAGGTCGTCGCCACCGATCAGCATCTGGTGTTGGACGCCCACGAACTGGCGCAGCGTGAACAGCTTTCCTGGTTCGACGCACTGATCGTCGAAGCCGCCATTCGCAGCGGCTGCGCGGTGATTTACAGCGAGGCCCTGTCTCACGACAGACGCTACGCGGGTCTGCGCGCCTGCAACCCGCTGCTTGCGAGTGACGGGTGAAGCTGCTCGCCGAACTCAAGCGCCGCAACGTGATCCGCATGGGCGGGCTGTACATCGTCGGTACCTGACGGATCATCCAGGTCGCCGAGACACTGCTGCCGATCGTCGAAACTCCCGGCTGGGTCCTGAAGACACTGGTGGTGCTGCTGGCGATCGGCTTCCTGCCGGCGCTGGTGTTCGCGTGGATCTACGAGCTGATGCCGGAAGACTTGAAGCGCGATGACGGTTCACGCACCGAGTCGTCGATGGCGGCAACCACAAGCAGAGACGCAGCTGCTGTCCGGTCAACGAGACGAGGCCGCGGCAACGCTGCGAGCGGTCCAGGCGCGATTGCAGGCCCTCGAAGCCATCCGCGACCTGCTCGGCCCGCACTTCTACCTGCGTCTATCGATCCACCCCGGTCTCGACGCGATCCGCATGCATCCGCGCTACCTCGCGCTGAAGGCGGCCTACGAGCGAACGGTCGCGCAGCCGGGCGCGGGTTGACGCGCTTGAAGCACCGGCGCGGGCGGCCGAAAGGTCGAACGCGGTCTGCAGGTTCATCCAGAAACGCGCCTTCCTGTCGGAGTAGAGTTCCCGACGCCATCAGCGAGCGGAGGCGACGCATCGCCATTCGAGACGCGGCAGGCTTTGATTGCCGGACTGAAATCCTGTGTGTAAGCTGTCGTGTAGGAGGTGACACATGGCAACCAATCTCGCAATCGATCCGGCGCTGATCGAGCGCGCTCTGGAGCTCAGCGGCGAGAGGACCAAGAAGGCGGCGGTCACACTCGCACTGGAGGAATTCATCGCGCGCCGGCGCCAGCGTGGTCTGCTGGAGTTGATGGGCAAGCTCGAATGGAGCCCGGAGTACGACCACAAACAGGAGCGCCAGCGGGGATGAGCAAGCTGCGGCGCCAGTGGTAGCCGGGTGTGGGCCTGCTGGTCGACACATCGGTCTGGTCGCTGGCATTCAGGCGCGACGCGCCGGCCATTGGCGCCGAAGTGAGCGTTTTGCGAACCGCACTGGAGCGGGGCGAATCGGTGGTCTGCACCGGCCTGATCCTGCAGGAACTTTTGCAGGGGTTCGCCGGAGCGAAAGCTCGCGGCCGATTGCTGCAACATTTTTCCGCCCTGCCGTTCATCAGCCCGGACCGCAATGATCACATCGAGGCGGCCGAGCTTCGCAACCACTGCCGACGCAATGGCGTGCAGGTGGGCACCATCGACGCGCTGATCGCGCAGTTGTGCATCCGTCACGACCTGACGCTGCTGAGTACTGACGACGATTTCCGGCACGCCGCGCGTTTTTGCTCCCTGCGAAACTGGGCATCGTGAAGCTGCTCACCGAACTCAAGCGCCGCAACGTGATCCGCATGGGCGGGCTGTATCTGGTCGGCGCCTGGCTGATCGTGCAGATCGCCGAAACCGTGCTGCCCGCCTTCGACGTGCCCGGATGGGTACTGCGCGCGCTGATCATCCTGCTCGCGATCGGCTTCGTCCCGGCGCTGGTGTTCAGCTGGATCTACGAGTTGACGCCGGAGGGCCTGAAGCGCGACCGTGACGTCGACCCGGCCGAGTCGATCTCCGCGCAAACTGCCAGGCGGCTGGATCAATGGACGCTGATTGCGCTGGCGCTGGCGGTGCTGCTGATCGCGGCCGACCGCTGGTGGCCGCGGCAACCCAAGGCGCCGCAGGTTGCTGTTGCGACATCGGTTTCGGGCGCAGACAGCGCTATGCAGCCACGACCGCAGCCGCCACCGGACGCCATTTCGCCCGCGCCGGAACGGGGCGAGCGCTCGGTCGCGGTGCTGCCCTTCGTCAACATGAGCAACGATCCGGAGCAGGATTACTTCTCTGATGGCATCTCCGAAGAGCTGCTCAACCGGCTGGCGCAGATGCCCGAGCTGCAGGTGGCGGCGCGCACGTCGGCGTTCCAGTTCAAGGGCCAGAATCTCGACATCGCCGACATCGGTCGCCAGCTGCGCGTGGTGCATGTGCTGGAAGGCTCGGTGCGCAGGGCCGGGATCAAGCTGCGCATCACCGCGCAGCTGATCGACAGCCGCAGCGGTTACCACCTGTGGTCGGAGTCCTATGACCGCGACGCCACCGACGTGTTCCGCGTACAGGACGAGATCGCCAGCGAAATCGCCGGCGCGCTGAAGGTCAAACTGGGGGTGGCAAGCACCGGATCGAGCACGGCGCAGGCGGTACCCGAAGCGCACGACGACTATCTGCTGGGCCGCAGCTTTGTCGCCAGACGGCAGCAGGAGAATCTGCATCAGGCCATTGCGGCTTTCGACCGCGCCATTGCCCACGATCCTGAGTTCGCCGCGGCGCATTCGGGGCGCGCCTTCGCGCAACTGCTGCTGCCGATGTGGGGCAGCGGCGAGTCGGCCGTGCGCCTGCGCGAGGCCCGTGCTTCCGCCGCGCGCGCGCTCGAACTCGATCCGGATCACGCCGAGGCGCTGATGGTGCGCGGCATGGCCGCGCTGTTCAGTTACCGGGCGCGGGAAGCCAGGGTCGATCTGGAACGCGCCCTGGCGCTGGCGCCGAACAGCGTGGACATCCTCAACATGCACGGAGACTTCCTGTTCTACATGGGGGCTCTCGGTGAGGCCGAGCGGATCAAGCGTGCCGCGATGCTGCGTGATCCTCTGGCGATGGTGCATCCGCTGAACCTCGCCGACATCATGACCGCCCAGGGCCGCCCGGCCGAAGCACTGGTCTTTGCCGAGCAGGCCCATGCCCTAGGCGGCGGGGCGTTTGCGCTGGATCGCGTCGTGATCGCGCAGATTCTGTCGGGGCAACCGGACGCTGCGGCGGCAGCAGCCGAGAAAGCCTGTGCGCTGGAAGCGCCCATCGACCGCAGTTGCGCCCTGAATCGCGCTCTGGTGCTGGCCGCCCAGGGCCAGCGCGAGGAGGCGCGGGCGCTGCTGCTGCGAGTGACCGAGCAGAAACTGCCGGATGAGCGAGTCGAGGACGAGAGCGTAGTCGAACTCCTGCCCTGGCTTTTTGTGCAGATCGACGACATCGACTCGGCCACCCGACTGCAACGCCATTGTCTGGAGAGTGCCTGTTGGTTCGTCTCTTTCACCCTCATCGGCAATCGGTTGGGCATCGCCCTGCCCGAAGAGGTCAGCGATGACCCGCAGTGGCTCGCACTCTGGGACGATCCGCGGCTCACCGAGCTGATGGGCGAGTTCCGCCGCAACGTCATCGCCTGGCGAGCGGAGCCGCGCTGAATGAACTTCCTCGCCGAACTCAAGCGCCGCAACGTCATCCGCATGGCCGGGCTGTATCTGGTCGGCGCGTGGTTGGTCGTGCAGGTCGCCAGCACCGTGCTACCGATGTTCGGTGCGCCCGAATGGGTGGCACGCAGCCTCGTGGTGCTGCTGGCGATCGGCTTCATCCCGGCGGCGGTCTTTTCGTGGCTGTACGAGCTGACGCCGGACGGCCTGAAGCGCGACAGCGAGGTCGCTGCCGCCGAGTCCATTGCGCCGCAGACTGCCCGCCGCATGGATCGACTGATGGTGCTCGGCATGCTGGCAGTCATCGGGGTGGTCGCTGCAGATCGCTGGTGGCCGCGGCAAGTCCCGTCGCAACAACCGGAGGTGACGTCTCCCGCCTCCACTTCCGACTCCGGTCCGGTCGTTCCGGCGCCACTCGCCGAAGTTGCAGGCGACGCCCGCAAAGGCGCCCAACTGGTCGCCGTGCTGCCCTTCCGCAACCGCAGCGTGCGCGAGGAAGATGCCTATTTCACCGAGGGCATCCACGACGATCTGCTGACGCAGTTATCGCGCATCGCCGCGTTCAAGGTGATCTCGCGCACGTCGATGATGCGCTACCGGGATTCCGACAAATCGGTCCCGGAGATCGCGCGCGAACTCGGCGCCGCGGTGTTGCTGGAAGGCGCGGTGCAGCGCTCCGGCGACCAGGTGCGCATCACCGTGCAGTTGATCGATGGTGCCAGCGACGTGCACCTGTGGGCGCAGACTTACGATCGCGAACTCAGTACCGAGACCCTGTTCGCGATCCAGGCCGACATCGCAAAGGCCATCGCCGAGGCCATGAAGGTGGTGCTCAGTCCCGCCGAGGCCGACGCGCTGGCGGCCGGATCGACGTCCAATCTGAAAGCCTACGAAGCGTTCCTGCGCGGCAAGCTGGCCGCCAGTACCGCCGGCATCTCGCCCGAAAAACTGCTGGCGGTGATCGGGGACTTCGAGCGTGCGATCGAACTCGATCCGGGATACGCCGATGCCTGGGCGATGAAGGCGCGCGCGCATTTGATCGGGCACTGGTTCGTGTTGGGCGCAGGTTCGAAGTCGCAGCGCGACGCGGCGCAGCAGAGCCTGGCACAGGCGCAGCGACTGGCACCGGAGGCGATCGAGACCCTGCTCGCCGAGGCCTATTACCACTACTGGGGACACCTCGACTACGCGCGTGCCGACGGCGTGCTCCGGCGGGTGCTCGAGCGCGTGCCCGACCATGTCGAAGCCTGGATCTTGAACGGCTACATCGCGCGTCGCGACGGCCGCTTCGACGATGCGATCGCGGCGCTGCAACGCGCACTCGGGATCGATCCCGTCAACGACGATGCACTCATCGGCCTTGGCGAAACTTACGGCATGCTCGGACACGCCGCGCAAGCCGCCGACGCCTTCGCGAAAGCACGCGATCTCGGCGCCGATATCCTCGACTTCCGGATGTTTTTTCACGAGGCAATGGGCGATGCCGAAGGCGCATGGGCGGTCATCGACGGGCCCTACCCGAAACTCGACGTATTGCCGCTGGAGGCGGCGCTGCTGACCCGCGATCCCGCGCGCATCGCGCTGGCGCTGTCGCCCGCGCTGTGGCCGGAAGATCGCCGCAATCCCACCGACTTTCCCGAGGCATACGCGCTGGCGCGGGCCGAGGGCCTGTTGGTCACCGGCCAGCATGAGCAGGCCAGGCAATTGCTGGCCGAGATCCAGGCGCGCATGCAGGCGCGGCCGGATCCCTATCCCGCCGGTTGGTCGCACAACAACGCGTACCTGCCCTGCGACCTGCCCGGTATGCTTGGCGACCTCGACGGCGTGCGCGCAGCCGAGCGCGACTACCTCGACAACGCCCCCAGGGACGCCTGGGCCGCCCGCGATCTGCAGTTCTCGCTCGCCATCGCCTTCGCCCGCGCCGGCGATCCGGAGCGCGCCCTGCACTACCTCGAAGCCATCGCCGCCGCCTTCGGCCCGGCCAGCTACCTGCGCTTCTCCATTCAGCCCGGCCTCGATGCCATGCGCGCGCACCCGCGCTACCTGGCGCTGAAGACGGCTTACGAAGTCTGGGCGGCGAAGAATCCCTAAGCGCACCAGCGCAGAAGCGGTCACGCTGATGGAGGCGCCGGGTCAGATTTGACTGGACTAATGGACTAAGTCCATCATGACGTCGTCTGCGGAGCGCAACCATGATCAACGTGCATCAAGCGAAAACGAACTTCTCCAAGCTGCTTGAGGAGGCCCATGGGGGCAAGGAAATCATTCTCGCCAAGGCCGGGAAGCCATACGCGCGCCTGATGCCGCTCGCCCCGAGCGACGCCGGCCGCAAGCCAGGTCGGGTTCCGGAAATCGATGACTCCGGATTCTTCGATGCGCTGCCGGACGGCGAGCTTGCGGCCTGGAATGGCCAGTGAAGCTGCTGCTCGACACGCATGCCTTGCTCTGGTGGTGCGCTGACGATGCGCGGCTCTCGTCGACGGCGCGCAGCGCCATCCAGCACCACGCCAACGACGTGCTGGTCAGCGCCGCGAGCGCCTGGGAGATTTCTACCAAAGCGCGCCTGGGCAAGCTCTCGGGCGTACAGCGATTGCTGTCGGTCTTCGAGGAACTGATGGCCGCCGATCACTTCGTGCTGCTGCCGATGACCCATCGGCATGCCCTGCTCGCAGGCGGGTTCGCGCTGGAGCATCGGGATCCATTCGATCGCATGCTGGCCTCGCAAGCACTGATCGAGGGCGCCACGTTGCTGACCAACGACCCGGCGCTACAGACATTTGGCGCGGACACACTCTGGTGATCGGACACGCCAGGCGCCGATGAAGATTCTCGCCGAGTTGCGCCGCCGCAACGTCATCAGGGCGTGCCACGATCGCGGCGAGCCAGCTAAGATCGCCACGCCGAGTCGACGGCATCGGGAGAAACTTCATGATCCTGCGCCGCGTCATCGAACATGTCCGCAAGCAGGAATGGACGGCAGTCCTGCTCGACTTCCTGATGGTGGTCGCCGGCATCCTGATGGCCTTCCAGATCACCGAGTGGAACGAGGAGCGGCGCGAGCGCATTCGCGAACGGACCTACCTCGAGCGCATTGCGACGGAGCTCGACCGCAGCATCACCGAGATCGAGACGGCGGCGAACACCTCGCAGGGACGTGAGGAACTCGGCAGGTTGCTGATCGATTCGGTGGACGACTCCGAGCGCGTCAGCGCCGACCCCGGGCGCTTCATCCTGGCTCTGGTCAAGGGCGGATACACCTTCTCCCCAGTGATCCGCGCGCACACCTTCGAGGAGATCAAATCGGCCGGCGATCTGGACATCTTCCGCGACCAGCCGCTGATCTTCGACCTGACCGAGTTCTACACCGAGGTGCAGGGCGTCGCCCAGTGGAACTACTTTCGCGAAGTCAAGCAGACCGAATACATGAAGCGCGCCGCCGGCATCGTGACCTACGAGCAGGTCTCCAGCGTCCTGACGTCGGAAGACACGCCCAGGATCGCAGTCGCCGACGCGCTCGCCGCGCACGCGCGCATGCTCGCCCGTCCCGCCTTCATCGAGTGGCTGCCGATGGTCGCAGAGCGCAGCACGGAAACCACCATGTACCGAACCTGGTTGAAAACCGCGCAGGACCTGCGCGCGCGCATCCGGGCGATCCTCGATGACCAGACAGCCGCTGGCCCATGAGTTTCGTTGCCGGGCGCCGCTCTTTCATGCCCGAACTTGGCGCGCAGGTCAGGATGCCACCCCGGCGCGTCGCCTGAAGCGCCCGAGCGGCCGCCGAGACGGCGGCCCTCCAGAAGCTTCGGGGTACGGTAAAACCGTACCCCGCGCTGTTTCGATCAACGCAATGCGGCGCCGTCCAGCACCCAGCCATCGGCGATGGGGAGCGCGGTCCACGTCAACAGCGGGTCACCGTCGTAGCTGGCCCAGGAGCCCAGGCGCAACCGGCCCTGCGCGTCGCGATTGGCGAGCGCGTAATGCACCTGGCACGCAGCGTGGCGCCGGTGTCGTCCAGGCCACGGCCCGAATAGGTCTTGATGTGCGGGTGGCGGGCCGCCAGGCACTGAAATACGCGTGCGTGCACCCGCTGGGTTCGGGGCGCTGATGCCCTGCATCGCTGTACTCGGCGCATCCTGCCGGCTTGAATCCAGCCACCGATTGCAGCAACCTTGCCTCCGGCTCGACGCCATCCCGTCCCGACCCTGTTGCCGATCCACCGACTGCCAAGCACGAGGCCATCGAGCCCTCGCCACTCACTCTTCGTTCCAGGGGGAACCATGCACAAGTTGATCGCAGGCGCAGTTCTGGGGATCGCCGTTCTGGCCGCCATGCCAGCCATGGCGGTCAAACAAAAACAATCCGGCGATGTCGATTTCGGTCGTGTCACCTGCGCCCAGTTCATGCAAGACCTGTCCACGTCCAGCGAAGAGGATGCCGGTGCCATCTTCCTGTGGCTGGATGGTTACCTCAGCGGCGTATCCGGCGACACCGTCATGCGCCCTGCCGGAATGGAAAATTTCGTCCAGGCGCTGCTCGAGCATTGCAACAAGCGCGGCAAGGACAAGTTGCTCGACGCCGCACGCAAGGTCGGGATCAACGGTTGAGCGGTTTGGCCTTGTCGAGCCGCGCTCGTTGCATCCGGCGACCCACGGCGGTGGCGCGAACGCCGCATCGGGATCCTGGCTGCGCGTCTTGCAACGCTTCGCGGCGGATTTCTGGCGTCATTGGGCATGCACGCGCAGCAGTTCCCGGTGAACGACTTCGGCCAGACGATCGCTCGCCGGGCCTGGGTTGGCGCGTGCGGCGAACGCGACCGCGTGCAGGAATGCAAGCAGGTTGTGCCGCCGGACCAGGTACTTGTCGAGGGCTTGCGGGTTCGCATCGCCGACATCCTTGAGCAGCGAGCCGATGCGTTCGAACCAGCTGTCCCAAAAGGCATCGTCGAGGACGCCACGTCCGCGCACGAAGTACACCGCGCGCGCCAGACGTTCCGGTTCGCCGTGCACGTAGGCGACCACGGCAGGCGCGACCTGCTGCGCGATCGCGTCCATCAGCGCGGATGTCTCCGATTCGCTGGTCGCCGGATGTAGCCCAATCTGCAGGATCAGATCGGCGGCGTGCGCCACGGCGTGGCGCCATCCGTCGTTGGCATCGTAACCGCGGTAGTCGCGGATGTTCCCCAGATACTGCGCAGCCGCAATCACGATGCGCTGGCGTACCTCGTTCGCCAGCGACGGTGACAGCCGATCGGCGCGGGCGACTTCGGCGAGTGCGAGTGCAGCGAAGGGTCGCCGAAAGCCTGCCGCATCGTCGTCGGCTTCGATCATCGGCAGCAGTCGTTCGGCCAGCGCAAGTCTGGTCGCTGTGTCGATCGCGTCGCCACGCAGCCAGGTTTGCAGTGCCTGGAAGGCGATGCCATCGCGAATCTTCGGGTCGGGGTCGCCCAGACATTCAGCAAGCTCCAGCGCCCGCCGCTGGCGTGTCTCCGGCTCTGCGATGGCGAAGCCGCCACGCGCCAGTTCCTCCAGCGCGTCGCGCGCAGCGTCAGTCGGCGCACACGAGGGGTCGTACGCCGCCGCTGCAGCCTCGGTGGTGGACTGCCGCGGCAGTCGTTTGGGATGTTCACCGGACGCGTCGTCGGCGGTCGCAGCGATATTCAGCGTTGCCATCAAGCCGGGGAGAAACAGCGCTCGCAGCAACCAGCCTTTACGCGACTTTGACATCTGGTCCTCCGCCGATTGCGCCCCGCTTTGCGCTGCGGCGAACTGCGCGCCGCGCAAGGCCTGCCCACCGCGAGTTTAGCCGACCCACACCGCTGGCGCCTCGGGGCTTGCATGGCTAGGCTTGCAGTTCGGTATTCAGTCATCGACGGGAGTCCTGCGTGATCGCGCGAAAGCTTTTCTTGTTGGCCATGCTGGTCGCGCCTGCAGCCCACGGCGCAGAGCCCTGGCAATTGCTGCCTTCCGCGAAAGCCGCAAGGGCCGCTTTGGTGAGTCCCGGCGCAATCGAGGCGGTGCGAGTTGCGCTGGCGCCAGGGGCATTCGAGGCACAAACTGCCACGCTGGACCTGTCGCTGACTGATGGCCAGCGTGTGCGCGCGTTCCGCGCGTCAAGCGATTGGCGCGCGCCCGACGACTACACCTGGGTTGGCTGGGTGGATGGCGATCCCGAGCAGCAGGTGACGTTGACGCGTGTGGGCGAGCATCTGGCGGCTCACTTGAGTGTCGACCAGGGAATCTACGAGTTGACGCCGACGCGCGATGGTGCGCTGCTGATGCGCATCGACACGCAACGTTTTCCGCAGTGTGGGGGCGCCGACGAAGTGCCGCACGGGTTCCACGACGAGACCCGTACTGTGAACGCTCCCGACGGCACGATCACCATCGATGTGTTGATCGTGGTTTCGCCGTCGTCGACGGCGCAGTTGGGTGGGCAGCCGCAGGCGCGGGCGTTCGCCCAGAGCGCGGTCGACAGCGCCAACACCGCGTACCAGAACAGTCTGATGCAGGCGCGTCTGCGTCTGGCCGGAGTGCGTTTCACCACGCGCGCGGATTCGGGCAATTCAGCCACCGACCTCAGCTGGCTGCGCAGCAATGCCGAGGTGGCCGGATGGCGTAACCAGGTCGGCGCCGATATGGTCGGCATGATCTCCGAGTTCAGCAACTCCTGCGGACAAGGCTATCTGATGGGCAGTCCGCCCGGCGCCGGCTTTGCGCCGAATGCCTACCAGGTCTCGGCGCGCAGTTGCGCTGTAGGCAACCTGACCTACGCGCACGAGCACGGCCACAACATGGGCTTCCAGCACGACCCCGGCAACGGCAGTGGGGCCGCGTTTCCTTACGCCTATGGGCACTTCGTCGATGGCAGCTACCGCACGGTGATGAGTTACTCGACGGGATGTGCGGCGGGATGCGCGCGCCGGCCGTATTTCTCCAATCCCAACGTGGCGTTCATGGGTGCCGCTACCGGCATCGTCGATCAACGCGACAATGCCCGCGCTGGCAACCAGACTGCCGCCATCGTTGCGGCCTTTCGTGCCGAAGCGGTGAGCTTGTTCGTGGACGGCTTCGAATGAGGGTTCCCGTTCATGCGCGGACCGCGGGCCGCATGCGTGCGCGAATGGCCAGGCCGCTCGATGCGAATATCCGTGCATCGATGGCGGCATGCTCCGCAAACCGGATTCGCACAGGATTCGCGGCATGCTCGATTACTTCAAGGAACTGATGGCGCCACGTGGTGCGATCCGCTCGCGCGCCATGTTCGGTGGGCATGGCATCTATTGCGATGAACTGTTCATTGCCATCGTCGTCGACGATCGGCTGTATCTGAAGGTGGACGAGTTGACGCAATCGACCTTTGCCGCGGCTGGCAGCGCGCCATTCGTCTACCAGGGCAAGGACAAGCCAGTGACCATGAGCTACTGGTCGGTGCCGGACGAGGCGCTCGAATCGGCGCGCGCGATGCGCCCCTGGGTGGATATGGCCAGGGCCGCTGCGGCGCGCAAGTAGTCCCGTCGATTTCAACGTCGGAGAAGTTGCCATGCAGGTGCTGCGTACCCCGGACGAGTGCTTCCGCGATCTGCCCGACTACCCATTTGTCCCGAACTATCTGCAGATCGCGTCCGGCGTCGACGCCATCTCGTTGCGCATGCATTACGTCGATTTCGGTCCGCCAGCGGCGGCGCCTGTGCTGATGCTGCATGGCGAGCCGAGCTGGTCGTACCTGTATCGGCGCATGATTCCGCCGGTTGCGGCAGCGGGTCATCGCGTGGTGGCGCCGGACCTGATCGGATTCGGGCGCTCCGACAAACCCGCCGCGCGCGAGGATTACAGCTACCAGCGGCATGTCGACTGGCTGGGCGAGTTCGTGCGCACCCTGGACCTGCGTTCGATCACGCTGGTGTGCCAGGACTGGGGTGGCCTGCTTGGACTGCGGCTGGTGGCCGAGATGCCGGAGCGCTTCGCTCGCGTAGTCGCCGCCAACACCTTCCTGCCCACCGGCGACAGCCACCCGGGCAAGGCTTTCCTCGCCTGGCGCGAGTTTTCGCAGACCGTGCCGGTGTTCCCGACCGGGCAGATCGTCGCCAAAGGTTGCTGCAAGCCACTTGCCGACGACGTCGTCGCAGCCTACGACGCCCCATTCCCCGACGAGACCTTCAAGGCCGCAGCGCGAGCGTTTCCCGCGCTGGTGCCGGCGAGCCCCGACGATCCGGCAGCAGAACCAAACCGCCACGCGTGGGCGCGCCTGATGCAGTTCGAAAAGCCCTTCCTGACTGCCTTCAGCGACAGCGACCCAATCACGCGCGGCGCCGATGCCGTACTGCAGCGCCTGATTCCCGGCGCGCAAGGGCAGGCGCACACCACGCTGGTCGGCGGCGGTCATTTCCTGCAGGAGGATTGCGCCGAGGATCTCGCACGGGTGATCGTGGAGTTCATGCGCGGGAGCGCGGGATGACGCTGGCCCCGGTGTTGACCTTTGTGCCGTTCAGGGCTATTCGGGACGGCCACGTTGCCAACTGCAAAGGATGTCGCCATGAGCTACCTGGGTAAACTCTTCAACACGCTCGGTCTGGGATCGGTGGTCGGGGCGGTGCAGGCCGCCACGCCGGCGGCCGCGGCCGAGGCAGCGCCGGTCGCCGAAGTCGATGTCATGGACATGCTTGAGAAAAGGGCGGCGGCCAGCGCGCAGAAGCTCAACTGGAAGAGCTCGATCGTCGATCTGTTGAAGCTGCTCGATATCGACAGCAGCCTCGGTGCGCGCAAGGAAATGGCGAGTGAGTTGGGTTGCCCGGCTGAGGTGCTGGCCGACTCGGCGAAGATGAACGTCTGGCTGCACAAGGCAGTGTTGCGCAAGGTCGCTGCAAACGGCGGCAATGTACCCAGGGATCTGATCGACTGAATCGCGAGTCAGCTCGGGCAGCGCAGACAAGCGGCTATTCAAGCGGCGATGCAACTCATCGATCGATGGTCGGCTGGCGGCAGTCGGATCGAATGGCGCGGTCATTCGATCTTCGTGCGCGCCATCGGCAGCGGCGATCCGGTGCTGTTGATCCACGGCTTCCCGACATCGTCGCTCGACTGGCATTGCGTCGAAGATCGGCTGTGCGGCCGTTTCCGCATGATTTCGTTCGACCTGCTGGGCTTCGGGCTGTCCGACAAACCGCTGAATGGCGATTACCGGATGGCGGCACAGGCCGATCTTGCCCAGGCGGTACTCGCGCATTTTGGCGTCGATCGTTGCCGCGTGCTGGCCCACGACTATGGCGACACGGTCGCTCAGGAACTGCTGGCGCGGCAGATCGAAGGCAGCGCCGGTTTCAGCATGCAGCAACTGTGTCTGCTCAACGGCGGCCTGATCCCGGAAAGTCACCAGCCGCGGCTGATCCAGAAACTGCTGGCGTCGCCGATTGGCCCGTTGATTGCGCGCCTGACCCGCTATCCGCGTTTCGCGGCGTCCATGCGGCAGATCTGCCGACGGCCCATCGACGAAGCCGAACTGTTGGCCATGTGGGCGCTGATCGAACATAACGATGGTCGCCGGGTCATGCCCGAATTGATCGGTTACATGGCCGAGCGTCGGCGCTTCCGCGAGCGCTGGGTGGGCGCGCTGCAGCGTGCGCCGATACCGGTGCGCCTCATCGACGGCGTCGAAGACCCGATTTCCGGCCTGCATCTGGTGCAGCGTTATCGCCAACTGGTGACGCACTCCGATGTCGTCGAACTCGCGGGCGTCGGTCACTATCCGCAGCTTGAAGCACCGGAAGCAGTGGCTGCGGCATTCCTCGAATTCGTCGAGGCGTGACAGGCCTGTTCATTCGCGCGCCGCTCGTCGAATATCGACGGCTGTTCCCTTCAGGTTGGTCGCCGATGATTGCGCTTGCCCTGCTGCTCTTTGCGGCCAGCTCTGCCGCGGCGGACACCGAACCGGGCAGTTCCTCGAAGTCGCCATGGATCACGCCCGCCGAGGCCAGCGACTACCGACGTACGCCGCGTTATGCCGAAACCATGGACTGGTTCCAGCGCCTCGACGACGCCAGCGATCAGGTTTCGATGAGCGACTTCGGGCGCAGCCCGCAGGGCAGGGCGCTGAAAGTGGTGGTGCTGGCGTCTGGCGGCGAGTCCACGCCGGAGGCGGCGCACGCGTCGGGTAAACCGATCATCTTCATACAGGCGGGCATCCATCCGGGAGAAAACGAGGGCAAGGACGCGCTGATGGCGCTGTCGCGCGAGCTGACCGTCGGCGGCCGCGATGCGGCGTTGCTGCAGCAGGTGATCCTGGTGCTGGTGCCGATCTTCAACGTCGATGGCCATGAGCGCTTCTCGCCGTTCAACCGGATCAATCAGAACGGTCCGGATGCCATGGGCTGGCGTTCGACTGCGCAGAACTTGAACCTCAACCGCGACTACACCAAGGCCGATGCGCCGGAGATGCAGGCTTGGCTGCGCCTGTGGCAGCGCTGGCAGCCGGACCTGCTGATCGACATGCACAACACCAATGGCGCCGACTATCAGTACCCGATGACCTGGGCTTTCGAAACTCAGCAGAACATCGCCCCGAGTCTCGCCCAATGGCAGCGCGCGGTTTTCGATGGCGAGGTCGAGCCGGCGCTGCGTCAGCAGGGCTGGCCAGTCGCCGTTTATGTCAGCCTGAAGCAGAACGACGACTTGCGCGCGGGCCTGGTCGAGGGCGCCTCGTCGGCGCGCTTTTCGGTGGGTTATGCCGCGGCCGCCGGCCGTGCCGGACTGCTGCTGGAAACCCACATGCTCAAGGATTTCCGCACGCGCACGCGGGTCAACGAGGCGCTGCTGCGCGAATTGTTGCGTGCCATCGGACGCCAGCCGCAGGCACTCAAGTCAGCGGTCGCATCGGCCGAACGCGAGCGTTTTGCCGAGGGCACGATGGTGCCGCTGGCATACGGATTGACCGAGTCCAGCCAGCCGATGGATTTTCTCGGTTACGCCTACACGCGCACGCCGAGCGATGTATCCGGGGGCCACTGGGTGCAGTACGACAGCAGCAAACCGCAGACCTTCAGCGTGCCGGTGCAACGCGAAGTCTCGGTCACGGCGCAAACGCCGGCCCCGGCGGCGTATCTCGTGCCGCCGCAGTGGAACGCGGTGGCAGAGCGCCTGCGCCTGCATGGCATCCAGATGCAGCGTGTCGACGCCGTGGCCAGCATCAAGGCGGGTCGCTATCGCTTCAGCAAGGTTGCCTGGGCGCCGCGGCCATTCGAGGGTCGGCACCTGATCAGCGAACTGACCGCGCACCTGGAAGAGGTCGAAATGCCAGTGCCCGAAGGCAGTTGGCTGATCACCATGGACCAGCCGCGCGCGCGCCTGATCGCGCAACTGCTCGAACCCGACGCGCCGGACAGTTTCCTGCGCTGGGGATTCTTCGACAGCATTTTCGAAGAAAAGGAGTACGCCGAGGCGCGCGTCATGGAGCGCATTGCGCGCGAAATGCTGGCCGCGGATGCGGACCTCAAGGCGGAGTTCGAGCAGCGACTTTCCGATCCGGACTTCGCTGCAGACGCCCGAGCGCGGTTACGCTTCTTCTACGAACGCAGTCCGTATTTCGATCAGGCGCTCAATCGTTATCCGCTGTTGCGGCTGGATTCGGTTGCGATGCGGCAGTTGTCCCGAGCAAGCGCGCCACGCTGAATTGCGGCAGCACCAGTTGGTAGTGGTAGGCGCCGCCTTCGCGATCTGGCCCGCTGCGCCACTGTGCCGGACGTGATTCCATCGCTGCGCACTGACCGCCGGAGCAACCCCAGAATTGACCCGACGATGCGCTGATGTTGATCGAAAATGGGTCCAGGTCGATGAGGTAGGCGCCCATCGGTTGCTGCATTTCGGGCGGCGCGTAGCCCGGTTTGCGCAGCATCGCGTGGACGTTGCCGGTGACGACCAGAAAGCGCGCCGGCGCTGCAGCATTGAACTGCTCGCGCAGGTGTTCGGCCATTGCCCGGTCGCGCGCGTGGTGGCTGCCGGCAGAGCCCGGCGCGACGTCGAACGGCAACAGGCTGACATCCCGCCGGGTTGCTTTGAGCTGGCGCATTTGCTCGATCATGTCGAGCACGTCCTCGTTGCGACGGCCGTCGTGCCGAGTTCCCTGCACCTGCCAGAAGGCCCCGGATCGCAGCGCCGCACGCGCGTCGCTGCCGCCGTCGGAAGCGAGGTAGTTTTGCATTGCGGCCTGTTCGCTGCGCGGGATCTCGAGCGCCAGCACCACCGGCTGGCTGTGCGACAACTCGGCGACCAGTGCGGCGACCAGTCGGGGGATTTCGGCCGTGGCGTGTTTCTCGCCGAGCAGGATCATCCTGTGCCCCTGCGAGTTGTCGCGAATCAGTTCCACCGCCGCCTTGATCTCGGCGTCGGCTCGCGGTGCTTCGCTGGCCGTTGCTGCCAGTGGCAACGCAAGGCAGAACATCATGGGCAGCAACAGCGATCTTCGGTGCACGGGCGCCCCACTTGGATTGACGACGACGAATGAGGTGGGTTGTTTACGCTTTGTTTCAAGGGGCCATCAAGAACGTCGTGGCTGGCGATTCGGAAGTCGGAGCGCCAACAGTTTCTGCAGCAAGGCTTGATCAAACTCCTGGTCCTCGATTGCGAGTCGTTTAGCATGGGGGTGTCGCCCACAGGAGTAAGCGCCGATGCCCGAGCCGCAGGATCTGCGATTCGTCAGCCGACTGACCAAGGACACGCTTGCCCTGGTGCTTGCCGGCGGGCGTGGAACTCGACTGAGTTCACTGACCGACTGGCGCGCGAAACCGGCGGTGCCCTTCGGCGGCAAGTTCCGCATCATCGATTTCCCGTTGTCGAACTGCATCAATTCGGGCGTCCGCCGCATCGCCGTGTTGACGCAGTACAAATCGCACTCATTGATCCGTCACATCCAGATGGGATGGGGCTTCCTGCGCGGCGAGTTCAACGAGTTCGTCGAACTGTTTCCGGCGCAGCAGCGTGTCGACGAAACCTCCTGGTACTCCGGGACTGCGGATGCCGTGTTCCAGAACATCGACATCCTGTTGTCGCACGGGCCTCGCTACATCCTGGTGCTGGCGGGCGACCACATCTACAAGATGGACTACGGCGCGATGCTGGCCGATCACGTGCAGCGCGACGCCGACTTCACCGTCGGCTGCATCGAAGTTCCGATCTCGGAGGCCAGTGCCTTCGGTGTGATGCAGGTCGACGAGAACATGCGCATCCGCAAGTTCACCGAGAAGCCGGCGTCGCCGGAGCCGATTCCGGGTCGCGATGACGTGGCGTTGGCGTCGATGGGCATCTACGTGTTCAACACCCAGTTCCTGATCGACCAACTGCTCAGCGACGCTGCCGACAAGAGCTCCAGTCACGATTTCGGCAAGGACATCATCCCCAAGGCGATTCACACCCATTCGGCGCTGGCGTATTCGTTTCGCGATCGGCTGGACGCAAGTCACCAGGGATACTGGCGTGACGTTGGTACGGTCGAGGCCTTCTGGAAGGCCAACCTGGAGTTGCTGGATCCGCTGCCCGAGTTGAATCTGTACGATGCCGACTGGCCGATCTGGACCTACCAGGAGCAGTTGCCGCCAGCGAAGTTTGCCGCGCATGACGGAAAGCCGGGGACGGCGCTTGACTCGATGGTGTCCGGCGGCTGCCTGGTGATCGGCGCCACGGTACGCCGCTCTGTGTTGTTTTCGAATGTGCGTGTCGAAATGGACACCGAGATTGACGAGTCGGTGCTGCTGACCAATGTGACCGTCGGGCGTGGTTGCCGCATCCGCCGAGCCGTACTCGACAAGGGCTGCCGCATTCCCGACGGCATGCACATCGGCGTGGATCCGGTGCACGACGCGGAGCGTTTCCACGTGATCGCCAACGGAGTCGTGTTGGTCACCCGCGACATGCTGGGGCAATCCAGATATGTGACGCGTTGACTCGGTTGACCGGTCAGGGACGTCATTTGAAGGGTCGCCGAGACCGGCGGGTTGTTTCGCGCCGCCCGCCGTGAACGGATGTTTCGTGTGGCGTCACCGACATCGGTGTCCCCGACATCAACGTTGCGACGTGGTTCAAGATTCGTGGCCGCCATTGCTGGCAGCGTAGACATGGCGTGAAGACGAACGATCCGTCACACTTCGCGCCTAACGTAAATCAGCTTGTGCTGCCCAATGAATCCGCCGTGGAGACCCTGTGTGAGCATCTCCCGCCATTTCGCAAATCTCTGGCACCGGTTGCCGGCGATGTTGTTCTGTCTGCTGCTGCCGCTTGGCGCATCCTCGCAGTCGCTGTTCGCCGACGGCTTCGAGGAACTCAACGACAAGTCCGCGGCGCGTTTCCTCGACCAAGCAACCTTTGGGCCGCGCCTGCAGGACATCGCACGACTGCGGCAACTGGGCTATCAGGCCTGGCTGGATGAGCAGTTTGCCGCGCCGACCTCACTGCAGAAGGCCTACCTGGACTGGATTCGCCTGACCCTGCAGCAGGGGGTCTACCAATCGCAGCGCCAGGAAGCCTGGTTCATCCATGCCTCGCAGTTGTACAACCCGAGCAACCCGTTGCTGACGCACAACGACCAGTTGCGCCAGCGCGTGGCTTTTGCGCTGTCGGAAATCATGGTGGTCTCCGACAAGAACGCCGCGCTGCTGTTCCAGCCGTGGGCGCTGGCGGATTACCACGACACGTTGGCGCGCAACGCCTTCGGCAATTTCCGCACCTTGCTGGAAGACGTGACGCTGCATCCGGCGATGGGTCGATTCCTGAGCATGCTCGGCAATCGCAAGAACGATCCGGTGCTGAACATCCGGCCTGACGAGAACTACGCGCGCGAGATCCTCCAACTGTTTTCGATCGGCCTCGATCAGCTGAATCTCGACGGTACGCCGGTTTTGGTCGGCGGCAATCGCGTGCCGACTTACGGCCAGGATCACGTGCGCGGTTTCGCCCACGTGTTCACCGGCTGGAATTTCATCAATTGCACGGTCGCGCAGTATTCGGACTGCGCGCCGGGCAATCCCTACGAGGAGGAGTGGACCTCGCCAATGGCGCCGGTCGAGGCCTTCCACGACAACACCACGAACAAGCAGTTGCTGGTGTACCCGGGCGTCGCCCTGCCGAACGGGTTGCTGATCGCGGGCGGAAACGCCACGCAGGAACTCGACGCCGCGCTCGACAACATCTTCAACCACCCGAACGTCGGCCCATTCATCGGCGAGCAGTTGATCCAGAGGCTGGTCACCAGCAACCCCTCGCCAGCCTACGTCGCGCGAGTCGCGACCGTGTTCAACAACAACGGGCAGGGCGTGCGCGGCGACTTGAAGGCGGTGGTCCGCGCGATCCTGCTGGACGAGGAGGCGCGCCACGGCCATGAGGGCGTGCCAACGACCTTCGGCAAGCTGCGCGAGCCGATCACCAAGCTGGCGCTGCTATGGCGCGTGGCGCCGGGCATCTCGATCAACGGTCGCGTGTTTCGCTGGTCGCATGTGCGCGACGAGTTCGGCCAGTTGCCGTTGAGCGCGCCCTCGGTGTTCAACTTCTTCAAGCCCGACTTCGCGCAGCCGGGGGAGATCCGCGACGCCGGCCTGGTTTCGCCCGAATTCCAGATCGCCACCGACACGCAACTGGTGACGGCGCCCAATTACCTCGGCTGGCGCATCATGCTGTTCTACGTCGGCAGCCGTTACAGCGTGGTCTGGGAAAATGGCGCGCCGGTACCCGAGGAGACGCTGTTCGATTACAGCGCGCTGAAGCTGCTGGCGGCGGATCCGCCGGCACTGATCGACCATCTGAACCTGGTGATGATGTCCGGTCGGATGACGCCGTTCATGCGCAATCTCCTGATCACGCGGCTGAATGGCACGCCACCGGACAACATTCCCGGGCAGCCCTCCGGCGCGCCGCAGGATGTGCCGTTGTGGCGGGTGCAGCAGGCGCTCTACCTGATCGTCAACTCCCCCGAATTCAACATCCAGAAGTAGGGCGCGAACATGAACTTCAATCGTCGCGAGTTCCTGCGTCGCTCGATCCACAGCGCACTCGGTGGCGCCACGCTGTTCAGCGCGCTCGGCAATCTGCAACTGATGGCGGCAGCCGCCAAGGCCGGCAATGGCGGGATTTTCCCCGACTACAAGGCACTGGTATGCATATTCCTCAACGGCGGCAACGACAGCTTCAACACCATCGTCCCCTTTGACGCCACGCATTACGGTATCTATCAGGCCACGCGGCCCGCGATGGCGATCAACCAGGCAGCGGTTGCGGCATTGGCATTGACGCCGCAGCCCGTGCAGCCAGGATTACCCGGCGGTCCGCCGAGCGATGGCGCCAGTTACGGCTTGCATCCGTCGATGCCTGAGCTGCGCGCCCTTTTCAACAATCAGCACGCTGCGATCGTCGCCAATGTCGGGCCGCTGCTGGGGCCGATCACCCAGGCGCAGTACCAGAACGGCAGTCATCCAGCGCCGCCGCAGCTTTTTTCGCACGACGATCAAGCGAACTTCTGGCAGACCTCGCGTCCGGACGACGCCAACGCCAACGGCTGGGGCGGCCGCATCGCCGACTTGCTGTTCGATGGCAATCCCAACCAGCAACTGCCGATGACCATGTCGCTGTCGAGCCAGAGCCTGTTCCAGCGTGGCGCCAGCATCGACCAGTACGTGATGAGCGCCAACGGGGTGGAGACCATCGATTACCTCGGCACCTATCAGAACCAACTCGGCGCGCAGACGTTCAATGCGTTGATCGCCGATGGCGTGCAGGCGCACATGTTCGAACGCGCCTATGCACGCGCCACGCGACGCTCGATCGCGACCTATCAGATGCTGCAGGCAGCGCTGAATCCGCTGCCGACCTGGACCACGCCGTTCCCGAACAACTCGCTCGGCGCCCAATTGCGCCAGGTGGCCAATTTGATCAATGTGCGCGGTCCGACCGGCCTGAACATGCGACGGCAGATCTTCTATGTCAGCCTGGGCGGTTTCGACACCCATGATGATCAACTGCTGACGCACAGCGGAATACTGGCCACGCTGTCGCAGGCGATGCATGCCTTCCACCAGGCGACCGTGCAGATGGGCATCGCTTCGCAGGTGACCACCTTCACCGCGTCGGACTTCGGGCGCACGCTGTCGACCAATGGCGACGGCACCGACCACGGTTGGGGCGGGCACCACTTCGTCATGGGCGGCGCGGTGCGCGGCGGACGTTTCTACGGGTCGATGCCATCCCTGTTGCAGAACGGCAACCCGGACGACGCCGGTTACGGCCAGATCATCCCGACCACCGGCGTCGACCCGTACGCGGCCACTCTGGCGCGCTGGTTCGGCGTCGACAATGCCGGGTTGGCGGACATCTTCCCGGCGCTGGGGCTCTACCCGAGCGCGGATCTGGGGTTCATCGCGGGTTAGGCGGTCTGTGGGAGCGGGCTTGTCCCGCGAGCTCCTGATGCCAGGTCTCGCGACACAAGGTCTGCAATCGGACACGACTTCACTGAACTTCCGCATCGGGAAACGGCTTTTCGCTGATGCGTTCGCCCGCCTCGTAGCTCGTCAGGCGCTTGCGCATGCCGTGGGCCATCGGGTGGTCGACGCCAAGTACCTTCTCGATCGTCGCCAATGCGCCCTTCTGCACGTCGACGGCATCGGCGAAATCGCCTGCAGCGGCGTGACAGGCGGCCACGGTATCGAGCCAGGCCGGGTAGTCCTTGGTGTCGTCGAGCGCCGCCAATGCCGGCCCCAGCCTGGCCGACTCCTCGGCACTGAAGATGTCTGCGGCGGGGCTGGTACAACGCGCCCAGGCCAGTTCGTTGAGTGCGCGCGGATTGTGGTCCTTCTCCCACCAGCGCGTCAGCGTCGCGAGTGCCCGCGGCACATCACGAAATTCCGGCAGCGCATACATCAACGCGCTTGCATAGCCGACGGCAGTCGTCGCATCCGAGCCAGTCAGGCCATCCTCCAGCCAGATGCGGCTCTGCTTGAGATCCGCCCCAGGAAGGCGACCCTGCAGCGCGTACACCACATAGAGCGTGCGCGCCTCCTGGTTGCCGCGGTCGGCAGCGACGCGCAGCAGGGGCTCGGCCTTCTCCGGGGCGCGCACTTCGTTCTTTGCCGTCAGATACCACACTGCCAGATCGACCCGCGCGGTCACCGAATCGTGTTCCTCGATCAGCGCATTGAACAATTGCAGAGCGCGCTTGCGTGGGTCGCGCGCACCTTCGGGTTCGCTGGACAGGAACTTGGCCAGTTGGTGCGCCGCCGTCAGGTCGCCAAGCAGCGTGGCATTGCTGAGCCAACGGTCGCTGCGTAGCTGGTTGTCGACGCCACCCATGCGTTGATACACCGCGCCCAACATGCGCATGGCGGGCTTGTCCCCGTCCTGCGCTGCCATGTTCAGCAAGCGCAGCGCCCGTTCGGTATCGCGTTCAACCTTGTCGCCGAGAGCAAAGGCGATGCCGGCCACGCTGGCCGCAGCGCTGTCGCCGTCCGCGGCAGCCTGTTCGAGCAGTCGGATGCCCTCGTCAGTTGACCCCGATTCGAAATGATGGCGACCGATCAGTCCGGTGGCGTTTGCAATCCCCGCACGGGATGCGCGCTCGAGCAAAGGCAGCGCCTCGGCCGGCACGCCTTTGTCCCAATCGCCTTGGGCCAGCGCGACGATCAGACTGGCGAGAGGGTCGCCGGCCGTTGCCGCGGCGCGCAGCGCATCTTCGACCAACGGGTGCAGCCGCGTCTCGCCGGTCAGGGTTCTCAGCATCACCTGGAGACCAAGTTCGGCGCGCGGTGAACCCAGTTCTTCGTTTGCGGCGCGCAACATGTCGCGGGCGGCCGACTCGTCTCGGTCGACGCCGCGGCCTTCGGCATAGGCAGCCGCAAGTGCGACATAGGCATCGCCGTACCGGGCCTCGGCATAGGGCAGCAGCATGTCGACGCCCGGCGCCGCACACCCGAGCGGCTCGATCATGGTGCACATCAGACCGACCCAAAGCTTGTAGTCGCCGTCCTTCTTGCCGAGCTCGGTCAGCTGGCTGGCGCGTGCGGCGGCTTCCGGCATTCGCAGCGCGCTCCAGACTTCGCGTGCGACGTCCGCGGGCGCACTGCCTTTCATGCTTTCAAGCAGGGATTGAGCAAAAAGTCGGCGGCCTTCCGGATAGGCGAATTCGCTTTGGTCGCGCGCCAGTTGCACGAAGGTGTCGAGAAAGTCGAAGTACAGCGTGGATTCGCGCTTTTCCTCCTCGTCGTACAGCATCACCATCAGGCGCATGTAACGGCCCGTGACCGGGACCTCGTAGAACTGGAACAGCAGCTTTTCGCCGGTCAGGTCGAGGATGGCGTAGACGTCGTTCTCACCGAGCACGCGGATGGGTCGGGCGAAACGTGCGAACTTGCGTTCCTTCATCGCGTACTCGAGCAGCGCCGCGAGCACGTCCTCGGATTGTGCGGCGAGAACCGTGTCCCCGCTGAGTTCGGCGCAGCGACCGCCGTACAGCCAGAGTCCGGTACTGACCGGGATCTCTGCCAGGGCATCGCGCACCGCCTGCGCCTGTGCCTTGCAGGCGGCCGGATCGAGGTTGCCCTGCGCATCGAACAATTCGTTGGTGACCAGCATCGCCGCGCCGGCTTTCTTCAGGTCCGACGCACCAAGGAAGCGCGTCCAGACATCCTCGGTTGGCACTTCGCCCGGAATTCCGTACGGCGAGGTCAATCGGGCTGACGGCACATCCGGTGTCGCGGCGAGGGCTCCGGAGCCTGGCACCCAGCCCAGGCCAAGCAGCCCACAGATCAATCCGGCGCTAATTTTCATCGTCTGCCCCTGCGGCGCGCTGGCGCGCACTCTTGAGAATGGCGCGCAGCCGCGCATCGCGGTCGCTGGTGCGCTGCTGTGCCGGCGGGACCACGCGAAATCCCTGGCGGCTGAGTTCCTCGGCACGCCGTACCGCGCGAACGTGCGTGTCGACCTGGTCCGCTTCCAGCACGGTGCGTTCGCCCGAAAAGCGATGGTCGAGCAACAATTCGCGTTCACCCGGTTGGCGCCGCGATTCCCAGGCGAATGCCGGGGAGTGAACCTTCTCATCGAGTGCCGTGGCGTCCGCCCGCCAGGATTCCGGCAATGTCAGGCGGGCCTGGTATTCGATGCGAACCGGCGCGGCCGCCAGGAACGGTCCGACGCGATCAGTCTGTTCGGGCGCTGCCAACTGGCTCGCGACTTCCGCGGCGGTCGGCGTGATCAGGCTCTGCAACTCACCGACGGTCCACGGATCGTCGAGCTCATAGGCTTCGACGATGCGAATCTCGTTGCGCTCGGGGTCATCCTCGATGCGCAGGGGTTGCGCCATGCGTACCTTGCCAAAATGTTTGCGGTAGTACTCGGTGTAGCCGCGCTGCAATTCCTGCGCACTGCTGCCGGCCAGCGTCTGACGAAACTGGTTGGCGGCACGTCCGGCACGCAGCGTCTCGACCGACAACGCGACGGCATTGGCGTTGGGGTCGGGGACCTGATAGTGCTCGCGCACGCGAACCTGATAGTCGGCGGCCTCGGGTTCGGGCAACGGCGTGAGCTGGGTCTGGTCGTCGGCGATGATCAGTGCAAAACCGACCACGCCGGCACGCCGATGCGCGATGTCGCCGCGTTGCCAGGTCAGGGTTGGGTCCAGCCACAGACGCTCGCCATCGATCACCGCGGTCACTATGACGTGGTCGAATCCTGTTGCGCTGGGTGGCATGCGATCCAGATTGCGTCCGCTGGTCGTCGACACCAGCGCCGGTGTGGCGTCGATGTCGAGCGCACGCAAAAGGGTACTCAGCAGGTGTGCCTTGTCTTTGCAGTCGCCGTAGCGACGTTCCCACGTGGTCGCCGGCACACTCGGTCGATGCGAGCTGTCACCGAGAATGGTGGCGAAATAGCGTACATCCTCCTGGACTCGCTGTAGCGCCCAGGCTGCCCGAGCTGCCTGCGGAAGGGAGCGCTTGGCTTCCAGTTCGGCTTGCAACTCCGCCGGAACGGCCTCACCGCGCGGATACATGGGCAGCGCCCATTCGATCACGCCGGACCAAGGCATCGCTCGCGAGACGATCCAGGTCGGACGATCGATGTACCAGCCGGGCAGGTCGAGTTCCTCGAACTGCGCGGGCACATTCTCCGCGCTGACGTGCCACTCCAGGGCCTGAGGGGTCGCCCGCTGCTGCGCCTGAGGCGGGTTCTGAAAAGCGCGCGCGTCGATGGTTGCTTCGGTGGGAAACAGCACGCGCGCCCTGCGCGCCAGAATCGGAAAACCCGAGGCGAACGAAAACTCGTAGTGAATCTGTCCGGCCAGCACCGGATTCCTCCCGCTCACACTGTAGGCGATGCGCACCACGTCGCCCACCCTCACATCGTCGATCACCAGCAATGCCGACACGCGGTCGTCGCGAAAATCTGATTCGAATTCGGCTTGCCGGCGCGTCATCTGTATCGCGTCGGGGCGAAATCGATCCAACCAGTGGCCGTCCCGGCGCACGGCCATGTGATGCAGACGGAGCGTCTGGAACTCGTCGCGGAAGCTGATTTCGTAGCGACCCGCATCGCCCAGGCGTTCGGCGGTCACCGGCTCGAAGGCAATATCGAAATAGGCGGTCGGCCGCGCCGAGTGCTGATCGATCTGCGTATCGATCAGCCAGTAGCGCCAGCTCAAACCATCTTCGGAGGCGAATTTCCCAGGCCACTTTCGCGGCAGTTTCGCGCGCTTGACGAAGCTGGGCACTGGGCTGATCTCGGTGATCGTCGGCAAGGCGGGTGCTGCGGCCGGTGCCGGCGCTGCCGCGTCGACGCTCGGCAACCCCACGAGCAAGCACAGCAAAGCGACGAGCCGCGCCCAGGCCACAGGAAATGACATTGCAACGAATTCCAAACTGACGGATTCGGGGCGAATATCCACTCTCGCCCCGCATGCCGCAAGGTCGCTCCCACGGTTTCTGCGCCTGCCCTCAAGCCTTCAACGACGCCAGATCCAGCGGCAGATCGCGCAAGCGCTTGCCGCTGGCGGCGGCGATGGCATTGGCCAATGCGGGTGCCGCCGGCGGTGTGCCGGGTTCGCCGACGCCACCCATCTTGGCGCCGCTCTCGAGGATGTGCACCTCGACCGCCGGCGCCTTGGCGATGCTCAGTATTGGGTAGTCGGTGAAGTTCGACTGCACCACCTTGCCGTCCTTGAAGGTGATCGCCTCGCCCAGTGCAGCCGAAAGCCCCATCAGGCCGCCGCCCATGATCTGCGCCTTGACCGTGTCCGGATTGACCACGCTGCCGCAGTCGACCACCGACGTGAGCTTGTGCATCTTCAGCTCGCCGCCGGTGAGCGAGATCTCGACGACGTGCCCGACCAGCGAGCCGAAAGACTCGTGGATCGCCACGCCCTGGTGGCGGCCCTCGGTAGCCTTGCCCCAGTTCGAGACTTCCTTCAGCTTCTGCAGCAGCGCAACTTCGCGCGGATGCGCTTTCAGCAGTTCAATCCGGTAGTCGATCGGGTCGACTCCCGCCGCCACTGCCGCCTCATCGATCAGCGTTTCCTTGACGTAGGCGCTGAAGCTGTGACCGACCGAACGCCACCACAGTACCGGCACCGCCGCCTTGGCCATGTGGTAGCTGACCGACAGGTTCGGGACCGCATACGGCCAGTTGTCGAGTCCTTCCACCTGGCTGGGATCAACGCCGCCCTCCTTGAGATCAGGGGCGAATGGCGTGCCGAGCATGATCGACTGGTTGGCGATCTTGACACGCAGCGCCGCCGGGCGCTTGTCGGCATCCAGCGCGAGCTTGGCCGTCACCCGCGTGCGCGGTCGATAGTAGCCGCCCTTGATGTCGTCCTCGCGCGCCCACAGCAGTTGCACCGGCGCCTTGACCGCCTTGGCGATGGCCACTGCTTCGCTGACGAAATCCGAGCTCGGCGTCGCGCGCCGTCCGAAGCCGCCGCCGAGCAGGGTGGTGTGCAGCACCACCTTGTCCGGCGTCACGCCGGCAACCCTGGCCGCGGCCATCTGATCGAAAGTCTGGAACTGCGTGGGTGCCCACACGGTGACACCGTCTTCGCGCACCTCGGCGGTGGCGTTCATCGGCTCCATCGGCGCGTGCGACAGGTAAGGGAAGTCGTACTCGGCTTCAATCGGGTCTTTCGCCTCGGCCATAGCGGCTGCAACGTCGCCGACCGCCTTGGCACTGGCGCCATCGCCCTTCAGCAATTTGCCCATCTCCTGGCGTTGCGATTCGCTGGAGAAACTCGCGTGATCGCCGAGCTCCCACTGCGCATCGATCGCGTCGACGCCCTGTTTCGCGGCCCACCAGTGATCGCCGACCACGGCGACTCCAGAGTGAATCTGCACCACATGGCGGACGCCCTTGATCGCCGTTGCGCGTTTGTCGTCGAACGACTTCAGCGTGGCGCCGAACACCGGTGCGTGCAGCACGCGTGCGTAGAGCATTCCGGGCACGCGTACGTCGATGCCGAATCCCGCCGAACCAGTGACCTTGGCGCGGCCATCGAGCCGATGCTGGCGCTTGCCGATCAGTTTGAAGTCTTTGCGCTCTTTCAGCGCGATGTCGGTCGGCGGCGTCAGCTTGGCGGCATCGCCAGCCAGTTCGCCATAGGTCCAGCGCTGGCCCGTCTCGGGCCCGATCACCGCGCCACCTTCAGTGCGCAAGTCCTTGGCATCGAGTTTGCTGCGTGCGGCCGCGGCCTGCAGCAACATCGCCCGCGCCGTGGCGCCGACCTTGCGCATCTGCTCGAAGGACGTGTAGGTGCTGGTGCTGCCGCCGGTGGCCTGGATGCCCCATTGCGCGTGCGCGAACTCCGGGCGGGCGTCGCCGGGGAGGGCCGTGACGCGGCTCCAGTCAGCATCCAGTTCCTCGGCGATGATCATCGGGATCGAGGTCAGCACGCCCTGGCCCATTTCCGAATGCTTCACGTAGACGGTGATCGCGCCGTCGGCGGCGATGGTCAGGAAAGCGTTGAGCTGCACGCTCGGCGCTGCTTCGGGGGCAGCCTGCGCCCGCGAGCGCGGATCGAGATGGAAGCCGAGCACCAGCGCGCCGCCCAGGGTGGCGCTGCCAGCGATGAAACGGCGGCGCGAGAGATTGACGATATCGCTGCTCATGACTGCGCACTCCCTTCGCCGAGTTTCGCCGCGGCGGCATGGATCGCCGCACGGATGCGCGGGTAGGTGGCGCAGCGGCACAGGTTGCCGGCCATCGCGGTGTCGATGTCGGCATCGCTGGGTTTGGCATTGCTGGCCAGCAGTGCCGCGGCGCTCATGATCTGGCCGGACTGGCAATAACCGCATTGGACCACGTCGAGATCGAGCCAGGCCTGCTGCACCGCGTGCAGGGTGTCGCCATCGGCGAGGCCTTCGATGGTGACGATCTTGCGTCCGGCAACCCCGACCACCGGCAGCGAGCACGAGCGCATGGGGACGCCATCGAGCTGCACGGTGCAACTGCCGCACTGGGCCACGCCGCAGCCGTACTTGGTGCCGGTCAGACCGACCAGATCGCGCAACACCCACAACAGCGGCATATCGTCCGGCGCGTCGACCTCGTGGTCGCGGCCATTGATGTTGAGTTTCATCGAGGTTCTCCGGGGCTGGATCGGGCGTCGCGCCAAGCTGCGAAATCCTGCGCGTCATCGATGTCGTGCGCAAGCTGCGGCGCGTGAACGATGCGCGGCGGGTTGACGCCGTCGCGCAGCAGCTGGCGCGCGCCCTCATCGCCCGACAGCGTGGCAAGGCGCGATCGCCAGCTGGCCGGGAACAGCGCCGGCGTTCCGGCCACGCCGGCGTAGCCGCTGGCGACGACTTGGGTAGGATCGGCGCGCCAGCGCTCGACCAGGGCATTGAGGTGTGCGGCATCCAGCGCAGGCTGGTCGACGCCGAACACCAGCAGCCCGTCGAATTCGTCAGGCAGCGCGCGCACCGCCGATGCCAGTGAGGCGCCCATGCCGTCGACCCAGTCGGCGGCGACGTGCACCTCGATCGGTAATCCCGTCAGCGCAGCGCGACAGCCATCGACCTCGGCGCCGAGTGCGACCCGCAAGAGCCGCGGGCGCGTCGCCAGCGCCACTTCGGCCGCGCGGCGGATCAACGGCACGCCGTCGATCGACAAGAGTTGCTTCGAGACTCCGAGCCGACGCGAGGCGCCGGCGGCGAGCAGCAGCGCGGCATGCGTCGGCTCAGACATGGCCGAAGCGCTGCGTCAGGCGCGCGGCGATCGACAACGCCACGGCGGCCGGTCCATGCGCGCCAAGCATCAGTCCGATCGGGCCTTCGAGGCGTCCATCCAGCCTGGCGCTGCATTCGGGTCCCAGTTCGGCGAGCAACTCATCGCGCCGGGCCGGCGGCCCGAGCAAACCGAGCAGCGGGATCGCGCTGTCGGCGAGCACCTGCAGGCAGTCACGGTCTTCGTCGAACAGGTGCGTTGCGCACAACGCGGCGTCGAAGTGCGCCAGCGGCAGGCCCTCGGCAAGCGCCGTGGCTGGGCGCGCGGCAATCACGAGATCGGCCTGGCCGAGTCGATCTCCGGCCAGATAACGCTCGCGGTGTTCGACCACGTCGATGCGCCAGCCGAGCGTTCGCAGCATCGCGATCAGCGCCGGCGCCTCGGGGCCTGCGCCGAGCAGCAGCAGGCGCGGCGGTGGGGCGATCGCCAGGCAATGTCCGCCATCGACCGGCGCACCCAGGCCGACCCGCGGTGCTGCCAGTGGATCGCGTGCATCGACAAGGGTCGATGCATGCGCGTCGTCGGCCAGCACCAGCGTCTCCAACAGCACGTGCGCGCTGCCGGTGGACGCCCACAGCAGCACCTCGACCTCGCCGCGGCAGCCGCTCTGCGAACCGAACCAGCGATCGTCGTCGCCGCGGGTATCGAAGCTCTTGCGCAGGCACGCGCCACCGCCGAGCAGGGGCAGGGCGCTGGCGACCAGATCCGCTTCCAGGCAGCCGCCGCTGATGCAGCCGATCGCGAGCCCGTCGGCGTCGATCAGCGCCAGCGCGCCCGGCTTGCGGTAGCTCGAGCCCGATGTCGCCAGCACCAGCGCGACCACCACCGGACGCGGCCGCGAGCGCCAGTCGTCGATCAACTCACGCAAGCTGTGATGAGCGGGATAGGAGTGCATGGTCTGCCTTTTTTGCAGAGTCTGCCAGACGCCGATCGGCGCACGAAGCGCAGGTGCTACCATCGCGGCGCCGCCTGCCGGGAAGGAAGCCGATGAGCCGGTTTCACACCACGCGATGGAGTCTGGTGCTGGATGCCCGGGGTACTTCAGGCGAATCGGCCCGCGCGCTGGATGAGCTGTGTCGCGTCTATCGGCCTCCGGTGCTTGCCTATGTGCGCCGGTTCAGCGGCGGCGATGCGCAAGCAGAAGACCTCACCCAGGCCTTCTTCGAGCAACTGCTGTTGAACCGAACGCATGACGCCGCCGACCCTCAGCGCGGTCGCTTTCGTGTGTTCCTGCTGATCACGTTGAAGCGTTTCCTCATCAAGCAGTCGGTGCAGGCGCAGACGATCAAGCGCGGTGGCGGGCGCGCGACCTACTCGCTCGAAAGTGAAGAAGAGTTCGGCGCAGTGGCTATCGACCCGGACACCCCCGACGCGGCGTTCGAACGCGGCTGGGCGGCTGTCGTCGTCCGACAGGCAATCCAGCGACTGCAGGAGGAAGCTGCCGCCGCGAACAAGCTGGAGTTGTTCCGCGCCCTGCGCGGCTTTCTGCTGGAGTCGCCGGAAGCCGACGACTACGCCCGGTTGGCGGTTAGCCTGGGGCTGCGGCGCAACACGCTCGCGGTGGCGATCCATCGCCTGCGCCAGCGCCTGCGCGAACTGGTGCGCGAGGAGCTGGCCGACACCGTGGCCGAAGCGGAACATCTGGAGCAGGAGGTCAGCGCCTTGCAGAACGCGCTGGGGGGGCCTGCGCGGAGGGTCGAGTCAGCGTCCTGACGCCGTCGGTGTAATCGCTCTTCGGATTTGCGCAACAAGACTTCAGGAACCTCGGTTCTCGTTTTCATTGCGAGGGTGAGAACTGGTGGCTTGCGCCGCATGAGGCGCACCAGTTCGAACGGGCGGCGGCTATGCCGACGCACCGGACTGTAGCGACGAAGCAATCCAGTGACCCTCTCTTCTGCTTGAACCCGAAAAGCTGCAAAACCAAGAAGTGTCACTGGATTGCTTCGCTTCGCTCGCAATGACGATGTTCCGAGATACGTTGGCGCGATCAACCACGGAGACCGGTATGCATCCAGGCAGTGCTTCGGCGCGATCCACCTCGGGCGAGGGCTTTGCGGCGACGCGCTGGTCATTGGTGGCGGCTGCCAGCGTGCAGGACGCGGCAGCGGCGCGACGGGCGTTGATCGAGCTGTGCCTGCGCTACTGGTTTCCCGTCTACAGCTATGTGCGTGGCTGCGGGCACACGCCAGAGGTTGCGCAGGACATCACCCGGGGCTTTTTCGAGGATCTGCTGCAGCAGCGAATATCGCTCGACGATGTGCGACAGCGAGGTCGCTTCCGCGAGTTCCTGCTGACATCGTTGAACCGTTTTCTCAACCGCGACTGGCGCCTGGCCCGCGAATGCGAACCGATCGCCGAGTTCGAGCAGCCGCAGGCCTGGACCGAGCTCGAAAGCCGCCACTTGCGCGAGGTGGTCAGCGGCCGGACCCCCGAACAAACTTACCAACGCAGCTACGCACTCGAAGTGCTCGGCAGCGCGCTGAACCGATTGCGCCAGGAGGCCGAACAGGCCGGGCATCGGGTCATGTTCGAGGCGATGGAGGCCTATCTCAGCGTCGAACCGGCGCCCGGCCAGTTCGACGAACTGGCGCGCCAACTCGGTATCCGACCCCTGGCAACCGTGCTGGCGCTCAAGCGCCTGCGCCAGCGTTTTCGCGAACTGGCCGACGCGGAACTGGCCGAGACGGTTGCCAGTGAATCGGACCTGGCCGCCGAACGCGCCGCACTGGCGCGGGCGCTGGGCCAGTCATGAAGCCTTCCGCGCAAGCGACTCAGGTGCAGCCGGTCACCGCCGCCGCCATTCCCGGCCTCGCGGCTCTGGCGTTCGGTAGTGGCTCGAATGCAGTCGCTCCCGGCGGCAAGCACTTGGCGTTCCTGCCGCTGGAATCGCTGGAACTGGACCTGAACGATCCCGAGCAACGCGACTTTGGCGACTACCAACTGGTCGAACAACTGGGGCAGGGCGGGATGGGCGTGGTCTATCGCGCACATCAGACATCGCTCGACCGCGAGGTCGCGCTGAAGCTTCTGGCGGCCGGGCCCTGGGCTTCGCCGGAGTTCATTGCGCGCTTTCGCCGCGAGGCGCAAAGCGCTGCGCGGCTGCAGCACCCGAACATCGTTCCCATCTACGAGATCGGCACGCATGCCGAGCTGAACTTCTTCTCGATGGCGCTGGTGCGCGGCGAGAGCCTGTCGCAGCGCATCAAGGCCAGTGGGGCGCTGCCGCCGAGGCTGGCGGCTTCGCTGCTGCGAACCATTGCCGAGGCGCTCGACTACGCGCACCGCTTGGGCATTTTGCACCTCGACCTGAAACCGGCCAACGTGCTGCTGGACGAGCACGGCGAACCCCAGGTGGCCGATTTCGGTCTCGCCAAACGTCTGGACGACGCGCTCAGCAACGATAGCGAAGAAGTTTCCGGCACGCCGAGCTACATGGCGCCGGAGCAGGCGCAGGTCAAATCGCATCGTTTGAGCGTGGCAACCGATGTCTATGGACTCGGTGCGATCCTCTACGAGTTGCTGTGCGGGAAGCCGCCTTTCCAGGCGTCGACGGCACGCGACACGCTGTTGAAGGTGATCAACCTGGAGCCGCTGTCGCTGCACAGCCAGAATCCGAAGATCCCGATCGACCTCGACGCGATCTGCCTGAAGTGCCTGTCGAAGGACCCTGCCCAGCGCTATCTGAATGCGCGTGCGCTGGCCGAGGATCTGGGCCGGTTCCTGGAGGGTCGCGCGGTCAGCGTGCGCCCGTTGAATGCCTGGCAACGCACCGGTCGCTGGGCGCGTCGCGAGCCACGCGTGGCGATTGCAGCGGCGCTTGCGGTGAGCGCGCTGGTGGTCGGACTGGTGGCCACCAGCGTGCAATGGCGTCGCGCGGAACAGGGTGCGGCACAGGTGCGCGAGACGCTCTGGCAGAAGCGTGTCGACGACGCCGCGCAGTTGATCCGCCAACGCAAGACCCTAGATACCTTGCCGGAACTGGTGCAAAACCTCGCCGAGCAGGAATCGTCGGGTGCCAGCGAGCAGGCTGAACTCAGCCGATTGCGCATCGGCAGCGTGCTCGCCGAGGCACCCGTTCTGATCGACTCGATTGCCGTCGGCGAGCGCATCACCCAGTTGTTGCTCGACCGCGAGGAGCGCTGGGCGGCAGTCGCCACCGGCAATGGTAGCGGTGTGCGCCTGCACGATCTGAGCACCGGCGAATTGCGCTGGGCGATTGCCATTGACGTGTTGGGCGTAGCGGTTCGCCTGACCCTCGCCCGCGACGGCCGTCATCTGATTGCCGAGGCCTACAACCTGGCGGTACCGCTGGCGCGCGGGCTGAACACCTTCCTGATTGACATCGAAAGCGGAGAACTGCGGAAGCCGCCCGCGGAGCTCTTCCCGCGTCTGTTCGTGACTCATTTCAGCCCGGACGGCGGCTTCGCGTTGGTAGTCGTGCAGTCGGCGAGCGACGGCGGCGGTCTGCGTGCGCGGCTGGTTCGCGTCGCCGACTGGCAGGTGTTGGGCGACGACATTGCGCTGGATGGCCCAACCCTGCTGGGTCCGGGCGGCGTCTGGTTCGCTTACCACCGCGGCAACGTCAGGGAGACCGGCGCGACGGTCGAAGTCCACGACGCCCGCGACATGAGTTTGCGCTGGACCTACCGGCCCGCCGGTGGCGCAGCGCTGCGCGCATGGCGTATTGCGCCAGTCGGCGAGCGCCTGGCGATCGGCTTCAGCGACGGCGAGATCAGTCTGTTCGACCCCGCCGACGGGACTCGAGTGCGTTTGCCGTCGACCGTGAATGCGGCCGTCGAGGATCTGCATTTCAGTCCGGATGGCCTGTGGCTCGGCGCCAGTCATGTCGACGGCAGTGTCCAGGTCTGGGATGTGAACAGTGCGGCCGCGGTGGTCCTGCCCTTGCACCTGAGCGCCAATCAGGACGACATCGTCGGTGCGATGACGCTCGACGCGCAGCGCCGGCAAGTTTATGTCGCAGAGCCGGAGCATTCGCGCCTTTGGTATCTGCCGGGTCCGGAACAGCCAGCGCAGGCGCTGTTCGAACGCCCCTCGTACCCGCGGGCGATCATCACTCCGGCCAATGACGCGTTGATTGCCCGTGGGCTGTTCGCGTTCGGTGCATCCGATGGTGAGCTGCGGCTGTGGCGCCATCGGCAACGTCAGCCGTTGCCGGGGCGCACCCCATTGCGCGAAATGCGCGATGCGCAGCGGCGCTTCGACGGCCGCCGGATGTTGCAGGTGGACGCCGGACGGGTGCAGGTCGCCGACCTCGACGGGCGAGCGCTCGGCGTCGCGCACGAATTTCCTCAAGCTGTCGGCTTCGCCGAATTGCTCGCCCCCGGCAGCGCCGAGCCCCGGTTCGGCGGCTTCTTCGTCGCCACCGCCGGCCCCGAACTGCATGTGCGCGACGTCAGCAGCGGCGCGCCGCGCTTTGCTCCGGTGCAGTTGCCGGCGACGCCGAGCGCGCTGTTGGTGGCGCCCGATGGAAACCGACTGGTCGCGGCCTGGGTCGAGCGCAGCGATGCTGGTGCGGTGCTTGCCTTGCGCAGTCTGGATGCCCGAACCGGCGCGACGGAGGCCAATGCCCGCCTCGATCACCCCGCGTATCGACTGCAGTACGCCGACGACAGCCAGTCATTGATCGTGTGGCGCAATGGGCCGCTGACCTTGCTCGACGCGGCCAAACTGCAAGCGCGCTGGCCCCCGCGCAGCTTCGCCGAGGTCGGCGATTTCACGCCGGTTCGTGGCGCGAGGCTCGGTGTCGACGGCAGAACGCTCTGGGTGGTGAGCGGGTCCGGCGGCGAAGATGGCTATCGCATGCATGCATTGTCTGCCCGCGATGGCGCGCAACTGCGCGTCTGGCGCCTGCCCAGTTGGGCCTGGGCGTTGCAGCCCTTCGAGGATGGCAATGCCTTGGCGGCATTGTTGCCAGGTCAGAACGAAGCGCGCCTGTTCCGCCTCGAGGGCGCCGATCGCACGATCAAGCTGGCCGGCATGAATGAGCGGGGCTACCCAGGCATCGCGCTCAGCGAGGATGGGCGCCGCCTGGCCGTCGGCATCAAGCAGGGTGTGCAATGGCTGTCCTTGCCGGATGGCAACTGGCTGACGCCCCCGATTCAGTCGACCTCCGGTGTCATCGAGTTTTCCGGTGTCGCGCTGGACGCGTCGGGCACTCTTGCCCTCATGCAGGACAGCGACCGGCGTCGATGGCGCATCGAGATGGTACGCGAGCACCGGCCGATCGCCGAGTTGCAGGCGCTGATTGGTTTGTTGATCCCCTCCGATCAGGATCCGCCCGAGACTCATTTCGCAGAGCGGGATCCAGGGCTGCGCAGTCTGCTGCGCGCGGCCGATCCGGGCCCGCCCGCCGCCTCCGCGGTGTTGTCGCAGCAGGAAGCGCACCTCGATCAACTCGATCCGCGCTTCGTCGATCTGCGCCCGAACTGCAATTTCGAGCTCGACCAGCATCCCAATCCGCTGCACCAGAATCCACGCCTCGACCGCCTGCTGGCGCCGGGGCGGCAGCGCCTGTCGGGAGTCGATTTCGAGGTGCATTGCGCGATCTGGGCGCGCTACCGGCCCAATGCAGAACCCAGTGTCGAACTGGGTTCGCGCATCGAAGGGATCGCCGTTGCGACGTCCGAGGTTGCCGCGGTGGAGCTGCTGGTGATGGCCTCGACGGTGTTGAAGGACGAAGTGCGCGAGGCCTACGCGATCATCGAGTTCGGTTATCGCGACGGCACTCGCGCCCGCGCCGATCTGATCTACAAACGCGACATCGAACCCTGGTTTGCCGTGGATATCGGCGCCCGCTCAAGCGAGTCGCGGGTTGCCTATGTTGGACACGGCGCGCAGTTCAGCCTGCTCGGCGGAATGGCGCCCTCGCCACCGCGGTTGTACGCGGTGCGCATCGCCAATCCGCACCCGCACAAGGCGCTGGCCAGTCTGGCGTTCGAATCCACGCGAGTTCCATGGAGCTCGCCGCTGTTACTGGCGGCGACGCTCGAACCTCTGGTGACCCCACCAGATGCAAACGCCATCGAAGTCGGAGAACTGCCATGATGCGAATCGGATCCTGCGCGGCCTGCGTGTCCGCGTGGTTGCTGTTTGCGGAACGGGCGCCTGCCGAGGAAGTGGTCGACCCGGAGGTCGATGCGGACGAGGTCTCGGAGGCCGACGCGGCCGCCGAGTTCGATGCGATCGTGGTCACCGGCACGCACATCAAGCGCATCCAGGTGGAAGGGCCGCTGCCGATCAGCGTCATCGAGCGCGACGAGTTGCTTGCCAGCGGCCAGGCCAATCTGGCCGATGCCATTCGCGATCTGCCCTACAACAGCTTCGGCAGTGTGGCCGATGCGCCACTGGCCGATACGCCGAATCTGTCCTTGCCCAGCCTGCGTGGCTTGGGCAGCAAATACACGCTGAGCCTGCTCGATGGCCATCGCTTGCCGAATCTGGCGCTCGACGACAACGGCGGCGCGTCGGCGAGTGTGACCGGCATCCCGTTGGCGGCGATCGACCGCATCGAAGTGCTGCGCGATGGCGCTTCGGCCATTTACGGCAGCGACGCCATCGGCGGCGTGATCAATCTCGTCACCCGCCGCAACGACACCGATCCGGAACTGGAATTCCAGGTCGAGTATCCGGAGCAAGACGGCGGGCAGACGCATCGCGCCAGCATAGTCTACGGCCGCACTCATGACCGCGGTCACTGGCTGCTGGCCGCCGAGGCCCAGGACCGCGAGATCCTGCTCGGCAAGGATCGCGATTACCTGCTGGAACTGGCGGGTTTCAACCAAAACGGCAACCCCGGCACATATCGTCGTTTCGATCCGGAAACCGATGATTACATCGGCCCGTTCCGGGCGGACGCGCGTTGCCCGACGGCAACCGACAGCGATCCGCTGTTTCCCGGTTCCACCCGTTTGCGCTTCGGAGCCAATGAATTGTGCGGCTATCGCCTGCGCGACCTGAATACCGAACGCGCGGGTTTCGAAGGGCGCAGCCTGTTCGCCACCGCGCGTCACGAGTTTTCGGAATCGCTGTCCGCCTTCGGTCGCATCATGGTGGTCGGCGCTGACGGCGAGACCCAGTCCGCGCCGACGCCGACCAACGGCTTGTACATTGCGCCCGACAATCCGAACAACCCGACTCGCGGCGAACTGGGCCCGGAACTTGGCGCTGACATCGACCCAGATCTGGCTGTCGGGGCTACCGATCGTGACTTGATCCAGCGTGGTAAAGGCGTTGCGCGAGAGGTCCAGCGCGTGCGCCCCGTCCGCCTTCAGCGACAGGTTGGCGAACAGCACCGTGGGCGTGCCGGTGACATCGAACAGCGCTTGCACGCCATCACCATCGATCAGGGTCGGTGTCGTCGTCGACCCGCGCAACTGGACCGAGTTGCTGATGGTCAAGGTGCCGCGGGTCTGCATGAAGGTCCCGCTCGGCACCTGGATCAGATCACTGTCGGCATTGGCATTGGCAGCGAGTATTGCCTCGCGCAGCGAGCAGTCGCCAACGATGCAGCCGTTCGGCAGCGGATCGTCGCTGCGGGTGACGGTGAAAGTGGCTGCCTGGGCGGCCGAAATCCCGACGGCGAGAACGAACGACGCCAGATGAATGATCAACGCCAGATATCGGCTGTAGCTCATGGAGGTGCTCCCGTCGCGCAACAGGTGTTTCGCGGGTCGGCGGCGGACTGATCGCGCGCCGAATGCGGTGACCGTGGATGAACTACGCAAAAATTGTCGGGAACGGGCCAGCAGTTCAGTTGTGGGGGCGGGCCAGCGTGGCTACAGCAACTGCGCCAGGCGAAACTGATCCGCCTTGCGGTACACGATCGAGCGCAGCAAGCCGTCGCGCTCGAACGGCTTCCAGCCGCCCTCAGGTTGCGCCAGCCGGTCGGCGATCGCCCACAGCACCAGTGGATTGACGCCAAGACCAAGATGACTGCCGGGGATCTCGATGTTCTCGCAGTGCGCGGCTTCGTGGTTGACGCTGGCCTTCCACGACACGATGCCGTCGGCCTTGCTGAAGATCGAGGTGTTCGGCATCGATGGCGATTGCAGCGCCATCTTCCTGAGTTCCGGATCGTCGGTGCGCCAGCCGCTGACGGCTTCGAACACCTTCCATGCGTTGGTCGCGTGTGCATGCGGCTGCACCGGCGAGCCGAGCGTGATCACGTTGCGGATCGAATCCGGCAGGTTGGCTCCGAGTCCACGCGCCATTGCGCCGCCCAGCGACCAACCGATCAGGCTGAGCTTGCGGCCATGTTTCTGTTCGATTCGACGTACTCGGGCGAGCAGCTTGGGCACGGTTTCGCCGCGCGGGCCGAAGTTGAAGCCGAGCTTCCAGGGGTAGGCCACATAACCGAGTTCTTCGAGAAAGCGGCGCAGCGGCCAGGTACTCGCATCTCCGGCCACCAGGCCCGGCAGCACCATGACCGGATGACCGTCGCCGCGCGGCGCGCGCTTGAGCAGCGGCCATGCGAGCGCGAACGAAGCCCACTCGAACACGGCGCGCGATTCCAGCGCCAGCAGCAGGCGCGAGGGTGGCGACGGCGCATGCTCAGCGGTGCGACGGGTCGCAGTTGCAGCACTCCGGCTCATTGAGGAAGCCTCCGTTCCAGCGCCACCAATGCCCGCTCCAACGCGCGAGTGATGGATTCTGGCCGCGCAACCACATCTCTGGCGCTGATCACGCCGAACTCAAGGTGGCCACTGTAACTCTGCACAGTCACGTTCAGCGCCAGACCGTGAATCACGATCGAAACCGGGTAGTAATGCAGTACGCGGGCGCCAGCAAGAAAAAGCTCGATCGGCGGACCCGGCACATTGGAAACCACCAGATTGGCCAGCGCCGGCAGGTGTTCGGAGATGCGTCCACGCGACCACAATCGACTGAGGCCCGAGGCCCACCACGGCGCTGCGAGGCCCGGAAAATCCGTCGGGATCAAGTCGCGCAGCGCGCTGACTCGATTCTTGATGCCCGCAGTAGCGGCATGAATCGCCGCCAGTCGCTTCAGCGGATCGGCAATCTGGGTCGGCAGCGGGCACTGCGCCATCGACACCTGGTTGTTGGCTTCGCCATCGCCGGCGCCGCGCAGAGAAATCGGCATGCCGACAACCAACGGTTCGTCCGGCACACCGCCATTGCGGCCGAGATACTCGCGCAGCGCCTGCGCCACCAACGCCAGGACCACATCGTTCAAGCTCACGCCATGTCCGCGGGCGACGCGCTTGACCCGGGCGAGGTCGATACTGGCAACGGCGAAGGCGCGTTCAGCGCCGATCTGCACGTTGAACAAGGTCTTGGGCGCCATCAGCACTGCGTCGCGCAGCTTGTGCATCAGTCCGCCGGGTTCGCTCAGCGCATCCTTTGCCAGCTTCAACGTGGCCGGGACCGCGCGGATCAGTCGCGCGAACTGCGAAACCGTGGCGCGAGCGGCAGTGCCGGCGCGCGCCCGCTTGCCGGCGTCTTCGTCGGCATGGATGACTTCCTCGCCGACCAACGGCCTGGGGATGTGCGACGCGGTATCGAGCAGCGCCTGCGCCAGCGCAATACCACCCTGCCCATCGAGCAAGGCGTGGTGAATCTTCGAATACAGCGCGAGTTCGCCGCTGGCCAGTCCGTCGATGACCACCAATCGCCACAGCGGGTGATCGCGCGGCAGCATCTCGGCATGCAGTTCGGCCACGCGGCGCAGCAGTTGTGCCTGGGTGCCGGGTTTCGGCAGGGTTTCCTGTCGAACGTGGTAACCGAGGTCGATATGTGCCGCTTCGCCCCACATCGGATGCGCCAATTCAAGCGGCGCCTCGATCAGCCTCCGCCTGAGCGCGCGCGCCTTCGGCAGACGCTCTGAAATCAGCGCCTGTACCGCAGCATGAAAGTCGTAGCCGCGCTTCTTCGGCTTTTCCAGCAGCATCAGGCTGCCCACATGCATCGGGGTGCCGCCAGCTTCGATGTACAGAAAGCCTGCGTCGAGGCCGCTCAACGTCCGTAATCGCACTCGATCCATTCCTTTCGATCGCGTTCGGCCGAGGATATTCCAGAGCATCGAGGCTGACGTTGTGCAGCGCATCAAATGCGCGGCGCGGCTCGATTCAGAGTGCCCCGCCTTCAAATGCCGAGTCGGGTGTTTGCTTGTGCACTTCGGCAACCCTGGTCGAAACGGGTTGAGACTCCCGGTCATCAGTTAATTTGGTCTCCGACATTTCCGATCGTTACCTGCCGGTCGCCTGCCGGGCGGGGGAGCCCGAGTAGCAAAGGCGGTCACTGTGGCGCCACCGTCCAGAGGCATCGTGCCGGGCGGGTAATGCACCGCCGGCGACGGCCGCGACGATTTTCGGAGTCTTCGCCAACGACCCTGGGGATGGTCCGTGCGTCCGGATTGGTGAAGCGGACCGGTCACGTCTTCACAAATGATTCTACAAAGGTCAGGCTTTTTGTGATCGCGCACACAGTCTTGCGTGTTAGTTTCGTGGCGGGGGCGCTTGCCACGCGCAGCGGGGCCGGCAGCCAGTTTCAATGTTCGTCCTGCCGGGGTTCGCATGGTCAAGCACTTTGTTGCTGCGCTGTTCTGTTGCCTGTTGTTGCTGAGTCTGGATGCCGCGGCGCTGATCGCCCCAGAACACGAAGGCAGACCCTCTTTCGACATCCGCACCTCGCAGGACAAGCCAGCGGCCTTGCACCGGCTGCGTGCGGAAAGCCCCGGCGCGGCGACGCGATCGGCCGCGGCGCGCCAGGGCTTCGCCCAAGCCGAGGCCGCGCTGCGGCAGGCGACGCCGGGCCTGCGCATCCACCTCGGCGCCGAATCCGGCGGCCCGGACATCGTCGGCGTGGCGCGCGGCGCGCGTGTGCTGACCGGGCCATCGAGCCAGCGCCGCGAGGCCATCGCGCGCGGCTTCGTCGAGCAGCATGCCGCGCTGTATGGCTTGACCCGCAGTCAGGCCGCGCAGCTGCAGCTCGACGCCGACTACGTCAATCCCGCCGGCAACCTGGGCTGGGTACGCCTGGCGCAGTATGTCAATGGCCGTCCGGTGTTCGGCTCCGAAGTCACGGTGGCGCTGACGCCGGCCGGCGAGATCGCGCGCGTGGTCGGCCAACTGGCCGGTGCAGTGGAGCCCGCGGAAGCGGCGCAACTGGCCACCGTCGGCGCTGCCCAGGCGGTGATGCTGGCCGCCACCGATGTCGGTATCGCGATGTTGCCGGGCGATCTGCGGCAACTCAGCGTTTCCGCCGACGGGCGCTCGGCAAGGTTCGCGTCGCGCGTGCTCGACGATGAGGTCGAGGCGAAGCAGGTCTATTTCCCGCTTGGTGAGGGCGCGCTCGAACTGGCCTGGTCGATGGTGATCTGGGAGCCGGTTTACGCCTACTACACGGTAATCGCCGCCCGCGACGGTACGGTACTGTGGCGCAAGAACATCACCAACCACGAGGCGCACACCTATCGCGTCTACGACGGCGCCAACCCGGCACCGTTCCATCCCGGACCGACCGACCCGACGACCAATCCGCAGGCGCCCCGGGTCGCTCCAGTCGACCTCGTGATCGACAGCCAGGTATCGACCAACGACCCGTGGCTGACCGTAGGCCAGGCCACCACCGACGGCAACAACGTCGAAGCCGGGCTCGATCTCGGCGCTCCCGATGGCGTCGACGCCCCGCTTGGCGAGTCAGGCGCCAATGCCTTCCTGTATTCGTCGAACCCGCCGCCTGGGACCCCAGCACCAGGCGAGGCGCCGACGACGACCGCCAGCCGCAATGCCGCGGTGACCAATTTGTTCTACTGGAGCAACCGCTTCCACAACCTGACGTACGACCTCGGCTTCACCGAGCCCGCGCGCAACTTCCAGAACGACAATTTCGGCCGCGGTGGCCTCGGCGGCGACCGCGTGCGCTCCGAGGCGCAGGACTACTCCGGTGTCAACAATGCCAATTTCAACACGCCGCCGGACGGCCAGCGAGGCCGCAACCAGATGTACCTGTGGAACCTGGCGACGCCCAATCGCGATGGCTCCCTCGACGCCGAGATCATCATCCACGAACTGGCCCACGGTCTCTCGAATCGCCTGCACAACAACGCCAGCGGCCTCAACACGAACATGGCTGGCGCCATGGGTGAGGGCTGGTCGGATTTCTACGCGCATTCATTCCTTGCAAAGCCGACCGATCCGATCAACGGCATCTACGTGACCGGTGGTTATTCAACCCTCGGCCTGTTCGGTTCCAGCCAGAACTACTACTACGGCATTCGCCGGTTCCCGAAGGCGGTCATCGCCTTCACTGGTGGGCCGAACAACCGCCCGCACAATCCGCTGACCTTCGCCGACATCGACAGCACCCAGATCAACCTCAATGACGGCGCCTACCCGCCGGGTCCGATCATTGCCAATGGCGCGGCGGCCGACCAGGTCCACAACGCCGGCGAGATCTGGAGCAGCGCGCTGTGGGAAGCGCGCGCGCAGATCATCGGCAACCTCGGCGCGGTCGCCGGTAACCAGCGCATGCTGCAACTGGTGACCGACGGCATGAAGCTGAATCCGACCAACCCGACCTTCCTGCAGGCGCGCGACTCGATCATCGCCGCCGACTGCGCGGCCTACGCCGGCAGCAGCGAGATCGCACTGCGGACCGGCTTCGCGCTGCGCGGCATGGGTGTCGGTGCGCAGGTGCTGGTTACGGGCAACGGCTCCGGCAGTGCGCGGGTGGTCGAGTCCTTTGTCGGGTCGGACGGCACCGTGCCGGTCGATGTTGGCACCACCGGCTGGCAGGCGCTCAGTTGCCCGACGGCCAATCGCAATCCCACGCCGGGCGATGTGGTGCAACTGGTGGTGCCGATCACCAACCCGCTGTGCGGCACCACGCTGAGCAATGTGGTCGTCAGCGCCCCTGGCGGCGGCAGCCAGAGTTATCCGACGCTCGCCGGCGGCGCCACGCAAACGGCGCTCGTCAACTACACGATTCCTCTGGATGCAGTCTGCGGCACCACCATCCAGGTGCCGGTGACGATCACGCATGACAACGGTACGCAGTCGATCATGGTCGATGTGCCGATCGGCGAAGCGGCGATCGGAACAACCGCGTTCACGAACAACACCTTGATCAACCTTCCCAACGGGCAGCCGACCACGACCGTTGGCATTGCATCGCCGTACCCATCCAACATTTCGGTGTCGGGCATCACCGACCCGGTGCTCGGGGTGCGCGTCACGCTGAACGGCTACAACCAGACCTTCCCCGGAGACATGGACTTCCTGCTGGTGGGGCCCACCGGGCAGAAGATGATCATCCTTTCGGATAGCTTCAGCACCGGAGATGCAATCAATGCCACGCTCACCCTGAGCGACGACGCGGCGGCAGCCGCGCCGGTGACAACCACTGTGCTCACCGGCGTGTCCAGCTACCGGCCCACGAATCATGGCCCCGCAGACCCTTTCGCAGCGCCCGCACCTGCCAGTCCTTACCTGGAGGCTGCGCCGGCCGGGACAGCGACCTTTGCCAGCGCATTCGGTGGGCTGAATGCCAACGGCACATGGAGCCTGTATGCAGTCGACGACGCCGGCGGCGATGCCGGTACCCTCACCGGCGGCTGGACCCTGACCGTCCTCACCAGCCAGCCGGTCGTCTGCATCCCCTGCGCCGTCGCCGGCGTGACCGTAACCGAGAGCGCCGGCAGCACCGCCGTCAGCGAAGGCGGTGCGACCGACTCCTACGAGGTCGTGCTGGATGCGGCGCCGAGCGCCGATGTGACCATCAATCTCGCATTCGACGGCGCCCAGCTGACCCTCAACGGCGACACCGACGGCAGCGCGTCGCTGCTGTTCACGACGGCCAACTGGGACACGCCGCAGGTGGTCGAGGTGGTCGCGACCAACGACATGGTGGTGGAGGCGCCGCTGGCGAACTCGGTGATCGCGCAGACCATCACCTCCGCCGATCCTGCCTATGCCGCTGTCGATCCGGCCGACGTGACCGTCGCGGTGACAGACAACGATATCGCCGTGGTCGGCTTCGCGGCCAACGACGACGCCATCGCCGAGGCCGCGGGCAACTTCCAGAAGGCGGTGGTGCTGACCATCACCGCCAATGGCGTTGGCCCTGCATCGCTGCATAACGCGCTGTCGGTGCCGTTGAGCTTCACCGAGGCGGGCGCGCTGGAGCCGGAGGACTTTGCGCTGAGCACTGCGCAGGTGACCTTCCCGGCCGGCGCGACCACCGGCGCGTCACAGAATGCGGTCGTCGCCATCGTCAACGACGCCATCGACGAGGATGCCGAGTCCTTCGCCATCAATCTGGTCACGGCAGGGGCCCCGAGCAACATCAACTTCGGGCGCAGCACCACCAATGTGCAGATCAACGACGACGACACCGCCGGCGTGACCCTGGTCCAGAGCGGCGGCAACACGGCCGTGACCGAAGGCGGCGCCACCGACACCTACACGTTGGCGCTGACCAGCCAGCCGACGCAGCAGGTCACGATCAGCCTGGTGGGCGTTCAGGTAACGCCGTCGGCCGTCACGCCTCCAGCGGCAAACAAGGCCGCGCCGCCGCCGGCCAGCGTGACCTTCAGCGCCGGCAACTGGAACCAGCCGCAGACAGTGACCGTGACCGCCGACAACGACACCGTCGTCGAAGGCGCGCACGCCGGCAGCGTGACCCACGACGTGACCAGCGGCGATCCGAAGTACCAGGCCCTGCCGGTGCCACCGCTCGCGGTCTTGATCGCCGACAACGACACGGCCGAGATCATCTTCAGCTCGGCCGGTTTCACGGTCCTCGAGGGTGCAGAGTTCTCGCCGGGCGCGACCCTCAAGGTCACGGCCAATGGCGCCCCGGGTGGCAGCATCGCCGATCAGGCCGTTGCCACGCTGAACCTGACCTTGGGCTCCGCCAGTACTGACGATGTTTCGGTGACCGACAGTTTTGTCTTCCCGGCCGGATCGACGCACGACGCGGTGTCGACCGCCGGGCGGACCAACGTGACCGACGACCGTTCGGTCGAAGCCACCGAAACGTTCACCCTCTCGCTGTCGATTCAGAGCGGGCCGGCCACCACAACTGCCAGCAACATTTACGATATCGATTCCGACGACAGCGCGGTGATCGGTTTTGCGCTGCCTGCGAGCAGTGCGCCCGAGGGCACCACGCCACACAGCGTCAATGCACAGCTGGTGATCACCGGCATTGGCAGCGGCCCGTTGCTGCTGGAAGACGCCGCCTCGGTGGTGATCACCGACACGCCGGGGACGGCAACGACGCCGGCCGACTACACGCGCACCACGGCCAGCGTCAGCTTCCCGGCCGGGTCGGCCGATGGCGCGACACAGCCGATCCTGGCGAGCATCGTCGACGACGCGCTGTTCGAGGGCAACCACGATTTCGCACTCGGATTCGGAGCGGTGACCGCGGCATCGGCCAGCGTGACGGCGGCCGGTGCGCACGCGGTGACGATCACCGACAACGATCCGATGCCAGTAATCTCGATCGACAGTCCGAGCCAGCCGGAGGGCAATGGCGGCAACACGCCGATGACCTTCACGGTCAGCCTGTCGGCAGCGGCGGGCGTCGATGTCAGCTTCACCCGCGCGACGGCCGATGGCACGGCAACGCTACTGGACAACGACTATGTGCAACTGACGCCTGCCGGCGCGAGCATTGCGGCGGGCGCCACCAGCCTGCCGATCGTGGTGCAGATCGTCGGCGACACCACCTTCGAGGGCGACGAGACCTTCAGTCTCAATGTCAGCAACATCGTCAACGCGACGGTTGCGGGTGCGCCGGTCATCGAGGGCGTGCCGGCGGTGCTGGTTGGTACGGGAACGATCGAGGAAGACGATCAGCAGCCGACGACGACGACGATCACTTCGCACGTGCCGTCGACGACCGTGGTCGGCCAGCCGTACACCGTGACCGCGAACGTCGCTGCGGTGACGCTGTCGCCGCTGGGCGCGGTGACCGTCAGCGACGGCGCCGCGAGTTGCGGTCCGGTGGCGGTGACGCCGGCGGCGTCGCCGAACAGCACGGCCAGTTGCGTGCTAACCAGTACGACGGCGGGTACGAAGAACCTGGTGGCGAGCTACACGGCCGCCAGCACTGCCTTCGCCGACAGCGTCAGCGCCAGCGTGCCGCACCAGGTCAATGCCGCGGCGACGTCGATAAGCGTGTCGGGTCCGTCGCGCAGCCGCATCAACACGCCGACCAGCTTCAGCTTCGCGCTGAGCGTCAATGCGCCGGGTGCGGGATCGCCGGCGGGCACGGTGACGCTGACGAGCGGCGCCGCGAGCTGCAGCGTGACGGTACCGACGGCGACGCCGAGTTGCGCGTTGAGTTTCGATGCCCTGGGTGCGCGCACGGTCAGCGCCGCCTTCGCGCCATCGGACGGCAACTTCCTGGCGTCGAGTTCCAGCGGCGCCGGCAACGCGCAGACCCTGGTGTTCGCACTCAGCGACATCGCGGTGAGCAAGAGCAACGGCATCGGCACCTACGCACCGGGCGATCTGATCGTCTACACGGTGACCGTGCGCAACCTTGGCGCGGATGCCGCGGCGCAGATCCGCGTGCGTGACAATGTGCCGACGGGTCTGACCGATGTGGTCTGGAGCTGCGATGCCAGTGGTGGTGTGGCGTGTCCGCAGGCCGGTGGCAGCGGCAATCTGGACGCGACGATCGCCAGCTTCCCGGTCGGTGGCCTGCTCAACTACACCTTCTACGGCAATGTCGATGGCAGCCCGGCGCAGCTGGCGAATACCGCGCTGGTGGAACTGCCGGCCGACACCACGATCGAGGATCCGGTGCCCGGAAACAACAGCGCGACCGACACCGATCTGCTCGACCTCTTGTTCCGCAACGGGTTCGAGAACGCTGCAGTGAATGCCGCGGCGGGCAGCTTCCGCTTGCCGGGTGGCGCACTGCGTGGGGCGCTCGACGAGGTGGCGGTCAGCGTCTACGCGCTCGACGATGCCGAGGGCGAAGCGCTGCGCGTGTATGCCCGTGTGGTCGACAACGAGCTGCAATACGCGCTGGCCGTCCGCAACAGTCAGGGCAAGTTGCGACTGGCGGCATGGGCGAGTTACAACGGCGATCCGTTGCTGACATGGACGGCGCGTGCCGTGGGCGATGGCTGGGTGCTGGAAGGCGCGCAGTTGCGCTGATGGCGCTGACTCTGTGGGAGCGGGCTTGTCCCGCGAGCTCTGGCAATCCGAGCTCGCGACACAAGGTCGCTCCCACAGCGGTGGTGCGTCGCCTGCGCCGACAGCACTGATCGACCCAAATGCGATTTTCCGGCATTCTGCATCTTGGCCCTGGGGGAGGGACTTGCACGTGTTGCCAGCACGCGTGTGGCAAATTGTTGCGGAATGCCTCAGCTGCGTTTCGTGCCTTCCTCATGCTGAGGAATCCCGCCCCTTCCGCTTTTCGGCTGCAGATCCGACCCGGAGATCTTCCATGCTGCGCATGCGCTCGATAACGGAATTCGTGGCCGTGGTCGGCCTCTTGCTGACTTCGGCGGTCGTTTCGGCGCAGTCGTTGACGCCTTATGTGTCGCCGGAGGTGTTGCGCCAGGCAAGCTTCGACGAGCGCGGCAAGGCGCCGGACATGGATGTCATTGTCAGCTTCGAAACTGCCGGAGCTCGCGATGGTGTGCCGCAACCCGCCTTGGTGCGCAGTGCTCGCGAACAACTGCTGGCACGATTGCCGGGTGCCTCCTTTCGGCGGATCGCGAGTTTCGACCGTATCCGTGCCGTGTCGCTCAGGGTCAATGCAGATGCTCTGGAAATCCTGCGGCGATCGCCGGGCGTCACCGCAATCAACCGCGACCGCGTGGTGCGCAAGACGATGCTCGAGGCCAATCTGCTGACCGGCGTGGGCGACTTGCATGGCATCGGATTCACCGGTGAAGGTCAGGTGGTTGCCATCATCGATACCGGTGTCGACAGCAATTCCGGCGTCGTGCATCCCGGTCTGGCGGACGATCTCGTCGGCCAGGCGTGCTTTCGTACCGAGAACGACTGCATCGGCGGCGCCACCAGCGCCGAGGATCAGCACGGCCATGGTACCCATGTGGCCGGCATCATCACCGGACCCAACGGCGTGGCGCCGGACGCGCAGTTCCATGCACTGAAGGTATTTACCACCGGCGACACCAGCGACACCAACATCCTCAGTGCACTGGATCACATCATTGCATTGAACACGACGACGCCGGGCGCCGTCGATCTGGTCAACATGAGCCTGGGAGGCGACAACTACGCTACCGGCGCCGCCTGCGATGCGGATGGCGTTGCGTATGTCAACGCCTTTGCCACGCTGAACGGGCAGGGCACCAGCATTTTCGTGGCCACCGGCAACGATGCCGAGACTGGCCGGATCGGTAGTCCGGGTTGCATCACCGGCGCCATCGGTGTCGGTTCCACCGGCGATTCGAATTTCACCTTGAGTTTCGGTGCCTGCACGGACAACGGTGCTCCGGACAAGGTCAGTTGCTTCAGCAATGCCACGCCCGTGCAGGGTGCCGGAGAACTCGTCGATCTGCTCGCGCCGGGTTGCGACATCACGTCGACCGGCCTCAACAACAGCACCGACTTCACCATCTGCGGCACTTCGATGGCAACGCCGTATGCTGCGGGCGCCGCGGCGCTGGTGCTGGAGTTCCTGCAAGACGCGGGGCTCAGTTACACGCCGGCGCAACTTGAAGATTTGCTGGAATCTACCGGCAAGCCGGTGCTCGATTACCGCATTCCGGGCAGCCCGCAATTCCCGCGCGTCGATCCGGTCGCCACCGTTGGCGCGCTGAGTTTTTCAGCGCCGCCGTCCAACTTCACGATCACCGGCACGACGACGACCAGCGTCAGCATGAGCTGGACCGGCGTACCTGAGGCCACGCAGTACCGGATCTACCGCAATGTTGCCGTCGGGGCGCCGGTTCAGGTCGGAACGACCACCGCCCCGACCGTGACCTTCATCGACAACAGCGCGATCTGTGGGCCGCAGACCTACTTCGTGCGCGCCTTCGATGGCACCGCCCTGTCGCTGCCGTCCAACGAAGATACGGATACCGCCCGCGCTTGTCCGTTGACCCCGACCAGTTTGCTGGCGACGCCCGTCAGTACCAACGCCGTAACGCTCAGTTGGACCGATGCCAATGCCGACGAAACGGCGCAGATCCTGCAGCGTCGCCTGAATAGTGGTGCTTTCGCCGATTACCAGACACTGGCAGCGGGAACGTCGCTGAGTTTTCCGGAGACCGCCTTGCCATGTGGTGTTTACCAATACCGCGCCATCGCAGAACGCAATGGCGACCGCTCGGCGCCCTCCAACGTGGTCCAGTTTGCCGCCTGTGCACCGGCCAACGACAATTTCGCCAACGCGGAGAATATCGTCGCCGATGTGGTGATCACCGACGTAGAAGCGAACGTGCCCTACGCGTCGGAGGAACTCACCGATCCCGTTTATTCCTGCAAGTTTGGTGGCGCTGGCCCAGGATTCCAGGGGATCTGGTACCGCATCACGCCTACGGTCGCGACTCGGGTCACTGTGAGCACAGCGGCTACGACGCTGGTCGAGCCCGAAGCCGGTGTCCCCGACACGCTGGCCGCGATCTACACGCACAACGGTTCGGTCTTCACCGAGATCGCCTGCAACGACGACATCAGCGGTGTCGACTTCCGCTCGTCGGTGAGCAGCAATCTGGCGGCCGGAACGACTTATTACGTTTTCATCTCGCAATGGGGACCAGTGCCTCCGGGCACCATCGGCAATGTGTCGACCGCATTCTCCTGGTCGGCGCCGACCGTGGTTCCGGACAACGATCTGGTCGCCAACGCGCGCGTGATCAGCGATATGCCGTACAACAACACGGTGACGGTGGCGCAAAATGCGACCACGTCGGCGACGGATCTGCCGCACAGCTGTGGTTTCGGCGGCCCGCGCATCGGCACGCATACCCTGTGGTGGACGTTCACGCCCGCCACCAACGGCTTGCTCGATGTCGATACACTGGCCAGCAGTGGGAGTTTCACCGACACGCTGATGACCATTTACAGCGGTGATCCGGGAAGTTTCACCGAAGTCGCCTGCAACGACGACGAACCGGCGCCGGGCTCAACCCTCCGTTCGGAAATCCTCGATCTGCCGCTGACCGCCGGTACCAAGTACACCATTTACATCTCGCGCTGGAGCAATTCGCCAACGGCCACCGCGGGCACCGTTGTGCTGAACGCGACCTACGAAGAAACCGTCGGCCCGCCGACCATGCTGGCGATCGGCACGCAGCCTGGCAACACGACCGCAACCGCCCCGATCACGCCGGCCATCACCGTCGCCATCCTCGACGCCGATGGCGAGCAAACCTCGTCAACCGCCGATGTCACGCTGGCGATCGATGCCAATCCAGGCCTCGGCACGCTGAGTGGAACGACGACAGTCGCCGCGGTCAACGGCATCGCCACCTTCAGCGGTTTGTCGATCGACAAGGTGGGAAGCGGCTACACGCTGGTGGCCAGCAGTTCCGGCTTGACCGGTGACACCTCGGATCCGTTCGACATCACAGTGGGTGCGGCCGCGCAACTGGCGTTCGGGCAGCAGCCGACCAATGCCACAGCCAATGCAACCATTGCGCCAGCACCCACCGTGCGCATCCTCGATGCCGGCGGCAACCTGACGGCGTCGACGGCCAATGTCACGGTGGCGATCGGCAGCAACCCCGGAACCAGCACGCTCGGCGGCACGCCAACGGTTGCCGCGGTAGCGGGCATCGCAACGTTCAGCAACCTGACGCTGAACAATGCCGGCAATGGCTACACGCTGACGGCCGCCAGCACCGGCCTCACCGGTGCGACCTCGAACGCGTTCAACATCAACTGCCCGGCGACCGTGGTCACCAACGGCAACGACAGCGGTGCTGGTTCGTTGCGGCAGATCATTGCCGATGCCTGTCCGGGCAGCACGATCACCTTCGCCGGCGGCGTGACCAGCGTCGGCCTGACCACCGCACAGCTGCTGATCAACAAGAATCTGATCATCGACGGCGGCGCCGGGGTCACCGTGACGCGCGTGGACGGCAGCCCTGATTTCCGCATCGTTGGCGTTGCACCAGGGAACACCGCCACGCTCGACAGCCTGACAATGACCAACGGCAGGGCGAATGTCGGCGGAGTGATCCGCAATCAGGGCAACCTCACCGTTCGGGACGCATTGATCAGCGGCGGGAATGTTGGTGCCGACGGTGGCGGCATCTACAACGACAACGCGGTTTTGCAGGTCATCGACAGCACGATATCCGGCAATACAGCCGCCAACGGTGGCGGCGGAATTGTAACCGTCGGGTTTTCAGTCGCAGCCAGCGCCACCCTGACCAATACGTCCATTATCAATAATCGAGCTGGATTTGGCGCAGGCATTGCGAATCAAGGCGCGGTGCTGACCATGACCAATTGCACCATTGCCGATAATGAGGCGACCACTGCTGATCCAACCGGCGACGGCAGCGGATTGGCAAACTTCGCGGTGGCGTTCGCAACCACCGCGACCCTCGTCAACTGCACGTTCAACGGCAATCGGCAGACCAGCGCGGGAACTCCCACTGCCGACGATGTGTACTCGGGCAACTTCGGCACACAAAGCACGGTGACGCTGAAGAATACGATCCTGGGCGGCAGTGCTTCCACCGCTACGCCGAATTTGCGGACCTACGACGGCGGAATCATCACGTCGCAAGGCAACAACCTGAGTACCGATGGAGGTGCTGGCTTGCTCGTTGGACCGGGCGATCTGATCAACACGGATCCGCGACTGGCGTCGCTGGGCAACTATGGCGGCACTACCCAGACGCACGCGTTGCTGCCCGGCAGCCCGGCGATCAACGCCGGCACGGCGACGGGTGCGCCGTCCACCGACCAGCGCGGCATCGCTCGTCCGCAGCAGGGCACGGTCGACATCGGTGCCTTCGAATCGCACGGTTTCACGCTGGCCTTGACCGGTGGCAACAACCAGAGCGCCGGTCCGGGCCTGGTGTTTGCCAGTCCGCTGACGGCGACGGTCACGGCCATCGACGCCGGTGAGCCGGTGCAAGGTGGCGTGGTGACCTTCACCCCACCGGGTGCGGGTGCCAGCGCCAGTCTGGCGCCGAATCCGGCGCCGATTGGTGCCGGTGGCGTCGCCA
>CALEZI010000117.1 GCA_937928755.1 uncultured Rhodanobacteraceae bacterium | reverse complement strand
CTCAACCTGCCGCGCTACATCGACAGCAGCGAGCCGGAGGATCTGCAGGACATCAACGCGCATCTGCGCGGCGGCATTCCGGAGCGCGATATCGCCGCGCTGAGCCGCTACTGGGAGGTCATTCCCGGCGTACGCGCGTCGCTGTTTCAGGACGCGCAGTGGCCCGGCTACAGCCAGTTGCGCGTCGCTGCCGCCGACATCAAGATGACCATCTTCGGCCACACCGAATTCACCGCATTCAACGCGTCCATCGACCAGTTGTTCGCCGACTGGAAAGCAGCCAACGCCCCGCGCCTGATGAGACTGGCCAAGGGTGCGCACCCGAAAGACCTGATTGGCCTCGTGTCCGAGGACCTGCTCACCGCCTTCAAGTACGCGCCACTGCTCGATCCCTACGACATCTACCAGCACCTGATGGACTACTGGTCCGAGTCCATGCAGGACGACTGCTACCTGATCGCCGACGACGGTTGGGTGGAAGCAGCCAGGCCGCGATTGATCGTCGAGGACCGAGCGAAGAAGACCAAAGCCAAGCCGGATTTAATCGTCGGCAGAAAAAAGTACCAGGCCGAACTGATCCCGCCCGCGCTGCTGATCGCCCGCTACTTTGCAGCAGAGCAGGCCGCCATCGATGATCTGGAGGCGCAAGCCGCCGCGTTGCAGCAGCAGATCGAGGAACTGGCTGAAGAGCACGGCGGGGAAGGCGGTTTGCTGGAAGACGCGAAGAACGAGAAGGACAAGCTGACCCGTGCCTCGGTCGCTGCGCGACTGCGGGACGTTAAGGCAGATGCCGACGCTAAAGACGAGTGTGCTGTGCTGTGTGAGTATTTGCGGCTCAGCGATGAAGAAGCCGAAGTCAGCGGCAAGAGCAAAGCGGCGCAGGATGCGTTGATCGACAAAGTCGCCGAGAAATACGGCCAGCTCAGCGAGGACGAGATCAAATCGCTGGTGGTCCACGACAAGTGGCTGGCGACGCTGGCCACCGCGCTACAGGGCGAACTCGATCGGGTGTCGCAGACGCTGACCGCGCGCATTCGCCAGTTGGCCGAGCGTTATGCGATGACTCTGCCGCAGGTGGTGGATGAAGTCGCCACCCTCAGCGCCCGCGTCGATGCCCACCTCGCCAGAATGGGGGCGTCATGGCATTGAGGAATGCGACGCGGGGCTTTCGTAGCGCCGCTCCGGCGCGCGTGGAGTTAATTGCGGCCCCAAGGCCGTTCGCGCCGGCGGCCGCGGCTCTTGGCGGCGTGCCGAAAGAGAGGCGGGCGCCTCGCGTAACGGCAACTTGGCACGACCGAACATTGCGGACGCGAGTACCCGGCATACCAGAGCTGCGCCACGAATTTGAACTGACGCTGCGCGAAGCAGCGAGACAAGGCGGGCAGCCATGATTCCGCAGGGGTACAAGCAGACAGAGATTGGGGTGATTCCGGAGGAGTGGGAGATTCGGCCACTTCTTGGAGCCGTTCGCATTGCAAACGGGCAGGTTGATCCAAGAGATGAGCCATTTTCTTCCATGATCTTGGTAGCTCCAGACCATATCGAGAGCGAGACGGGTCGATTGCTCGGAAAGCAGACTGCTGCAGAGCAGCGAGCTATTAGCGGAAAATATCTGTTCTCTAGTGGCGATGTGGTTTATAGCAAGATCCGTCCATATCTTCGAAAGGCTTTCCTGGCTGACTTTGACGGCCTCTGTAGCGCCGATATGTACCCATTAAAGCCCTCAGCTGATGTTTTAGGTGGGTTCATTCTGTCGATACTTCTGGGGCATCGATTCTCGATGTACGCTGAATCGGTCTCGGTTCGAAGTGGAATGCCGAAAATAAACCGGGCTGAACTGGCAGACTTTTCCATAGCATTGCCGACGACGCACGAACAACGCGCCATCGCCGAGGCATTGGGCGATGTGGATGCCCTGCTGGGCGCGCTGGATCGGCTGATCGCCAAGAAGCGCGACCTCAAACAGGCCGCCATGCAGCAACTCCTCACCGGCCAGACCCGCTTGCCGGGGTTCACGGGCGAGTGGGAGGTGAAGTCGTTGAAGTCAATTGTGCAGACGCCGGTTACTGATGGGCCTCATCTTACGCCGCGATTTCTGGATGACGGCGTCCCATTCCTGTCCGTTAACAACTTGATCGACAATAAAGTCGATCTGCGCGACTTGCGGTTCGTTTCAAAGGCTGACCACCAATTATTCTCGCGTAAGTGCAAGCCTCAGAAAAACGACATTCTTTTAGGTAAGGCTGCGTCAGTAGGAAAGGTGGCGCTCGTCGAATTGGACCTTGAGTTCAATATCTGGTCGCCTATCGCGCTTATTCGAGTGGGTGCCGATAACGCGCCACGCTTTGTCTTTTACCAGTTGCAGAGTGCTGACTTGGTCCAGCAAATTGCGCTGCTCACGAACTCGTCGTCCCAAGGAAACATAGGCATGGGCGATATTGAGAGGCTCACTCTTCACGTTCCGAGCTTGCCCGAGCAAACTGCGATTGCGGAAGTGCTTGTCGGGATGGATGTTGAATTGGGTGCTTTGGAAAAACGCCGCGATAAGACCCGCGCTATCAAACAAGCCATGATGCAAGAACTACTCACCGGCAGGACTCGGTTGATCTGACCGCCATGGGCAACGACCGCAATCGTCCGAAAGATCAGCACATTGAGCGCTTGGATTGCGGTCGAGCGACTCGTCGGCGCCCTCGCAACGAGCAGAGCCCGGTGCGCCAATGACAAGCACCTACCAACCCCCATTCACCATCCCCCCCACCGTCCTCAACGCGGTCAGCGAGATCAGTGAATTGCTCGGTCGCTGGAATGCGCGCAGCGAAGCCGCGCCATCGCCTCGACTGCGCCGCCAGCAGCGCATCCGCAGCATCCAGGCCTCGTTGGCGATCGAGAACAACAGCCTCAGCATCGAGCAGGTCACCGCTGTGCTCGATGGCAAGACCGTACTGGCGCCGCCGCGCGAGGTGCAGGAGGTGCGCAACGCCTTCGCCGCCTACGAGCGCCTTCCCGCTTGGCACCCGTCGCGCGCCGAGGATCTGCTGGAGGCGCATCGGCTACTGATGGCCGGCCTGCTCGACGCGCCGGGCCAATGGCGCAGTGGCGGCGTCGGCATCTATCGCGGTGGCCAACTGGTGCACATGGCGCCGCCCGCCAGCCGCGTGCCCGTAGTGATGGCGGATCTGCTCGACTGGATCGGCCGCACCGACACCCACCCGCTGGTCGCCAGCTGCGTATTCCACTACGAATTCGAGTTCATCCACCCCTTCGCCGATGGCAACGGCCGCCTCGGCCGGCTCTGGCAAACCCTGATCCTGAGCCGCTGGCAACCCGTTCTCGCCTGGCTGCCGGTGGAATCGGTAATCCGCGAGCGCCAGTCCGATTACTACGCCGCCCTCGCCGCCGCCGACCGCGCCAGCGAATCGACACCCTTCGTCGAATTCATGCTGCAGGCACTCGCCGCCGCCCTTCGCGAGGCGATCGCCACCGACCAAGTAAGCGATCAAGTGAGCGACCAAGTAGCCCCATCCGTCGAGCGCCTGCTCGGGGTGATCGGCCCGGGTGAAAGCCTCAAGGCGGCAGAACTGATGACCCGCTTGGGCCTGCGCCATCGACCCAGCTTCCGCCACCATTACCTGCTGCCCGCCTTGGCCGCGGGCCTGCTGGAAATGACCGATCCCGCTTCGCCGCGCAGCCCGGTACAGAGATATCGGCGCGTGAGCAAGACGGTGAGCTGAATTCTTGTCCCGCGTGATCGTAAGGGGCCGAAGCAGCCGGGGCCGAAACCATCGGCAGGCGGTCTGTCTGACGATCGCGAACACGGGCATGATCGAATATCACCTCACCGCCGGCCCGCCGCGCATCGCATGAGCACGATCACGCCCCACTACCGCAGTGTGCAGCAGTTGCTGCAGTCGCAGTCCTTTTCCATCGACGAGTACCAGCGCGAGTACAAGTGGGACAAGAAGAACATCGACGACTTGCTGACCGACCTCTTCGACAAGTTTCAGAGCTGCTATCGAGAAGGGGATGAGACGGGGAGGGTGGCGAGCTACGAGGACTACTTCCTCGGATCGATCATCGTCAGCAAGCGCAACGGCAAGAACTATCTGGTCGATGGCCAGCAGCGGGTGACTTCGCTGACGCTGCTGCTGATCTACCTGTATCGCGCGGCGACGGACAGCAAATCACCCGTCGCACCCAATCTGGTCAAGAGCCTTGCGCCGCTGATCTTCTCCGACAATCTGGGCAGCACGCGCTTCAATCTGGACATTGTCGAACGGCTTGCGGTGATCGATGCGCTCTTCAACGGGCGCGAGTTCACGCCCGACGGCAAGGACGAATCGACGCAGACCATGTATGCGCGCTATCGCGACATCGAGGAGCGCGATCTTGTCGGCGAGTTGGGAATCGCACTCCCGCATTTCGCGTATTGGCTGATGACGAAAGTCGGCTTGATCGAGATCGCGACCGACAATGACGACTACGCCTACGCGATCTTCGAGACGATGAATGACCGCGGCAAGCCGCTGAGCCCGGTCGATATGCTCAAGGCTTACGTGCTCGCGCCGATCGAGGACGAGCTGAGCGGCGATCGGCCAATCAGGTCTGGAAGCAGCAAGTCCTGAAGCTGATCGCGTGGCAGGGTGAGAACGAGCCGGAGCGCGATGCGAACTGCATCAAGGCCTGGTTTCGCGCCCAGTACGCCGAGACGATTCGAGATCGCCGCGCAGGTTCGACTGACAAGGACTGGGAGCTGATCGGGTCCAGTTTCCATCGTTGGGCGCGAGATCGAAGCGATTATCTGGCGTTGGGCAGCGCAACGGAGAACCTCGCGCTGATCAATCTCGACTTCCCGTTCTTCGCCAGCGCGTACTTGCAGGTTCTCGGCGCAAGCCGGCGCTACACGCCCGGTCTCGAGTCGGTTTTCTACAACGCGCACAACGAATTCACGTGGCAGAACACGGTGCTGTTGGCATCGCTGTGCAAGACGGACGACGAGGACATCGTACGACGCAAGTTGGCCGCGACAGCAACCTACCTCGACATCTGGTTGATGCGAAGGGCGTCGAACTACATTCGCGTCGGGTACTCCAGCACAGCCTATTCGATGTTCATTCTGTGCCGAGACATCCGCAGGAAGCCGCTGAATGAATTGATCGATGCGCTGCGCGAGAAGCTCGACAAGGACGACGTCACCTTCCTCGGCAGTGCCAGCAAGAATCGCGGTGGCATCGATGATTTCGGCATCAACCAGTTCAGCCGGCGGTACATCTACCATTTGCTGGGGCGGCTCACGACGTACACGGAAGTCCAGTCGGGCAAGCCCGATCTGTTCGACAAGTACATGGACCGAACCTGCAAGAATCCGTGCGATATCGAGCACATCTGGGCCGACAATTACGAGCCGTACAAGGCGCAATTCCAATCGGCTGACGACTTCCATCGCGCACGAAACCACGTGGCCAGCCTGGTGCTGCTGCCGGCTGACGTGAACCGGAGCTACCAGGACAAGGACTTCGAGTCGAAGGCGCCGCACTACGCCAAGCAGAACCTCTACGCCGCGAGCCTCACAGCGAGTGCTTACCAGCATCAACCGCAGTTCGATGCATTTCGGCTGCGCGAGAATCTGCCGTTCAAGCCCTACGACGCATTTGGCAAAGCGGAGCAGGCGGAGCGGCGCGAACTCGTTCGTGCACTGGTGCAGCGGATCTGGTCCCCTGCACGACTGGAGACCTATCGACTGTGACCACCGTCGGCCAACCCGAGCGAGCTACCCAGAATCGCATCCTCGCGCTGTTCCGCGAGGAGCTGGGCTACCGCTATCTCGGGGATTGGACCGATCGGGCGCGCAACAGCAACATCGAAGAGGCGCCGCTGACGGCGCATCTGCAAGCGAAGGGCTACTCGCAGCAGCAGGTGAGCCGCGCGATCCACCTGCTGCGCGTCGAGGCCGACAACGTCAATCGCAGCCTGTACGACAACAACAAGGCGGTTTACGGGCTGCTGCGCTATGGCGTGCCGGTGAAGGTTGAAGCCGGCAAAGTCACCGAAACGGTCAAGTTGATCGACTGGACGCTGCCGCAGGCGAACGACTTCGCGATTGCCGAGGAAGTGACTCTGCGCGGTCACCGCGAGCGGCGACCGGATCTGGTGTTGTACGTCAACGGCATTGCGCTCGGCGTGATCGAGTTGAAGAACAGTCGGGTATCGCTGGGCGACGGCATTCGCCAGAACCTGTCGAACCAGCAGCCCGAGTTCAATGCGTGGTTCTTCAGCACGGTGCAACTGGTGTTCGCCGGCAATGATTCCGAAGGCCTGCAGTACGGTGCGATCGGCACCCCGGAGAAGTACTTCCTCAAGTGGAAGGAGGACGAGGCCGACAACAGCCGCTTTCAGGTCGACAAGTACCTGCTGCGGATGTGCGCCAAGGAGCGTCTGCTCGAGCTGATCCACGACTTCGTGCTGTTCGACGGCGGCGTCAAGAAGTTGCCGCGCGTGCACCAGTACTTCGGCATCAAGGCAGCGCAGAAGCACGTCAATGCCTACGAGGGCGGCATGCTTTGGCACACGCAGGGCAGCGGCAAGAGCATCGTCATGGTGCTGCTGGCCAAGTGGATCCTGGAGAACAAGCCGCAGGCGCGCGTGGTCATCGTCACCGACCGCGATGAGCTGGACAAGCAGATCGAGGGCGTATTCGCCGCCGCCGACCATCCGATCACCCGGGCCAGCAGCGGCCAGGATCTGATCGCACAACTGGGGCAGGCGACACCGCGTTTGCTGTGCTCACTGGTGCACAAGTTCGGACAGCGTGGCGTGGCGGATTTCGAATCCTTCATCAAGGAGTTGCGGGCGCAGCCACCGCGGACGGTCGGCGAGATCTTCGTGTTCGTCGACGAGTGCCATCGCACCCAGAGCGGCAAGTTGCACCAGACCATGAAGGCGCTGATGCCGGGCGCGGTGTTCATCGGCTTCACCGGCACGCCACTGCTGAAGCAGGATGCGCAGACGAGCTACGAGGTGTTCGGCAAGTACATCCACACCTACAAGTTCAGCGAGGGTGTCGACGATGGCGTGGTGCTGGATCTGGTCTACGAGGCTCGCGATATCGAGCAGTTCCTGGGTGAGCAGGACAAGATCGACGCCTGGTTCGACGCCAAGACCAAGGGGCTGAACGACTGGCAGAAAGCCGCGTTGCGCGAGCAGTGGGGCACCATGCAGCGCGTGTTGAGTTCGCGCTCGCGCATGGAGCGGGTGGTGAGCGACATCGTGTTCGACTTCAGCGTGAAGCCGCGGCTATCGGATCAACGCGGCAACGCGATCCTGGTGGCGTCGAGCATCTTCGAAGCGTGCAAGTACTTCGAGCTGTTCCAGCAGACTGAGTTCAAGGGCAAGTGCGCGGTGGTGACGTCGTACAACCCGCAGGCGAAGGACGTGACGCAGGAAGAAACCGGCGCCAATACCGAGACCGACAAGCAGTTTCTGTTCAACACCTACACCGCGCTATTGCAGGGCGTCGATCCCGCGGCCGGCAAGTCGAAGACCGAAACCTACGAGGACAGGGCCAAGCAACTGTTCCGCGAGCAGCCGGCGAACATGAAGCTGCTGATCGTCGTCGACAAGCTGCTGACCGGCTTCGATGCACCGAGTTGCAGCTATCTCTACATCGACAAGAACATGCAGGACCACGGCTTGTTCCAGGCGATCTGTCGCGTCAACCGGCTCGATGGCGAGGACAAGCTGTTCGGCTATATCGTCGACTACAAGGACCTTTTCAAGAAGCTGGTGAACGAGGAGGGCACTGGCGCGCTGCAGGTCTATTCGGCGGAACTGGATGACAGTGCACCCGGCGCTGCACCTGAGGTGCTGATGCAGGACCGCCTGACCAAGGGCCGCGAGCGACTGGAGGACGCGCTAGAGGCGCTCGCGTTGATCTGCGAGCCCGTGCTGCCGCCGAAGGGCGAATTCGAGCACATCCAGTACTTCTGCGGTAACAGCGAGATCGCCGAAGAACTGGCGCTGCGCGAGCCTCAGCGTGTCGCGCTGTACAAGGGCACGGCGGCGTTGATGCGCGCCTATGCGGCCATCGCAGATAGCCTGGACGCTGCCGGCTACAGCGCTGCTGAAACTGCGCGACTGCAGCAGAGTCTGAAACGCCATCTGGATCTGCGCGAGATCATCCGCAAGGCCAGCGGCGAGACCATCGATCTGAAGGCCTACGAGGCGGACATGCGCCACCTCATCGACACCTACATCGAGGCTAGCGCGCCGAGGAAGATCTCGGGGTTGGACAACATGCCGCTGCTCGAGTTGATCGTGAAGTCCGGCATCGCCAACGCCATCAGTAGCCTCCCGGACGGCATCAAGGGCAACAAGGACGCGGTGGCCGAGACCATCGCCAACAATGTGCGCAGCAAGATCGTCAAAGAGCACCTCAACAATCCGGCGTACTACGAGCGCATGTCAGCTCTGCTCGAAGAGATCATCGCCGACCTGCGCGCCAAGCGTGTCGACTACGCTGAATACCTGCGGCGCATTGCGTTACTGGCGGCGCAGGTGCAGAAGGGGCAGGGCGATGATACGCCGGAGGAGTTGCGCGCCAGCCCGGGTCGGCGGGCTATCTACAACAATCTGCGTGATCCGGGGGAATCGCTTCGGACGGGCACGGCACTGGAGGGTGAGCCGGAATACCGCCTGGATGGTGATCCGAAGCTGGCGCTGACTCTGGAGATCGATGCCACAGTGAAGCGCGTTCGCCCAGACGAGTGGCGCGGACATCAGGCCCGCGAGAACGTGATCAAGGCTGCTCTGTTTCCGTTGTTGCGCCAAAGCGTGGACGAAGTCGAGCGCATCTTTGCCATCATCAAGGCGCACGCCGAATACTGATGACGACGCAAATCGAACTCGGCGGCATCGTGATCGATGTCACCCGTCGTGACATCAAGAACGTGCACCTGAGCGTCCATCCGCCGAATGGCGCCGTGCGCCTGTCGGCGCCGCTGCGGATGAGCCTGGATACCATCCGCTTGTTCGCGATCGACAAGTTGGCGTGGATCCGCCAGCAGCAAAGAACGATGCGCGCCCAGGAGCGCGAAACGCCACGCGAGTTCGTCGACCGCGAGAGCCACTACGTTTGGGGCAAGCGCTACTTGCTGACGGTGATCGAAGAAGACACGGCACCCAGCGTGCGCCTGCGACACTCGAGGCTGCAACTGCACGTTCGCCCGGGCGCCGACCTCGCCGCGCGCGAGGCGGTACTGGCGGCCTGGTATCGGCAGCAGATCAAGGATGCTGTTCCGCCGCTGCTGAACACGTGGGCGCCACGGATCGGCGTGACCGTGTCCGGGTTCTACGTGCAACAGATGCGCACCCGCTGGGGCAGCAGCAATCCCGCCGCCGGCACCATCCGCCTGAACACCGAACTCGCCAAGAAGCCCAGGGAGTGCCTGGAGTACATCGTCGTCCACGAGGTGCTGCACCTGCTCGAACCCACCCACGGCGCGCGCTTCGTGGCGCTGATGGAGCAGCACATGCCGGAGTGGCGGGGCAGGCGGGAGCTGTTGAATCGGCTGCCGGTGAGGCATGAGAGGTGGGGGTATTGAGACTGGGCAAAGAGCCGAGTGGCCGTCGTATTCCAAGGGCGGTGCAGCAAGGCTTCATCAGTGGATCGTTGGAATGGCGCCGTCGGGCTCATCACACGGATGGACATGAGACGGTGGCAACGCGTAACGTTATAGTCGCTCGCTCGCACCACGGAGTTCCGCATGTTCCGAGTCTCCATAGTCTTGGCGATATCCGTTCTTGGCGCCGAAGTTGCAGACGCAACGCCTATCGTGGTCGATGCCAATGGCCAACTCGTTGGTTTCTACCAGAGTGTGGTAACGGTAACTCCTGGCTCACCGGGAGGTGGCGACACTGAAGGAGCAGTTTCCCAAGCCGGCTTTCGGTTTTCCTTCGACCGAGACACTGGAAAACTCACTATTCCTCAGCACTTCGAATCGCTCGTCTTCTTCGCGACGCCCAACTGCACCGGACAGGCGTATCTCAGTTCATCTTCAGGCCAAGGCGGCGGAAAGTTGCAGCTTGGCGTGGTGTTCCCCGGAATGCTGGACCCGGCGCTCCCACAGATCGACGCTCCCTTGTACTACCTTCCGCAAGTCCGGCCTTCGGAGGTGTCTGTTCAACGATTGTCGACGTGGTCGACGGTCGTCATGCCTGCCCCGGCGTTAATCTGCTTCCCCGCGTCTCCATCTAGTCCGATTCCGGCGTATCCGGTCGCGCCTAACGATCCCGCTACGACTGGCGTTCCGAATGTCCGCTTCTCCGCGCCGCTAAGGGTTCTTTCGTCGTGGTTATTCCGCGACGGCTTCGAACAACCGCTGAGCGCCGTTCCCCGACTCACGGGCGCACGTCGACCCTGGAGCGAGACAGCCTGATCCGCCCATCCTGCTGGTCAGTCCAGCCGAACATGACGTGGGAGTATATCTGGGGGTACAAATGGTTTACGTCGGCTTTGCGCCGTATCTATATCAAGCAGTTGTAGTCAATATACGGTGCCCGCTCCGGCACCATGATCCTGCGACCAAAGCCGTGGAGTTTCTGCCGACGCGGCGCGGTTGCCCGCTTGCGCCCGATGTCCTAAGCTGAAAATTCCCTTCGAGTTGAACGAATATGCCGCTTTCGTTTCTGGTGGTCGACGATTTTCTGGATAACGCCAAGGCGCTGCGAGAGAACGCACTGCGGCTGACCTACCCGAAGGTATCCGGCATGTACCCAGGCCGAAATTCGCTCGAACGCATCGAACTCGATGGCCTGTCCGAGGAGGTTTCGCGGCTGGTCGGTGAACGCCTGGTGCCCATGCCGCCAACCCAGGCTCATGCGAAATGCCGGATCGCGCTGGCCGGTGACCGTGGCAACGCCAATATTCATGTCGACACGGCGCACTGGTCCGGTGTGTTGTACCTGAGCAAGCCGGAGGACTGCCAGGGTGGCACCGAGTTCTACCGGCACCTGCCCAGCAATACCGAGCGCGCGCCGATCAACGATGCTGAAGCGCGGCAGCTCGGCGGCGTCACGGCCAAGCAGTGGATTCACGACACGCTGATGCGCGACACCTCCGATTTGTCGCAGTGGGAACTGACCATGCGTGTGCCGATGCGCTTCAACCGTCTGATTCTGCTGCGACCGTGGTTGTGGCATACCGCCGGCGAGAGCTTCGGAACCACGATGGAAAACGGCCGGCTGGTGTACCTGATGTTCTTTGCATCGGCGGCGCATGCCGCTGTCTGAGGCGCGATCAGCAATGCCGGCGTCGAGTGCGATTCATGGTGCTGCGGATTGCCGAGTTGCCGAGCGCGGGCCCAGTAGCAGCATCAGCACTGCCAAGGCGGTCATCACGACCAGCGCCAGCCACTGCAGTTCAACCCAACCGGTCAACGTCACGGCGCGACCGGCGAGCAGCGAGGACAGCGCCATCGCCGCGAACATCAGCGCATCGTGCACGCCCTGCGCCATACCCTTTTCGTGCTCGGCGTATTGGCGGGTCAACAGCGCACTGCCGCCAATGAACAGCAGTGCCCAGCCGACTCCCAGCATGGCCAGAGCAGCGACAAAGTGCGCGACGGTTGTCCCCGCCAGGGAGATCACGGCACAAGCGGCGATGGCAACTGCGCCGATCGCCATTGCAGCCTGCGCGCCGATGCGCTCGATCAACGGGCCGCTGACCAGCATCGGCGCGTACATGCCGACCATGTGCCATTGCAGCGCCCAGGCGGCGTCGGCGAACGGATAAGCGCAGGCCTGCATCGCCAGCGGCGTGGCGGTCATCAGCAGGTTCATCGTCGCCCAGGCGCTGGAAGAGGCGGCAATGGCGAGCCAGAATCCCGGGCGCCTGAAGAGATCGCTGCGTGTGTGCGGCGCACTCGATGCCTGGCGCGTGGGTATCGGCGGAAAGCGGATGAGACGCGTGATACCGAACACCAGCAGCGAGAGTGCGATGAGGCTGAGGTAGGTGGCCAGAAAACGCTGCGGCAGGGCGTCGATGGTGATCCGGCTGAGCGCTGGGCCAAGGAAGGCACCCAGCAGCCCGCCGGCCAGTACCAGGCTGATCGCGCGGGCTTGTTGGCCCGGTTGCGCCAGATCGACCGCCGCAAAGCGCAGGTATTGGCCGCTGGCGTTATAGAAACCGAAGACGAAGGTGCCGACGCACAGCAACCAGAATGAACTCGTTGCCACCGCGCCGGCTGTCAGCAGCGCGCCGACGATGGCAGCGAGGCAGCCCAGCGCAAAACCGAGCGAGCGACCACGACTCTGCATCAGCAGCGAAATCGGCAACGTCGACAAGGCGCCGCCGAGCACGAAGCACGTGACCGGCAGCGTCGCCAGGCGCGGGTCGGGCGCCAGCAGGAACCCGGTGAGGCCGTTGACGCTGACGAGCATGGCGTTGCCGGTCAGCAGCAGCCCCTGGCCGAGGCTGAGCAGGGGAATCGCCACCTGCGGAGTGGTCGCTGTGCCACGGGCGTTAGCCTGCATCTGGGTCACTGAATGTTCGGAGTTAGCGCGAACCGCACGCCGACATGGCAGCGGTCACTGCGAGTTCTCGCCGAGTGCGAACGCCACGCCGGCGATCAGCCAGGACAGGATCAGTGCACTGCCCCCAGCCGGGACGATCGGCAGCAGCAGGGTGCTGCCGCTGATCGCGGCGAGGTACAGGCCGCCGCAGAACACCAGCGAGCCCAGGCTCATCAAGATACAGGCAACCAGCCACCAGCGAGACCGGGCGTGGCGCAGGCTCAGCGCGAGGGCCAGCAATGCCGGCGCATGGACCAGGTGCATGCGCAGCGCGGTGTCGAAACGCAACGCCGCTTTGCCGACCAGGATGTCGGCGAGCATGTGCGCGCCGATGGCCGCGAGTGCGACGGCGCAGGCGCCGAGCAGGGCCGCCCAGATCAACCACACCCGTTGCGCGCACTGCATCAGGGCGCGCTCGCGGGCGCCCTGATGCATCGACCCCGTCAATGCGGTGTACCCGCAGGCATCGTGGCCGGCTGTTGCTGTTCCCAGATGCGGTTGTTCTTCCACGGCAGCACCGGCGAGGTGATGCCGCGCGGGCCGTCGACTTCATCGGTGACGAACCACGGATTGCCGTCGTCGTCGAGGAAGAATGCGCGTTGCTCCGCTTCGTTCAACGGTCGCGAGCCGAGTCGTCCGAGCACGGCGATCTGGCCGCCGGTCTCATCGACCGCGCGATCGCGTTCAAGCGCGCGCGACAAGGACAGCGCCGCCTTGCCGGTGGCATGGCTCGCAATCAGCTTCGGCTTCGGATCCGGACTGTAGCCGTAGAATTTCGGCTGGATGTCCGGGCCGGTCAGTTGCACTACATGCAGGCCGTTGCGACCGTCGGCGACATAAGCGAAAAGCGAGGCGTTGGTCGAGGCCACGGTGACGTCGCGCGAATCGGAGATTGCGCCGCCGCCGTCGAAGCGCTGGTACAGGAACGGCTTCAACGGCTTGGTGACATCGACGATCACCAGGCCTTCACTGCCGGCAGCGACGTAGGCAAAGGTCCGCGCGACGTGCAACTTGTGCGCGTCCTTGATCGGCACATAGGCATCGGCAACCAGATAGGCCTTGTCCGGGTGGGTGATGTCGACGACCTCGAGGCCGCGGCCGGTGGTCACGAACAGGTAGCGGAACTGCTGCTGGCTGCCGCGCACGTCCGGCATCTCGACGGTCCGCACGTACTGCGGCTTCATCGGATCGTTCATGTTGACGATCACGATGCCCTTGGGCGTGGCGAAATAGAACCAGTAGCCGGCGATGGTCAGGTGGCGCGCGCCTGTGAGCACGCCGCCGTCGTTCCAGGTCAGTTTGCGCTCGAGGAAGTTGTTGCGCGGCTCGCCGTCGTAAAGGGTGTCGATGTCGACCACGATCAGGCCCTCGACCGCATCGGTGACGAAGGCGTAGCGATAAATCGGATGCGTCGGCTGCTCCAGGTTGACCTTGCGCATCAGGTCGCCTTCGTTGCGCGAAGGTCGCACCGGTTGCGTCGTCGCCAGCGTCACGCACGTCGCATTCGCGGTCTTGATGTGGGTGTCGTGACCCAGCGGCGAGAACGGCGCAGTGATGATGCGTTGGCTGACGCCCTTGTTGGCGATGCTGGCGGCGTCATAGACGCGGAAGCCCTCGCTGCCTTCGGCGACATAAACGTATTCGCCGCGCAACTGGATGCAATTGGCGACGCCTGCGCTGTGCTCGTAGGCTTCCGTCAGTTGCCGGCCGTTGTCTTCGTGCGCCTTGTACCAGTCCGGGTAGGCATAGCGGTGCAGATAGCTGCCGACCACCGCCTGCGGCTCCTCCCACTCGGTCACGCGAATGGCCGAGATCTCGCCGTCGCCGCCGACCCAGGCATTGAAGCCGAGGAAGTCCATGAACTTGGTACCCTGGCCCAGCAACTGCGCAATGATGGCGTTGTTGTCGCCTTCCTGCGACAGGTGGCAGTCAGTGCAGGTCTTGGTCTCGGTGCGGCGTTCGGTGTGCGGGTAGTGCGGCGCCAATGCCTGCGAACTGTAACCCGACGCAGCGATCGGCGGCTGCTGGATGTAGATGCGCTCGCGGTTGGAATTGGTCGACGACAGGATCAGCGCGCTGGACGACCGCATCGGCGCGTATTTGTAGTCCTTGACCTCACCATGCCTGGCCAGCATGAAGACGTCGTCGCGCGCGACCTGCGGGTTGTACGTCGCATAGTTGCGCGTCTCGCCACCTTCGTAGTGGTGGCGATCGGTCTTCCAGTTGGCCTGGATCGGCAGGTGACAGCCGCCGCAACTGGTGGTCCAGCTGGTGTGGCAGCTGAAGCACAGCATCTTGTCCTCGCCATGGGCGTATTCGCTGGGTGGTACGTCCGAACCATAGGTCTGGTTGGTGGGGTCGGCGCGCATCGTGTGGGCGCGGTCGGCCTTGACGTTGTAGGCCGGGCTGGCCTTGTCCGAGACATCCTTGACCAGCGACATTTCCCACTGCAGGCCGCTTTCCATGATCGAGCGCTGGATCAGCTTGCCATCGATCCACTCGAAGCGCTTCTGGCCGTCCGGGTTGCGCAGATCGGTCAGGTTGCGGCCCTGCTTGCTGGCCATCGGGCCGGAGGTGATCAGCGTCGGCAGTTTGTCGGGAGTGCCGTGGCAATCCTGGCACTGGATTTCCACACCGGCGGCGACTTCACCAACGATATGGCCATTGCCGTGCATGTCCTGGGCGAAGTGGCAATCGACGCAATGGAAACCGAGGTCGACGTGGATACTCGACATGTGCACCGCTTTCTCGAATTTCTTCGGGTCGTCGTCGGCGACCTTGCCGCCTTCGGCGTCGAGCAGGTTGCCCTTGCGATCGCGCTTGAAGATCGCACGGAAGTTCCAGCCATGGCCGTGGTAATCGGCGAACTGGGTGTCCTTCAACTGCGGGTTCAGCAGCGACACGTTCTTGACGAATTCTAGATCGGCCCACTTGCCGCGGATGACGGCTTCTTCCGGATTGCGGTCGAGCGCCTTGCGCATCTCGTCGTGGCTCGGGTACTGCTGTTTCTCCGGCCACATGAACGGCGCATCGGATTCGTAATCCCACATGGTGTAACCCATGAAGGTATTGATGAACATGTTCGGCTGGTGCATGTGGCAGTTCATGCACTGGCTGGTCGGGATCGAGCGCGTGAAGGCGTGCTTCAGCGGGTGGCCCGGACGGTCCTTCGGGATGGTCGGGTCGGCCTGCTGGCTCTTGCCCATGTGGCCGAACTGGGCGTATTTGCCGGAATGTCGCGGATCGCGATCGTTGGCATAGGGCACGTGACAGGCGCTGCAGCCGGACTGGCGGAAGTCGCCGGGCTGATCGTTGGTCCCCATGAACCACATGTTCGGGTCGTTCAGGCGCGTCTTGGTGATGTTGATCACCGGCACGGCAATGCGTTGACCCGTACCGGGGCCACGATTGGATTGTTTGAAATCAGGACGGCCGGGTTCTTCGAGGCGCTGGATCTGGCCCAGCGAGTTCGGTAGACCGGTCTCCGGGAAGGTCGTGTTGATGTTGCGGCCGCCGCGTTCGAAGACGCGGAATACGTCGCCCGGCGGAATAACCTCCCAGGCGGGCAGCGGAACCAGTTGTTCCAGCGCGCCCTTGACGGCCATGTCCGGCGTGACCGGCTGCAGCGCCTTGATGATCGAGGCGGTGCCGTCGCGCTCGTAGGCTTCGCCGAGGATGTAGCGCTTGTACGGCAGGATTCCGTTGTTGTACGACGCGCCGCCCCAAAGCATGGCGCTGGTGGCCATGATCGAGCGTTTGGCGGCATCGATGATGGGCTGATGGCATGCGCCGCAAGCCTCGTGGGCGATACGCAGGTCACTCGGGTTGACGAAGCGCACGAATTCCGGCGCTTCCTTGTTCAACAACGTGTAGCTGCGCTCCGGATTGGCCGAACTCGGGTAATGCCAGGTCTGCGGGTACCGCGGCAACACATGGGCGCGTTCCATTGCGGCCATGTAATCGGGCGCGTAGGCGTGCGCGGAGTGCCCGTGGTCGTCGTTGCCAGTGTCGTGCCCGTGGCCGGGGGCAGCTTCGGTTTGACCGCTGGCGGACTTCGGACCCATGACCGTTGGATCACCGCCGTGGCAATCGACGCAACCAAGCACTACCGCATCGGACGCGTGCATCGATTTCTGGTCGATCGGATTGTGGCAGCTCATGCAACCGGCGCTTTTCGCATCGGCCTCTGCCCATGTCTGGTTCTTCGGCGCATTCGGTGCAGTGACGTAGGTACGCTCGACCGGCTTCTCGCCGCCGGCGGCAAACGCCGACAAACACACAGCGGTCGCGCAAAATGCGGCCAGCAGGGCAGGGATTGTCGTGAGCTTCATGAGTGCCTCGCGTCAGTACGTCAGAATCACATTGCCGAGCACGGTGTAGAACGGATCGCGTTCGCCGTAGAGGTCTTCGAGACCGCTGCCGGGTTCAAGCACTGCGCCCGACAGCCGCACCACGATGTTCTGGGTCATGAATGGTCGCCAGATCCACGCCACCGACAGATCGGTGCCGATTTCGCGATCGATGGGCGCCTGATTGCGCGCGACTTCAAGAACTGCCGTGTGGTCGAACCACAACTGATTGAGGTTGACCGATACACGCGATTCCGGCGTCAGGTCGAAGTCGGCACCGAAACCGACCAGATGCAGGCCGGGGTTCTCGAAGTTCGACTGGCCCTGTTCCTTGGACGGCCGCAGAGACGGCAGGATGCCGTTGCGCGCTGCGAGGGCGACGCCGCCACCGCCGATCAGCGGAATGTTCTGGCGGATCCAGTAGCTGGTATCGGCGCCGGCGAAGATCGGGTTCTCGAAAATGGCGTCGTAGCCATTGCTGCGATCGTCGAATGGATCGTCGTCGCCGCTGGCATAGGCGATGGAAAATCGCGGTCGGATCCAGTCGAAATCGCGCGACAGCTCGGCGGCGAAGAAACCGGCGCGAATGTCGCTGTCGCGCCCGGTGAAGGTGTTGTCGTTATTGCCGAATGCATAGTAGGCGGAGGTCGACAAGTTGTAGTTGCCGAGGCGGCCGTCGCCACTGTAGCCGAGATAGACCACGTCGTATTCGCGGGTGCGCTCGGTACCCAGCGACGCCGGCCGTTGCAGGAAGCCGTTGGAATCGAAAAACAGCTCGTCCTCGCGATTGCGGTTGTAGACGATGGTGCCTTGCGAAGTGAAGCCGAGCAGGCCAAAGAGATCCTGCCAATACAGGTTGGCGATGAAGATGTCATCGTCGCGCAGGCCCTCGTCCACATCGTTGAGGCCGGAGTTCAAGTCCTTTTCCACGCGCCGGAACCAGGCCAGGTTGTACTGGCGGTGGTTGTTGTCGCGATTGCCGAACAGCCGCACGCCGAACTGCAGGTCCTGGAACAGGAAGCCACGGAAGTCGGTCGAGAAAGGCTGGATGCCGAAGCGAATGGCGTCGAAATCGTAACGCGGGGTGAGATCGCGCAAGTGAATGTCGGCGAAAAGTTCCTGCACTGCGACGAAACCGTCGTCGCGCGTAGTGCCCTTGCGCGGATCGATGGTCAGCGCGCGCACGTCGTCGACGTCGACGCGGTTGTAGTTGAACGCCAGCGTCAGGCGATACTCGTACGCCGGGGGTTTGAACGTGGTGTTGCCCTTGTAATAGACCAGGCCAGCAAGCACGGTCTGGGCGAGGATGGTCTGGTCGAAGCCGGAGAAGATGTCGACGGCGCCAGGATCGGCGCTCGACACCGGACCGACCGGCGTCGGCAGCGAGCGCGGTTCGAGCAGGGTGTCGGAGATCGCCAGCAGGCTCAGGAACCAGTCGTCGTGGATCGGTTTGTCGCCCTTCCAGATGTTCTGGTTGTACGGGTCGTACCACGGGTGCTTGAAGCCCAGCGCTTCCATCAGGCGCCAACGATCCGGTACCGGGATGAATTCGCCGACGGCATCGACCGGCGCTGGATCGGCGTTTTCAGGGTTCTGGTCCGGGCGACTGCGCGGCCCTGGTGGCGGGTGCCCGGGTCGTCGGCGAACGTGGCTGGACGCGTCCGGATCGTACAAGTAGGCCGGCAGCGTATTGCCCAGCAATGGCTGCACGGAAGTGAGCGAAGTGGCAGGCAACGCCGCCGGACACAACAGGGTCGCCAGTGCGGCGGAGAGACAGAGGCTCATGTCACTTGCCCTCGCACACGTCTTGTTCGGTGGAGTCGATGAATGGCGCTTGCGGGCACTGCACATAACGCAGGCGCGAATTACGCGGGACCAGTCGATCCGCGCGGATGGCCGATGGCGCATTGCCGATCGATCCGTTCAAGGCGACCGAGGCGTTGTGCAGACCGAGGAATGCAACCATGTCGTCCTGGTCGACGCCGTCGCCGGAAACGCCAATGGCACCGACCAGGCGGTCGCCGCGGTAGATCGGCACGCCGCCGGGGAAGATCTGGATGCCGTTGGCGATGCTCGGCAGTCCGGTGCAGTTGAAGCCGATGTCGGGAATGTTGGCCGGTAACTCGGTGCCGTCCAGGAACAGGCGGAAGCCCGACTGGCTGAGGTAATGCAGCACATGCATGGCGATCGCCGAGTACGACAGGTCGAGTTGCAGCCCGACGTCGAACGGACTCCAGGAGTCGAACGGATTGCTGAACGGGCCCGGGTCGGTGTTGAGGATGCCGTCAGGGAAGAACGGGCGCGCAAGGTTGCCGATCGATCGAGCGCCAAAAGCGATGGCGCCGTCGCCGAGGGCCGTCGGAACGCCAAGAAACGCCCGCGTGCGCGCGACCGTCGTGCTGAGCGAACTGGCACTGCCGGTGGTGAAGCGGACTTCCGGCGGCGTCACGGCGAGATTGACGGTGTCGCGGAAGTAGCTCGGGTTCGGCAGTCCGTTCAGGCCCGCGGCGGCATTGGCGTTGGAGAAGAACATTGCGCTGCGCGCTTTTTGCAGCGACACGTCGAGACCGAACACCGGGGCGTCGCGAGTACGCGCCAGCGCCAGCACCTGACCGTTGCTGTCGACCACCGAGACGCTCACGCGCGACTGGGTGCCGAACGGCTGGCGAATCTGCGCACGCTGGCGATTGGCGATCTTGATCGCCTCACGCAAGATCGTCTGAGCCTCGCTGGCGCTGATTGCGCCAGTGGTTTCGCTGCCGGCGCGCGCCGGGTAGCGGTTCTGGTTGGCGCCATCGACGACAATGAAGGCGTCGAGATCGGACAGTTCGGAACCGGCAGCGCGGATGCCGGAGAGCGGCGTTCCGAAAGCGGTGCCGTCGCGTACCGTGGCGTCAGCGTAAGCCTTGACTTCGATGAAACCGCCGCTGGTCGCCGGAAGCGTCGACAGCGCCGGCGCGTTGCCGGGCGTTCGCGCGAGGTCGCCGTATTCCACATCGCTGTAGCGGAAGGTCTTGCCATCGGCGGTGATCACGTCCGCGCGTCGATTGGCCGGCGCACCGAAACTGAAGGTGCCGGCCAGCGCGATCATTTCGTCGAGGTCGCGGTCGCGATCGAGAATGCGCGCATCCAGCGTGTAGTCGGGATCGGCCGCCACGCCGATGCCGCCCACCGGCACGCCAGCCTTGTATAACGGGAAACCACCTGGATCGGCCGACAGGCCCAACGGCGAACGCTTGGGCCCGGGGCCTGGCGTCTGCCCGCTTTGGAAGCGGCTCATGAAATCGGAACAGGCGAGTTGCGAGAACTGTACGCCGAACAGCGGACCCGAGGGCGCCCCGTTTTCGCCCGGATTGAAAGCCTGCTGCACGATCTGGCTGGCAGTCCGCGTAGTGAACGCATTGCCCTCGCTGGAGAGGTAGGCGCCGGTGATCGCCTTGGCGATCGCCGCCAGTTCCGACGGCACGATCAGTTTTTCGAGGCCACCGTCGACGTCGCGCTCGGAACGAATGGTGACCAGCGGATTGGCCCCGGTCATGCGGTAGACGCCGAGCACATTGCCGACGCGGTCGACCACGGCGATGGTGGCCGGCAGGCTGTTGGCCTGGGCTTCGGCAACCGCCTGAGCGATCACCGTCTGCACATCGGCGGCGGTCAGTCGCGACTCCGAGGTGGCGCAACTGCCAGTACAGCCGGGCGCGGGAGTTGAAGGCGGAGGAGGTGCCGTTCCACTCGAATCCGGGCCGCTGCCGCCGCCACATCCTGCGAGGAGGCCGATGGCCATCCCCAACGCCACGCCGTGCATGCGTCTGAAAGCCATCGAGCATCCTCCCCGAAGTTTGTGCGCCGACCGGTTCCCCGAGTGCCCGCGCGGCAGTCGGATCATAACCTTGGATTCAGGATGAATGGGATACAAAACGCTGCAATGTTCGCCGCCACACATTGCCGGATCGCCGGCTCACGCTAACATCAGGGGTCGCGGGGCTTCCCGTTTCGCGCAGTCAAGGAGAGTGTCATGAGAGTTGCAGCGTGGTCATCCAGGGCGTCGATGCTCTGCCTGCTTTTGCTGTCTTTTGCGATGGCGCCGGTTGTCGTTGCCCAGGCGCCGGGCGAAAAAGCGTACGCGCCGGAAGATCTGCGCAAGCTCACGCAGCCGGAACAGGTACGCGTTCTGGAGAAGCAGTACGCCGAACTGTCGGGCGGCGCGCCGCTGCCGGAGGACCAACTCGAGTTCTACCTGGAGCAGATTCCGCGCGGCTGGAGCTATGCCCAGATCACGGACGACATGACGCAGTCGCTGCGCGATCGTGTCGATGGCAACACCTATGCCGGCACCCCGTCGGCTCCGCCCCCTCCGCCGGAGCGGCAATGGACCACGCCGGGTTATGCCACCCAATGGCCGGGCCGTGGGCAACCGGTGATTTGCGAATCCAAGGACGGCCGCTACCGCGAATGCGCCACTGGCTTCCGCAATCCGCCGGTGATCGACCGACAGATTTCAAACACGCGCTGCGTCGAGGGCCGCAACTGGGGCCACCGTCCGGGCGTGATCTGGGTACATGGCGGTTGCCGGGCTGGGTTTGTCGAGTCGGCGCCGGTTGTCGGCAAGCTGCCGGAAGTGACCTGCCAGAGCGTGCGTGGCTATCGAGAATGCAATGTCGCCTTCCGCGGCCAGGTGGAATTGTTGCGCCAGCTTCCGCGCAGCAGCTTGTGCGTGGAAGGCCGTACCTGGGGTCAGAAGCCGGGTGTGATCTGGGTCGATCGTGGCTGTGGCGGCTTGTTCGCCGAGACCTATCGCCCGAGCGGTGGTTTCTTTGCCGCCGACCAGTACAACGCGTTTACCGCCGACTGTGCCAGCCTCGACGGCGCTTATGCGCTGTGTAGTTGGAACCAGCGTTACGGTACGCCGTTCCTGATCGAGCAGTACTCGCGTCAGGCTTGCGTCGAGGGCGTGTCGTGGGGCTATACGCCGCGTCGTGGCCTGTGGGTCGATCGCGGTTGCCGCGCGCGTTTTGGTGCTGCTGCCGTTCGCTGAGTCACTGCAAGCGCAACAAGCCAAGGGCGATCCGATGGGTCGCCCTTTTTTCGTGCGGTTTTGCGTCTTTGTGTGTAGGTAGCACAGCCGTTTACCGGGGGCGCTTGCGACACCCGGTGAATCTGCTTTCGCGTATGCATCGGGCTAAAAACTGCCGGGCCTTGGCAGCCCGGAGCATCGCGTGATGATTCAGCGGTTGGAACCTGCGGCAACCACCCGCTGAACGCGCTGAGGCGCGTACAGCGGGTTAATGGCCGGGATGCAGCGGCATGTCAGCCTGATGGAAGCCATGGCAGTCGATGCAGGTGCTGCCGAGCAGTTTGGTGTCCTTTTCGCCGCCATGGCAATCCCGGCACGCATAAGGACGATCCGCCGTCTTCGGGCCGCTCGCGGAGATGCCCGGAATCAGCAGGTCGGCACTGCTCAGCGACAATTGCGCCGTGTGGCAGTCGATGCAAGTCATGGTCGCGTGCTTGGCGTGGGTGAAACTGGATTTCTCGAACCACACGCCCGCGACACGTACCGGCGCCACCATCCATCCGGCCTGGGTCGCATTCGGGTCCTTGGAGACTGAGTGGCAGACGCCGCACGCACGTGAATTGAACAGGGTGTCGGTGGTCTGCAGCGCCTTGGCGCGCGCCCAAGCCAGTGCTTCGCGTTGCTCCTGAGCATTGGGCGGCGCCTCGCCAGGGCGCCTGCGCTGGCGCACCGTCACCGGTGCCTGAACGTCGTCGTATCCGCCTTCCAGCGCGACCTTGGAATAGAACTCGTCGAGCATGTACTGCACTTCGGCGGCATTCCCGTGCGGCACCTGGCGGTCCGGCATGCGCAGGTCGAAATCAATGCGATGGCACGACTGGCAGTGCAGTTCGAAATTGATCGGCGCGATCAGCGCACCGCCCGGCTCGGGTTTGTGGCAATCGACGCAGTCGAGCACGCGCACGCCATCGGGAGTCTTCAAGCCTGCGGCAGGCAGATGTTTTGAATGCGGGAACTTGAGGCCGGAGCGTTCGGTCAACGGAATCTGGTCCATGCTGACCCGTTCCGGCTGATACCGTCCCTGCGCATCCCACGCCGGCAGCAGAATCTTGAATTGCGGGTGGTTGCTGCCGAAATCGGACACATCGACCAGCAGTGTGTCGCCGTTGACGCGTTCGCTCAGGTTGCGATGGCAGTCGCTGCAGAGTTCCTGATCGGCGCGCACCAGGCCGTCGTCGCCGTTGTGATCGCGATGGCAATGTGCGCAGCGGGCATCGGCGATGTCCGGCAACGGATATTTCACCGGATCCGCATGCGCGGCAGTGCCCGCATGACAGACGATGCATTTGTCGTCGGCGACCACGTTGAACGGCTCGCCGTGGCAACTCTGGCAATCGTTCGCCATGGTGTGGTGGGCGGCTGCCAGTGGACCACTGTCCCAAGCGTTGAGTCCGACGGCTGGAACGTCCTTGGTGATCGCTCGGAAGGTGGGGACGAAATGCGCGGCAACGGGCAACAACAGCCCGAATGCGAGCGTCAGCAGCAGCAAAGTCCAAGCCAGCTTGCGTTTGCCAAGTCCCGCTTCGGCCAATGACTGCGGCAGCGCTTCGGATATTTCGCGCGCGGCGACTTCAGCCTTGTCGACCAACCCGACTTCCACCGCAGCTTCAAAGTCGGCAGGCGGGTCCACCAGCGTGATGCGCACGTTGCCAATTTCGAGGGTGCAGCCGGAAGTGGCCGTCGCGGCGTGCTCGAAGCGACCATCGATGCGTATTCCGGAGGCGACCAGCGACTCGACACGATAACGACCGTTACCCAGCGCGACGACGCGGGCATGCTCCAGTGCGGCACGCAGGTCGTTGATGAAAATGGCCTGATTGGCGGCACGGCCAACGGTCAGCGTCTCGCCGAAGTGAATTTCTTCCTCGAACTGCAGGCTGCCTTTGCCCTTCTTGATGACGCGGCGAATGAACCATTTCATGGCGCGCGATCCTCGGCCGAGTCAGGGCGGGGAAGGGGAAAAAGGAAAAAGGAAAAAGGAAAAAGGAGGTGCGAAGAGTGCGACTTGCGCCCGCGCATTGCTGTTGCCTTTCCCTTTTCCATTTTCCATTTCCCCTTTTCCCGCTTCATCACCAATAAAAAAACACCGCCACCACATGCGCCGTCAGCGCACCGAGCAATCCGAGCGACAGCGGGACATGGATGTAGAGCCAGATTTCCATCAGCGCCTGGAGTTGGATGTCGCGCGCGACGCGCGCTGCCAGGGCGCGCTTGCGCGAGACCAGATCGATCAGTCTGCGCAGGTTTTCCGATTGTGCATCGGTGGCCTGGTTGGCGAGGAAATCGACCATCATCACCATGGTCTGACCGGATTTCGATGACTTTTCCCCGGTTTCCGACTTGAGTACGGCTTCCTTGAGCTTGGCCAGAGCCAATCCGGAGTCGTCGCGCGCACTCAGTTGCGTCCAGACACCACCGCCGAGTTGGGTGTGCTGAATCGAGCTCAGAATGGCGTCGTGGATGCTCTTGTCGACCTTGTCGGCGAGCTGCAGGGTCTGCTGGTCGAGTTCGCGAATCTCGGCGAGCATCGCGTCGCGCGTGGTGTCGGCGCGATTGCGCGTCATCATCGCGGGATAGCGCAAGTACGCATAAACGCCGAAAAAGCCGCTGAAGATCACCAGCAGCATCAAGACCAGCGCCAGCGTGTGGATGTTCCAGCCGACTTGGAAGCCGGCATGCAGGAACGCGATCAGGATCAGCGTGGTGCCGAGGTATACATGCGCCGACAACCAGCCGCGAGCGGTGCCGCTGCCGCCGGAATAACGGCGCTTGCGGATACCGAACCAGAGCAGCCACAAGATCAGCAGGGCGCCGATGGTGCCGAGCGTGTAGCCGAGCCAGGACCCGCCATTGGGCACGCCTATCGGGTCATGCCAGACATAGGCGACGATCGATCCGATCGACAGGATCAGCGCCACCCAGAGGTAGCGGAAGCCGCGGTAATCGAGAATCGAGTCATGCATCGTCACGGCCCCCGAGCAAAGGCGTATTCAGGCAGTTGTTCCGGGCTGATGCGGATCGCCGCGCCGGTCGGGCAGGCGCGCACGCATGAGGCACCACCCTTGATGTCCTTGCACATATCGCACTTGACCGCTTTCTTTTCGTGGCTGTCGGGGTCATAAGGCGACTCGCCGGGGCCAGGGCCGGCACCGAGCAACAACCATTGCAGCAGTCCCGGCTTCTTCTTCGGTTTGGCCGACATGTGGATGACGCCATACGGGCAGTTGCGTTCGCAATTGCCGCAGCCGATGCAGTTGTCGGCAATGTAGACCTCGCCGTTGGGTGCGCGGTGAATGGCGTCCGCCGGGCAATCCTTCATGCAGTGCGGGTGCTCGCAGTGTCGGCAGGAGGTCGGCACGTGCACGTTGGCAAAGGTCGGCCCGGCTTCTCGATCCAGTCGCGAGGTGCCGCCGTGGGTTTCGGCGCAGGCCTTCTCGCAGTTGTCGCAGCGCACGCACAAGGACTCGTCGATCAACAGCACGTCGGTGGCCTCGCCGAGGCCCTGTCCGACGAGGAAGGAAATGATGTCGCCGCCCGAGGCGGCCGCCTGCATGGTGATGTTCTCGGCGGTGCGTTGTTTGACCTCCTGCGCCAGCTTCGCGCGCAACAGCGGATTCTGACCGAGCAGCTTGCGAAATGCGTCGCGCTCGACGCGAATGGTCTCGGTCGCGACCGCAGCCTTCGCCGTCGCCGAACGCTTGCTGCCGCCGATGATCGCCATTTCGCCGACGTAGTTGCCGGCGGGTACGTAGGACAGGACGATGTCGCGACCGCCGATCGACCTGGAAATGGTCAACGATCCGACGCGAACGAGGTGCAGACAATCGCCGTCGTCGCCCTCGCGGAACAGGACCTCGCCGGCCTTGAAGCGCTGCAGCGAGGCGCCCGATACCACCTCCTTGATCTGCGCGACGGTCGCCTCGTCGCCAAAGCGCGCGCGGATGGCACGTTCGACGAAGGTGCGGTCGACCAGCTTCTTGACCGCGTCGACCGAGTTGATCAGTTTGGTCATCGACCGTCGCGGGGTTTCGATCAGCACGCAGTTGGCGCCAGCGAAAACCGTGGCGCTGCGACGACGCCCCGAGATTAGGCTCATCTCACCGAAAAACTCGCCGGGGCCGAGTGCCACGCGCTTGCCTGCCGCCTCGTCGACCAGAATCTCGACCTGTCCCGCAACGATGCAGTAGAAGCTGTTGGTGTAGTCGTTGCGCTTGAACAGAATCTCCCCGGATTTCGGTGTGCGGATATCCGAATCGATCATGAATTCGCGCAACTGCAGCGGCGTGATGGTCGCCAGCAAGGGCACCGCCGACTGCACCTTCTCCAGCGCCGCGCCGACTGAGCTGAAGCCTGGCATGCTCTGGAACTTGGCGCGCAGCAGTGGCTCGTCGGCGGGCTCCACGCTGCGGCCGAGGATGTACTCGACCACCTCATAGCCCTGGTTCATCGCCTGCTTGATCAGCGGATAACCGCCGAGGGCGCCGACGATGTAGAGGCCGGGCACGTTGCTCTCGTACTTGGCGCTGATCGCCGGCACTGCCGATGGATCGGCATTCGGAAACACCACGCCGCAGGCCTCGACGAAGGCGCGCGGCGGGTTGGCGCCGAGGCGACCGATGATGCGGTCGCAGAGCACCTGGGCGCGGCCCTTGGGCGTGTTCAGGATCAGTCGACCCGGCTTGCGGCCGACCGAGAGTTTGTCGACGCGTTCTGGCGCAGCGCCGAAGTAACACTCGATCACGCCGTCCTCGATGGCCTTGCTGATGGCGCGCAGGTTGCCTTCCTTGGCGCGTGCGAATTCCTCGCGGCGGTTGACCACCACGACCTGATTCTGCCTGGCCAGCGCCACGGCGTTTTCGATCGCGGCGTCGCCGGCGCCGACCACGATGATGGTCTCGCCTTCGTATTCGTCTGGATCGTCGAGGGTGTACTGGACAAAGGGCGCGTCGTCGCCGGGTACGCCCAGTTTGCGGATGTTGCCCTGCAGGCCGATGCCGAGTACCACATTGCGCGCCAGCAGCTTGTCCTTGCGGCCGATGCTGAGTTCGAAGTGGTCATCCAGCTTCTTGATCGCCGTGATCTCTGCGCCATGGCGCACGTTCACCGCGAGGCTGGCGACGCCCTGGTCCCAGGCCTCGAGGATCGATTCGCGACTGCCGGCGCTGAAGGTCAGCGGCGAGCGCAACGGCAGAGCCTCGGGCTCGGCCATCACGTGTTTGCCTTTCTGATAGCGGAAGATCGTGTTCGACAGGTGCGGCGCAGCTTCCAGCAACACGTGCGACACTTTGAGTTCGGCGGCACGAGCAGCGGCACTGATGCCGCCCGGCCCCGAGCCGACGATTGCGATTTCGACGATGTCCGACATCGTTGTTCCGCCTGTGGCTGATCCCCGATTGCGGAGTGTAGGTATGCAACCGGGTCGGCCGCAATCGGGCCACGCGCATTGACCGCAAAAACTTCGAGGTGGGTCGCCGGCGGGTTATCATGCACGGCCCAGGGGAAGGGAGTTGGACCTATGGCCGAAAGCGCGTTCGAGTTGCTCAGGGGGGCACTTCCCAGGCGCGAGCGACCCGGTCGTGATGCGTTTCCGACGACTGGCAAGGCCGTCAAGGCGTGGATCGAGGCGCTGCCGATGGCCAACAGCGGCGCCACCGCCCGCCTGCTCTACAACGGCTTGAAGGAACTCAACCAGCTGGATGTCGAGCCCAACCAGCGCGTCGAGATACTCGAGCAGATGCGTCACCCGGTGGCGGTGGTGATTTCCAGCATGGAACGTCACGTGCTCGGACAGCCGTTGCCGTTGCCGCTGCAGAAGCGCCAGATCGGCGCGGTGATGCGCGACTTCCATCGCGAGCTGGCGCTCGGTTTCGCGATCTGCGTGCACGACTATTGCGCCCCGCGCGGCAGCGTGCCTTTCCTGCGCGGCCGCAGCACGGCGCTGGCGCTGGTGCGCGCACTCAGTCATTGCTCGCAATTGCTGAGCAAGTGCTACATCGCCTACAGCGAAATTCCGGCTGGCGTTTGGGGCTTGCTGCATCGGCTCGCCGGATTTGCCTATGAGGCGCAGTTGTCGGACAAGGCAATCACCGACCCGCAGGTGCCCGGCATCACGCTGACGCCGGAAAGCGTCTATCTGCAGACGCTGCTGACCTTCATCGGCAATCCGTACCGACTGACGCAGAAAGAGATCGTCGACATCGAGGCGGCCGCCAAGATCTGGTCGACGCACTGCAAGATCGATCACAAGGGCGCGATCGGGTCGTTCGTCATCGATCCGCGCTCGGATGCGCCGCCGATGTCGCCGCGCGCGGAGATCGACGGCCCCTACTGGCGTCTGGACAGCAGCGGTTTGGTACAGTCGCTGCAGAATCAGTTGCGGGTGCTGCCGGCGATCGACGCCCCGATCGCGGTGCGTGGTCGCCTGGGCCAAGGGCCGGAGGTGTCCGGCGAGGTGGTCGAAAAACTCAGCGTGGCGTGGAGTTTCAGCGGCGAACGGGGTCATCCGCGGCTGCCCGCAAATCACCTGATGAACACCTGCATAGGCCTGCATGCGGTGCACTACCTGGCTGCCGAACAGCGCGATTTCAACGAATTCGTATCGGAACTGGGCGGCGGGGTCACGCTCAGCGATCGCGACCGCTCTGCGGCTTGGGCGCAATCCAGTTCGGATGCTGCAGTGCCGTTGCCGCTGCGTGTGCGCGTCGTCGATCAGAGCCTTGGCGGCTACCGGTTGTTCTGGGAGAACGCCGATGGACTGAAGGCCAAGGTCGGAGAACTGGTGGCATTGTCGACGCCGGCGCAGGACGCGGACGACCAGCCGGACTGGATGGTTGGAGTTCTGCGCTGGCTCAAGGGCGGCAACAACGACAGCCTGGAAGCCGGCGTTCAGTTGCTCAGCCGTCGTGTCGAGGCCGTTGCCGTTCGCGCCACCGGTGAGGCGCATACCAGCCGCGTGATCCTGCGCGGTCTGTTGCTGGCGCCACTGGCGATCGACGGCAGCCAGCATCCGACCTTGCTGGCTCCATCGATCCTGGATTCGACCGGCGGCCTTGAGTTGTTGCGTCTGCCCGATTCAACCGGCATGGAAGTTCGCGTGTTGTCCGAGCCGCTGGAAGCACTCGAGCTGCTGGAAAACACCGGAGCCTACAAACAATTCCGCTACGGCAACATGCCGATTTCCGGTCGCTCGCTCGAGGCACCGGAAGCGCCGCCTGCGGCTGAACTCGACGAGATCTGGTCGACGGTGTGAGGGGTGATGCGCGCGGTAGACATCAAGGCGCGCGTGGAACTTCAGTTGACGAGGTCGAGGCTGTGAAGAGCGGGGCAGGGGGCAGGGGGCAGGGGACCAGCCGTTGCGCCATGCACGGGCACCGTCGCGGCGTGCGATTTCGGGCGCCAAGCCTGAGACCTTGCGCGGGGCACGTGCCGTTCAGAGCCTCCGGTCCGCGACAACGCTGCAAACGAAGCTTTGCGCCATTTCCCTTGCCCCCTGCCCCTTGCCCCGCTTCTCAAAAATGACTTCTTCGCTACCCTCGTACGGCTCCCATCCCCGCCGCCATACCGTCGCCGTGCAGATCGGCTCGACGCAGGTCGGCGGCGGCGCGCCGGTCGTCGTGCAGTCGATGACCAATACCGACACCGCCGACGTCGATGCGACGACGCGCCAGGTCGCGCAGTTGTGGCGTGCCGGCTCGGAACTGGTTCGGATCACGGTCAATACCGACGAGGCTGCCGCTGCCGTACCGCGCATCCGCGAGAAGCTTGATCGGATGTCGGTATCGGTGCCGCTGATCGGCGATTTTCATTACAACGGGCACACCTTGTTGACGCGCTATCCGGATTGCGCCCAGGCGCTCGGAAAGTACCGGATCAATCCGGGCAACGTCGGCTTCGGGCAGAAGCGCGATACGCAGTTTGCGACAATCGTCGAACAGGCCTGCCGATACGACAAGCCGGTGCGGATCGGTGCCAACTGGGGCAGCCTGGATCAGGCCCTGCTGACGCGCCTGATGGATCACAATGCCCAGGCATCGCATCCGCTCGATGCGCCAGCGGTCGGGCGCGAGGCGCTGATCCAGTCGGCACTGCTGAGCGCGGCGAAGGCCGAGGAAATCGGCCTGCCGGCCAATCGGATCGTCATCTCGTGCAAGGTCAGCGGGGTGCAGGAGCTGATCGCCGTTTACCGTGAGCTGGCGCGTCGCAGCGATTATCCCTTGCACCTTGGCCTGACCGAGGCCGGCATGGGCAGCAAGGGCATTGTCGCCTCCACCGCGGCGCTGGCGGTGCTGCTGCAGGAAGGCATCGGCGACACCATCCGCATTTCGCTGACGCCCGAGCCCGGCGAAAGCCGCAGCACCGAAGTGATCGTCGCCCAGGAGTTGTTGCAGACCATGGGACTGCGCGCGTTCACGCCGATGGTCACCGCCTGCCCGGGTTGCGGCCGCACCACCAGCAGCTTCTTCCAGGAACTGGCCAAGACGGTGCAAGACCATGTGCGCGCGCGCATGCCCGAATGGCGCCTGCGGCATCGCGGCGTGGAGGATTTGACCCTCGCGGTGATGGGCTGCATCGTCAACGGGCCCGGCGAGAGCAAACAGGCGAATATCGGCATCAGCTTGCCCGGCACCGGCGAAAGTCCCGCGGCCCCGGTGTTCATCGATGGCGTCAAGGTGGCGACCCTGCGCGGCGAGCGCATCAGCGAGGAGTTTGTGGGGATGATCGAGGCATACGTGGCGGCGAAGTACCCGGTGATCGGAAGTCGTGAGGCAAGCATTGGTGAAACGTGAAAGGTGAAAGGTGTGAAACGTGAAACGTGAAACGTGAAACGAAAAGCGCTGCCCGCCGTGCTTTTCAATTGACGTTTGACGTTTGACATTTAACGTTTCACTTCCCCCCGCCACCCGCCACCTCCGTCCGCACCGAACCAACCCCACTCCCATGACCCTCGCCTTCCGCCCCGCCACGCACGACGACATTCCCGCCCTGCTGGAACTGGTCGAGTCCGCTTATCGCGGCGACGCCAGTCGCCAGGGCTGGACCACCGAGGCCGATCTGCTCGATGGCCAGCGGACGGATTGCGATGGGCTGCGCGCCACCATCGACAAGGATGGCTCGGTCATCGTGCTGGCGGAGCGCGATGGCGAGTTGCTGGGCTGCGCCAATCTGGAGCGGCAGGGCGATGCGGCGTACTTCGGCATGTTCGCGGTGCGACCTGGCCTGCAGGGACAGGGCATCGGCGATGCCATCCTGCGCGAATGTGAGCGCCTTGCGGCAAGCTGGAAGGTGGGCAGCGTGCGCATGACGGTGATCTGGACGCGTAGCGAGCTGATCGCCTTTTATCAGCGGCGCGGTTACACGGCGACCGGCGAGCGTGCACCGTTTCCCTACGGCGACGAACGATTCGGACTTCCCAAGCGTCAGGACCTGTGGTTCGAGGTCTACGCCAAGCCTTTGGGCAACTGATCGCGATGTCGCTCTATCGCCTCGCGCAGCCGTTGTTGTTCGCCCTCGACGCCGAGCGTGCTCACGAGTTGGGCCTGAAGGCGATCGAACTGGCTTACCGCAGCGGCTTGAACCCGTTGCTCGCCACGCGCCCGCAGCCTTTGCCGACACGCGTATTCGGCATCGATTTCCCGAACCCGGTCGGATTGGCAGCGGGGCTCGACAAGAATGCGGCGCACATCGATGCGCTGGGGTCGCTCGGCTTCGGCTTCATCGAAGTCGGCACGATCACGCCGCGCCCGCAGCCGGGAAACGCCAAGCCACGCATGTTCCGTCTGCCGGATCGCCAGGCGGTGATCAATCGCCTCGGATTCAACAATCAGGGAGTGGATGCGCTGGTACGCAACATCGAGTGCAGCCGCTTCCAGGGCGTACTTGGCATCAACATCGGTCGCAACAAGGACACGCCGAACCAGCGTGCAGTCGATGACTACCTTGCGTGCCTGCAGCGCGTGTATCCGCTGGCGACCTATATCACCGTGAACATCTCGTCGCCGAATACCGAAGGCCTGCGCGACCTGCAGGAGGAAAAGGCGCTGGCGCGCTTCATCGGCACCTTGCGCGAGGCCCAGGAGCGCCTGGCCGGCGTGCACGGAAAGCGCAAGCCGATGTTGCTGAAGATCGCGCCCGACCTGACCATGAACGAGATGGATGGCATCGCCGAGGTGCTGCTGGCTTCCGGCATCGACGGGCTGATCTGCACCAACACCACCATCGATCGCCACGTCATCGCTGGGCACCCGTTGGCGAGCGAAGCCGGCGGCCTGTCGGGCAGGCCGCTGATGGCGCGCTCCACCGAGGTACAACGCGGCATGCACGAACGCATCGGCGCACGCGTGCCGATCGTCGGCGTTGGCGGCATCCTGAGCGGCGTCGACGCGGCGGCCAAGTTCGATGCCGGAGCGCAACTGGTGCAGTTCTACAGCGGCATGATCTACCGCGGCCCGGAGCTGATCGGCGAATGCGTCGAGGCGCTGCGGGCGCGTGGGTAGGTACGCGAGCAGACCCGCGCGTTGATCGCTCGTCGACCCTTCTGTTTTGTCCGCAAAGGACGCAAAGGACGCAAAGGACGCAAAGGGGAGCAGGGAAAGTTACATGGCCACTGTTCGCGTTCCTGCTTTCTTTGCGTCCTTTGCGTCTTTTGCGTCTTTTGCGGATAAGGATTGCTCCTCTTCAGCATTCGCCCGGAACAGCGACGAGCGATGACCAGACCCTTCACGCTCACCCCCAACGCCGACCTGCGACCGCTGAACAGTTTCGGTGTCGCGGCGCGTGCGCGGGCGCTGGCGCGGATCGATTCGCATGAAGGCCTGATGGCGGCACTCGACTACGCCGATCGCGAGGGTCTGCCAGTGGAGGTGCTCGGCGGCGGCAGCAACGTGTTGATCGTCGACGACCTCGATGCGCTGGTGCTGCAGCCGCAATTGCGCGGCATTGAATGGCGCGGGCAGGGCGATGACGGGTGGATCCGGGTGCGCGCCGCAGCCGGCGAGAACTGGCACGCGTTCGTCGGCGCCACGCTCGATCGCGGCGCGTTCGGCCTGGAAAACCTGGCGCTGATTCCCGGCAATGTCGGCGCGGCGCCAATCCAGAACATCGGCGCCTACGGGGTCGAGCTCGAGCGTTTCGTTGTCGCGGTCGAAGCGTTCGATCGCGTCGAGCGACGCTTCGTTCGCATCGAGGCCGCCGATTGCGGATTCAGCTACCGCGACAGTCGCTTCAAGCACGAAAACGGACGCCATCTGATCGTGGCCGTCGAATTTGCGCTGTCCGGCACGCCGGAATTGCGGCTCGATTACGCCGGCTTGCGTGAAGAACTGCGGGCGATGGATGTATCGAGGCCGGCGCCGGTCGACGTCTTCCACGCGGTGGCCGCAATCCGTCGTCGCAAGCTGCCGGATCCGGCGACGCTCGGCAATGCCGGCAGCTTTTTCAAGAATCCGCTGCTGTCGCTCGACCGCGTGGAAGGGCTCAAGGCCGAATACCCCGGCCTGCCGCTGTATCCGGCTGGACGCGGACAGGCCAAGCTCGCTGCCGGCTGGCTGATCGAGTCTTGCGGCTGGAAGGGTTTCCGCGACGGCGATGCCGGCGTGCACCAGCAGCACGCGCTGGTGCTGGTCAACTACGGGAACGCCAGCGGTCGCGACATCCTGGCGCTGGCGCGACGCATCCAGGTCGATGTGCAGGCGCGTTTCGGGGTGGAGCTGGAGATCGAGCCGCGGGTGTTGAAGCGCCATTGACGGCAGGCGAAACGGTCAACGTTGTTATGCTCGGGTGCCGATTTGCGCGAGATCCCGCCTGATGTCCCTGACCGCACATCGGTGTTTGCTGGTGGTGATTGCGCTGGCATCGGCCAACCCGGTGGCAGCGACCGATGCATCCGTCAGTGCGCCGGCGGTGCGCGGCGGGACCTATCCGTGGAACTACTCGGGCGTTCGCGAACGTGCCCAGCGGCCGACGGCCATAGCGGGGGCATGCGCAGTTACCGCGCCGCTTCCACGCGTGCTGATCGCCGGCGACAGCTGGGCGCAGTTCATGTGGGACGACGATGCGCACAACGAGGTCTTCGACAAGTTCGGGCATGCCGACAAACGCGCTGTCAGTCGCTCGCTCGGCAGCAATCCCGGGCCCGGTTACAGCGGTCCCGAGTACGCGATATCAGGCAGCGAGGCGCGCGAGTGGGTCAATGGCGCCAGTTATCCGTGGGCGGCAAACGTGGTATCCGAATTGCAGGCGCTTCCCAGCATCGACAGCGTGGTTCTCAGCATCGGCGGCAATGACATTCTGGCGGGCAGGTCGGGTGGCGGCTGGTACAAGGACATGGACCTCGACGTGCCGGGAGCGGAAGAGGCGCTGTTCGCTCGCGTGTTGCAGCACAGCGACGCAATCGCGCAGTCGTTCGTCAACGTCCGCCCGCAGATCGACGTCATCATTTCCAGTTACGAATACCCCAATTTCAACGTGTCGCCGCTGTGGTGCTGGATCTACGCCTGCCCCAAGCGCAACGACCTCAGCCGCGATCCCGCCAATGCGCTGGTGACCGACGCCGAGATCAATGCGATGAATCTGGATGTCGAAACGCGGCGCATGGCCTGGACCAACGGCGATCCGCGACTGGCCTTCGATCACGGCGTCGGCGAGATGCACCACTACTACGGCGATGGCCAGACAGCCGCCGGCATCCTGCCGCGACCGGGGCAACTGGCGCCCGCCTACTTGCCGTTCCCGGCCGGCAATCCGGCGCGACCGAGTCTGCGCGAGAACTTTCGCCTGAACTCGGGAATCTCGGCCGATCCAATCCATCTCGATGCCGAGGGTTATCTCTACAAGGTCGGCGTACAGGCGGAAACCCACTTTTTTCCGCGGTTTCGTGGTGAGATTTCGGCCAGCCTGCCATCGCAGGGCGGGGCCTTCGACGGCTGGGCCGACGGCGTCGCCAGCGGCACCAACGCGGTGATCGTCGGCGACGACGGTGTGCGCCTGACCCGCGGCATCGTGTCCATCGATACCAGCGCCGTTCCCGATGGCGCCGAGATCGTCTCGGCGAGCCTCTACCTGCTGCAGGAATCGCGCAGCGGAACCAATCCGATCACCGCCGGCAATCTCGGCCCGCCGCGTCTCGATGTGGCCACTGGAAGCTTCGGTGCGCCGGAAGTCGAGCCCGGCGACGCCACGGCCGATGCCGATGCACAGGATGTCGGCTGTTTCGTCGGAAGCGCGGCTGCCGAGTACTACGCCTGGCGGGTCGATCTGACGCCTGCGGGGCTGGCGGCGATCAACCGCAGTGGGCTGACCCAGTTCCGGCTCGCGTTCACGACGGTGGATGCCGGCGTTCATCGCGTCGCCTTCAAGGATGGCGATGCGCTGCTGGCGCCCGCCGAATTTGCCGAAACGGTCGATGTGGTGGACGAGTTGCAGCCCGACGGAACCCTCCGTTCGCGCAGCGTCACCGGCAGCGTGCTGCAGCACCGCGGCATTGCCGAAGTGCTCGGCAGCGCGCGGCCATTTCTGGATGTCCGCTACGCCGCACCGATGTTTTCGGATGGTTTCGAAGGTGCAGTCTCTGGCGTCGTACGTTGAGATTCCTGTTGGCAATCTGTGGCGGCGATCTTGAGTCGCGAGCTTCTGCTTCCCGGTCACCGCCCCGGCGCAGTTTGTCCGCTGTCACGGGGCTCGCCAACACAGCCGCTAGTATCGACGACCATCGAACATGCCCATCAGGGGATACTCATGCACGTCAACGCTTCCATCTTCAAGGCTTACGACATTCGTGGCGTAGTCGGCAAGACGATCGACGAAACTTTCGCCGAGCATCTCGGGCGCGCATTCGGCACCGAAGCGCTCAAGCTCGGCGAACGCGCAGTGGCCATCGGCCGTGACGGGCGCATATCTGGCCCGTCCCTGAGCGCGGCGCTGATCAAGGGCCTGCGCGCCAGCGGCATCGACGTGATCGAGCTCGGTGCGGTAACCACGCCGATGCTGTACTACGTAGCGGCCACTCGCGGCGACATCGGTTGTCGCAGCGGCATCCAGGTGACCGGCAGCCACAATCCCAAGGATTACAACGGCTTCAAGATGGTGCTGGCCGGAAAGGCGATCTATGGCGACGACATCCAGGGCCTGCGCGCGCGCATCGAAACCGAGGACTATGCCAGCGGGCAGGGCGGCCACACGCAGCTCGATGTGCTTGCCGAATACACCGCGCGCATCGTCGGCGACATCCAACTGGCGCGCCCACTGAAGATCGTGGTTGATTCCGGCAACGGCATCCCGGGAGCGTCTGCGCCCGGCATCCTGCGCGCGCTCGGCTGCGAGGTGACCGAACTGTACTCGGAGGTCGACGGCGATTTCCCCAATCACCATCCCGACCCGTCCAAGCCGGAAAACCTGGTCGACCTGATCGCGGCGGTCGCGGCCGGCGGCGCCGATCTGGGTCTGGCCTTCGATGGCGACGGCGACCGCCTCGGGGTGGTGACGCGCCAGGGCAACAACATTTTCCCCGATCGCCAGTTGGTGCTGTTTGCGCGCGACGTGCTGTCGCGGGTGCCCGGAGGTCGCATCATTTTCGACGTCAAGTGCAGTCAGCGCCTGGCATTGGCAATTCGCGAGGCGGGTGGCGTTCCAGAGATGTACAAGACCGGGCACTCGCTGATCAAGGCGCGCCTTAAGGAAACCGGCGCACCGCTGGCCGGCGAAATGAGCGGCCACATCTTTTTCTCGGAGCGCTGGTACGGCTTCGACGATGCCACTTACACCGCCGGGCGCCTGCTCGAAATCCTCAGTCGATCAGCGGATCCGAGCGCCGTGCTCGACGCATTGCCGACCAGCTTCAGCACCCCGGAACTCAACATCTCGTGCGCCGAGGGTGAGCATCACGCGCTGGTGGAGAAGCTGCGCCAGACGGCGACGTTCGAGGGTGCCCTGGAAGTCATCACCATCGATGGCTTGCGTGCCGAATTCGCCGACGGATTTGGATTGGTGCGCGCCTCCAACACCACCCCGGTGCTGGTACTGCGCTTCGAAGGCCACACGCCGGAGGCACTGGCGCGCATCCAGGCGCAGTTCATGGCGCAGGTCCTGGCGGTCAAGCCGGATGCGCACGTCGGGGCGGGGCACTGAGGGCTCACGGGCTCGGGCTGCGCAAGCGCGAGCGGATGAACGCGCGGGAGGATCAGTGACGGCAGGCACCTGGGCGCCGCCGGCGCCAGATTCGCCACGGTGGTCGCTGCCGATCGGGCTCGGCGGCGCGCTTTATCTGTGCGTTGCCGGCTGGTTGGCGTGGCGAACGCGCGTATTCATCGACGAGATCTGGTTGATCGAATGGGGCCGGGTATTGCTCGATCCATCGACGACCCATTCGATGTACATGTTCGCCGACGGCACCTCGCTCAGGATCGTCGCCTGGTTCGGTCCGATCCTGTCCGAGTTGCTGTTTCGGCTGAGCGCAAGCGTGGTCGCCTTCCGCTGGCTGAGCATTCTGGCAATGATGCTGGTGGCCGCAGCAATCTTTCGGTTGGCCAGGAACCACGGCTTGGGAACCGGCTTGGCGCTGCTGCTGGCTGCAGCGGTCCTGTTGGATCCGACGCTGGCCCAGTCGGTCGTGCTGGGGCGACCAGACGCCCTGGCGCTGTTTTTTGCGATCGGCGGCCTGTTGCTTGCCGACATTGGCGGCGCGCGGGTGCTCGCGGCGCGCCCGGGCTGGACGCTGGTCGCCATCGGTTATGCCGCATGCGCGTTTGCGCCTTCGGTCTGGATCAGCGCAGTGCTGCTCGGTCCGCTGCTGGCATCGCACTGGCTGTGGAACTGGATTCGCCTGCGACGCAGCGGCGCCGCTCCGGGCAAGGCGTCGGCGGCATTTCTCGGAGTGCCAATACTGGTGGTACTGGCGACCATCGACATTGCTCATATCTGGTCGGTGCGGCAGGCTCACGCGTCGAATCCGTTGTTCACGGCGTGGACCTCGTGGGACTCGCTGCGCAGTATTCCGTCGTTGCTGGCGGTCAGTCTGTTCCTGGTGCTTCCGGGCTTTGTTGCCCTGATGTTGATTCGCCCGCGTTGGGTGGCGCTGATGCTGTTCACCGGCATTTGCCTGATTTTCGCCAGTGGCTTTTATCCGTTTCGCATTCCCTACCTGCTGATGTACTGCGTCGCTGCGACGGCGTTGCTGATAGGACAGAGTCGAAGTTCGCTTCAGGTCGACGCCTGGCGGCGGTACCTGGTGGTTGCGGTAGGCGTTGCGATCGCGCTGATGGTGTTGCGAGTCGGGTTTGCCCTGGTCAACGAGGTCCGCATCGCACCCCGACAGACCTGGTTGAGTGAACTGCCCGCTGGTACCGCCGTGGCCGATTACAGCTGGGATTTCTACGAGAGCGGCCGTTCCCATGGCCTGCGCATGGTGCGCTCCTACCCAGGCGATGGCGGGGACCAGGTGCTCCTGTGGCTCAAGCGATTCGCTCCGGATGTCGTGATTCGCGCGATCGATTCGACCGGCACCTGGGTGCTGGTCGACGATCTCGACGACAAGTTGCGGGGTGCCGGCTATTGCCCAGGTGAATGGATCGATGCGCAGGGGCGATCGGTGTCTCCCGATCTGGTGCCGCGTCCGGTGCCGTCGCCAATGTTGTGGCGCTTGGGGCTGTTCCGCGACCACGGCCCGTATGTCCTGTGGCGACCCTGCGGCTGAGTTTCCTGGATTCCTGCCGCCAGCACGACCATCGCTTGTCGCGAGTTCGCGTCAACGGCGCAGCGCGAACCGGCGCTCATCGTTGCCGGGTTTCATGTGTCAATCCTCGAATCCATGCGCGAACAAGGCGTCGTTGATCTCGAGCAACTGGAAACGGACGCTGTTGCTCGACGACCAACCGCCGCTCGCTGCCGGGTCTTCGACAAACACCCGCAGGTACAGGGTCAGGTCGCGAAGGTCCTCGTCATTCGGAAGATCCAGGTTCAGCGAGGCGCTGCCATCCGCGGCGAGCGTGAAGTTCCGCTGCAACAGCGCCGATGCGGTCGCTTCGGTAGGGTCGGTCAACGCCAGCAGCGCGCGAGCGCTCGCAGATGCCCGGCCAAGGTCGACGCCGATGGTGAACTCGCTGCTGCCGGCGAGTGGCGGTTCGATGGCGATCAGCCGCGGTGCGATACCTCCCTGTCCTGGCGTTCCTGCGGTCGCAGGCTGCGGCGCGAACGGCGACTCGCTGAGCAGCATCGGGCGTTCGAACGGTCCGGTTTCGTTCTGCGCGCGCACATCGGTGAGCGGCCGCCGCAGGAAGCTGACGATGGCGGCGCGCTGTTGCGGCGTCAGGCCCAGCGGCACGATGCGGGGGTCCTTGTTCGGCGCCGTGAAGTCGCCACCGCGGTTGTAGAAGTCGACCACTTCTTCGAGCGTGCGCAAGCGGCCATCGGCCATGTACGGCGGTGACAGTTCGACGTTGCGCAGCGGCGGCGTGCGCATGCGCCCACGGTCGGCGTTGTTGCCGGTTACCGCGAATCGGCCCGGATCAGCGCCCTGTGGTCGCGCGCCGATGTAGTGGAAATTGTTGTCGCTGAGCAGTGGGCCACCGTGGCAGCGCGCGCAGCCGGCCTGCAGGAATGCCTGGCGACCGGCGATTTCGGCCTGGGTCATCGCTGGTTGACCGGCGCTCTGCAGGTCGTGAGGCGTCTGATTGGCGACCAGCGAGCGTTGGTAGCTGGCGACCGCCAGCGCGATCCGTGCCGAACTGATCTCGGCGCTGCCGAACACCTCGGCGAACAGGGCAGGATAGTCGCGGTTGGCGATCCAGTCCGACAGTGCCGGCGGAATGCTCGGCGACAGGCGCAAGCGGCGCACGTCGGCGATACGCGCTGCAACGTCAGACAGGGTGCGGCCGGAATGCGCCATCTCGACATTGTTGACCACCGGACCGAGCGCCTGATTCTCCAGGGCGCCGCCGACGGCGATCACTGGCGCCTGCGTGTCGGGATCGAGAAAGGTGCCGCCAGCGCGACCGTCCCAGAACAAGGTCGGCGGATACGCCGAATTGATCGCCGATTGCGACTGGCGAGTGCCCACCTGCGGCGCCATTCCGAACAAAGGATGGCGTTGGTACAGGCCGCTGGCGTCGTGTACGGCCACGCCGATCGAACCGACGATATCGTCGGCGCTGCCGAACAACTGGTCCGCGCCGGGATGCACGCTGGCGGCGTTCGGCTGTGCGGTGCGCGGCTCGTTGCCGCCGGCGCGCGGCATGTGGCAGGTGCCGCAGGCGACCGTGCCGGTGATCGACAGTTGCTCATCCCAGAACAGCGCCTGGCCAAGCGCGATCTTCGCCGCGGTCTGCGGATTTTCTGCAGGAACAGGTGGCGGACCGAGTGGCGGCAGTGGCGGCGGGCCACCCTGGGCGCACACGGATGTTGCGGCGAAGGTGAATGACGCGAGCAGCGTCAGCGCAAGCGGCAGCAAGGGGGAGCGCATGGTCGGGCTTCCGAATCTCATCCTGCGACACAGCCTACTGCCCGAATGTGCAGTTAGGATGGAGAGTGCTCGAAGGTCGGTGCGGCGACCGCGCAAAGGCGATTGCCGGCACCTGAGCAGTTCGGCAGCTAAAGCAGACACCGTCGGCGGTTGCGGGCGCCGTCGGGCGCCCGGCGCTCAGTACACGGGCGCGCCGAACACCCGCCACTGCCAAAGCAGGAATGCAGCGAGCGCCAGCGTCAGCGTAAAGACGCTGTAGTGCAGACGTCGCCACAGGCCCCAGCCGGTCGCGACCCATGCCGGGATCAGTGCGATCAGCATGGCGCCCGCCGCACCGGCCACGGCCCAGCCGCCGTAGCTGGTGTACAGCATCATCGGCGTCGGGTAGTTGCCGGCCATCGTCGACAGGTCGAGTTTCGAAAGCTCCATCACCATCAAACCCGCAGCCACGGCGAAGCCGAGCACGCACAGTGAACTGATCAGAGTCACGAACGCCGCGAAGCCGGCGGCGTAACCCTTGCCGTATGCGGCGCCGCGACCGAGTCGCCACCAGAATCCGAGCAGGCTGGTCAGCGCCAGCAACACTGCAGCGCCGCCGGCACCGAGCGCAGTGCTCGGCGCGCTGAGCAGATTGACCTTTTCCAGCGTATGTACGCCGCTGCTGTCGGCCAGCGCGACCACGCGCCCACCCTCGCGCACGAAGCCGATGCGGCTGCCATCGGCGGCTTCGAACAGGTCGCGCTGCTGGTCGACGCGTTGGTATTGCCTGGTCTGGTCGTTCAGCGTCACCAGCAGCGCGTCGGGCGAGAGTGGCGCGACCGCGCCAACCGAATTCAGTCCCAACACCGCCGCGAAACTGGAAAACACCCGGCGATTCTGCAGATAGCTGCCCGCCAGCTCGGCGAGCGTTCCGGGCTCGGTCGATCCCACTTCCAAGGCTGCCTGATAGGCTAAACCGTGGAGATGGTCGATGATCTGGTCGGGGAGCTGGTTCACCGGCAACCGTGTCTGCCGGCTGTTCTGCGACACGAACACACCGAGGCCAAGCTCCGGTACCAGCACCATGTTGGTGTAGAACGCTGCGGTGGCGCCGCCGTGGCCGAGCACGCGCAGACCACGATAACTTCGGTCCTGGAATCCATGCGCGAGGTCGGGTGCGCCCGGGCGGTCGTCATATGCGCGTGTCCACATTTGCGCGTGGGTCTCGGCGCGCATCAGGCGCACGCCTTCGAGTTCGCCGCCGTTGAGGTGAAAACGCATCCAGCGCGCCATCTCGGTGGCCGTCGAGGCGATTCCGCCGGCTGGCCAGTAGGCGCCGATTTGCATGTAGCCCTGTGCGGCAAGGGCGCCCTTGCCGTTCTTGTAGCCGCCGGCCAGGTTGGCGCGTTGCGCTTCATCCAGCTTCGACGGTGCGAGGAAATTGGTGGCATGCATGCCAAGCGGATCGAGGATTTCGCCGCGCAGGTACTCGCCATAAGGCTTGCCGCTGACATCGGCGACGATCTGCGCTGCCAGGGCCGATCCCCAGTTGGAGTAGGACGTGCGCAGACCTGGCGCGTAAACGCGCTTTGGCTGTTGCTCCGTCAGCAGGTCGGCCAGCGCGCGCGGATCATCGTCGCTCACTGCAAAGAGCCGCATGCTGTCCTCGAAACCAGCGCGGTGATGCATCAATTGGCGCATGGTCACCGGTACGCCGAAAGCGTCTGCGATGCGCACGGTTTTCAGGTAGCTGTTGACGTCTGCATCGAGGTCGATCTGGCCGCGTTCCACCAGCATCATCACCGCGGTCCAGATGAAGGTCTTGGAGACCGAGCCGATGCGGAACAGGGTGGTGTCGGCGACCACCGGACGTTTGCTGCCCAGATCCGCCTGTCCATAGCCGCGGGCAATCCACAGCGCATCGTCCTTGACCACCGACAAGGTCAGGGCGGAGAGCCCGTGCTCGCGCTGCAGGCTCGCGACCAGACCATCGATGTAGGCCTGCAACTCGCGCTGGTCGCTGATTTCGGCGAGGGCGGTCTCGTCCGGAATCGCCGCGGCCATGCCGTCGAATGCAGCACTGGTGGTCGCGTCGGCGGTCGGCGGCGCCGCTACTGCCGCTGCATCGAGCGGCAGCGGCGTATCCGTGATCGGAGCCTCAACCATCTCCAGCGCTTCGACGGCGGGCTGTTCCGGCTCCGGGTCGCGCTCCGATTGCGCCGCGACGGACAGCGCCATCCCGCAACAAAGCGCGAGAGCAATCAAAGGTATGGACAAGAAACGCATCAGGAGGTCTCCCCGCTCGGATCGACGCAAGTTACACCAGACCAGGGCTGAACGCAGTGAGCCTCCACACGCTTCCTGCGCGGGTCCAGACCCGGGGCGAACATCGAATGCAAAGTGCGCAGACCAGCGGTTCCATGCCGCGATTGACGCGGCAGGCAAGCTCGTGAGGCCTCAACAGTGGCGTGCAGCGTGGGAAACCGTCATTGTTTCAACGCCAATTTGCCGTCGCGGCCGCAAAGCCTGCTGCCGCGCGGGTGTCACCCAGGTTCCCACCCGGACCAACCCGGAGGATTAACGCATGGCTTATGTAGACGGATACGTGCTGGCAGTTCCCGCGGCCAATCGCGATCAATACCTCAAGCTGGCAGAACTGGCGGCCGAGGTTTTCAAGGACCACGGCGCGCTGCAGGTGGTGGAGTGTTGGGGCGAGGACGTGCCCGAAGGCAAGCTGACGTCCTTTCCGCTGGCCGTGAAACTCGAAGAGGGCGAGGTCGTGGTGTTTTCGTGGGTGCGCTGGCCGGACAAGGCGACCCGCGACGCGGGCATGCAGCACGCGCACGAGGACCCGCGCATGCAGAACTTTGGGACGAGCATGCCGTTCGATGGCAAGCGCATGATCTTTGGCGGCTTCGACATCCTTCTGGAGGCCTGAGTCGCCACGACGCAGGTGGGCTTCCGGTTGAGGCGTCGCCCGACGCACTGCAGGCCCGGCACGTAGCCCTTTGAGCAAGGAGGGCATTCATTTTGTGCAAATAAGTGAAGTACGAATCATTAGCATTTAGCTTTGTCTTGTGATTTAATCCTGAGCATGCTGACCGCACCCGACCTTTCAGACGCGGCAATCGCGACCGCAGACGCTGCCGCGCCGTACCGGTCGCGATCACGGTCGCGTTGGCTCACGCCCAGTCGCGCAGGAGGGCTCGACGGGTGGCGGGTTGCATCGCTGGCTGTGGTTTTCACCGGGCACATCGTCGGCGTCGGAGTGTTGGCGCTGCCGGACGACAACGCAGCGCCGTGGCGGCAGCCCCACGCACAGGCAACAGCGCTTCGCGATGTCGATCGAATGACGCTGTTCGTTGAACTGGATCCGTTGCCCAGTCCGCCGCAGCCGCCGCCATTGCCGCCGATGCCGCTGCCCGAGCGCCTGCGGGTTCCATCGCTCGTGAAGGCGCCAGCGAGGACGCCACCGGCCGCGGTAGTCGTGGCGACCGAATTGCCGGCGCCAGTTTCACTACAAACTGTGTTGCCGCCGGCGACGACGTCGCCGCAAGCAAGCACCGAGGACAAAGCTGCAGTCGCAGAACAATCGGTGCATGGTGCTACGGAGCAGATTCGCAGCGATCGCGCCGCCTACATGCGCGCGCTGATGGCAGCGCTGCTGCAGCACCGCAGCTATCCGCCGGAGGCGCGCAAACAGCGTGCGCGCGGCACCGTGCATGTGCGCTTCTCGCTCAATCGCGAAGGGCACGTGCTGGCGGCCAGCATCGCTCGCGGCGCCGGCTTCGAAATCCTCGAAACAGCGGCGTTGCAGGTCCTGCGCAGTGCCGATCCGCTGCCCCCCATCCCCGACTCGCTCGGTGTCGACCGCCTGACGGTCACCGTGCCGATCGAGTACTCGCTGATTACCCGTTGACCCGGAGCCTGCATGCCCGTCCTGACTGAAGTACCCGTAACGACCAACCTCCGGCGCCCGCTGTCCCTGCGCACACCGGTCGTTCGCGGCGCCCTGGCGCTCGGCGTGTCGCTGTCGCTGGCCGGCGCTGTCGCTGCGCAACAGACGCCGTCGGAGGGCGAAGAAGAATTGGTGCTCGACACGCTGCAGATCGAGGACCGCACGCTCGACACCAACCCGTACGCAGAGAAGGGCGCGCCTTACAAGGCGCGTGTTTCCGGAGACCGTCGGCGCACCGAAACGCTGGCCGAAACTCCGGCCACCATCAGCGTGTTGACGCAAACGCAGATCCGCGAGTCCGGGCGAACCGATCTGCGCGCGATCGTCGGTGGCCAGCCGGGAATCACCATCGGTACCGGCGAGAACGGCAATGCCTTCGGCGACCGCTACGTGATTCGTGGTCAGGAGGCGCGCTCGGACGTGTTCATCGACAGCCTGCGCGACCCCGGAATGACCACGCGCGAGAGTTTTGCCGTCGAACAGGTGGAGATCACCAAGGGTCCGTCATCGAGCTTTGCCGGGCGTGGATCGTCGGGCGGCATCATCAACAGCATCAGCAAGCGCGCCAGCAGCGACTACAGCTTCAACCGCGTGGATGTCGGCCTTGGCACGGACAATCATGTGCGGGTTGCACTCGACAGCAACCTTTCGTTGGGCGAGCGTGCCGCGCTGCGCGCCAATCTGTTGCACGCCGACGAAGAAGTCCCCGATCGTGCGCCAGCCGAGCGCCAGCGCGACGGCGCGGCACTGTCGTACCTGTGGCGACCGACAGACCGCCTCGCACTGACCGCCGACTACTATTTCCTCGATGCCGACGGCAGCGCCGATCTCGGCACCTACATCGAAGCCAACGGCGGGAATCCGGTCGACGACCTGCCGGTGTACCAGCAGAAGGAAGATTTCCTCGAGTCGACGGTCAACATTGCCACGTTACGCACCGAGTTCGAGGGCAACGACGGCTGGCGCGTCGAGAATGCCGCGCGCTTTGGTTCGACCGAGAACGGCTACGTGCTGACCGGTGCGCGCGGCGGCACGCGTAATGCCAATGATCCCGCTGGCGCGGTGCCGACGGTGACCCTGTCGACGCATCAGGGTTGGCAGGAGGTCGACTATTTCGTCGACCAGTTGAATCTCATCAAGGACGCGGTGTTTGCCGGGCGCAACCACAGCCTCGTATTCGGCGCCGAGTACTCGGATCTGGACGTACTCAACGGCGTCTACTCGGTCGTCAACAATGGCGCGCGCAATTGTCTGACCGGCGGGGGTGGTGGCAGCCCGAACTTCTGTTTGCTCGATGGCAGTGGCGCAGTGGTCCCCAACATAGGCTCGCTGCTGCAGCGAGACATCGTGCGCGGCAACTTCGATTCCGACTATCGCATCGAGACCTGGTCGTTCTACGCAATGGACAGCTTCGACATCAGCGACCGTCTGAGCGCGAGCATCGGCGTGCGCTGGGACGACTTCGACTACCAGAACACCTTGCGCAGCGGCACCGGAACGCTCACTCGCTACGACTATTCGGACGATTTGTGGAACGGCAATGCCAGCCTCACCTGGCGCATCAACGAGGTCGGCAATGTCTATCTCGCGTGGGCCAGTGCCAGCGACATCAACGGTGGGGAATCCGATGTCGGCGGCAGTTGCGGATACGGTGGGTTGTGCGGATCGCCGGATCAGGTGGTGTTGAGCCAGCCGGAGCGCGTGCAGAACATCGAACTTGGCAGCAAGTGGAATCTGATGGGCGAGAAACTTCTGGCGACCGCGGCGGTGTTCCAGATCACCAAGGACGACGTCATGGAAAGCGTCGGCGACGCCTACTCGCAGTTGGGCACGCTGAACACCGGCAAGAATCGCGTGCGCGGCATCGAGTTCGGCCTGTCGGGCAATCTCACGGAAAAGTGGAGCGCGCAGTTCTCGGCAACGATGATGGAATCGGAGGTTCTCGAGGCGTTCGTCGCCAATCAGGTCGGCAAGGTGCTCAGCAACTTCGCCGACGACCAGGCCTTCCTCCAGTTGCGCTACCAGGCGACGCCGAAGTTCTCGCTGGGCAGCTCGGTGACCTATTCGAGCGAGATGTATGCCGGCCAACCCGACACCGCGGCCGGATTCAATGCCGCCGGCGAGTACAGTTACCGCATTCCCGGTTACACCACGGTCGACGTTTTCGCCAACTACGAATTCACCGAGACGCTCAAGGCCAGGCTCAATGTCGGCAACCTGTTCGATCGCGACTACTATCTCGCGGCCTACCGCAGCGGCTCGTTCACCTACATCGGCGATGCAAGGAATGCGCAACTCACTTTCAGCGCGGAGTTCTGAACGGGCTGTTGATTGTGGTTGCTCTTGTGGGAGCGGGTTCATCCCGCGAGCTTCTGGCCAGGTTTACGCAAAAATCGCGGGGTGAACCCGCTCCCACAGTGAAGCGGGTGAACGCGGGGGTTCACGCATGCTGATCATCATCGACGACCTGCTGGACGCCGAGGCGGTCGCCCATTTTCGCCAGCACCTCACCAATGCCGACTGGATCGATGGACGCGTGACCTCCGGCAGCCTGTCCGGCCTGGTCAAGTCCAATGAACAGGTCGACGACGCCTGTCCGACCGGCCGCGCGCTGCGTGCGCAGCTGCTGCGCGCGGTGAATTCCCATCCGCGGGTGATTTCCGCAGCGCTGCCGCACCGGATCTATCCGCCGCGGTTCAACCGCTATCGCGACGGCGGACATTTCGGCATCCATGTCGATGGCTCGCTGATGCGCTACGGCGACGATCCCGAGTTGCTGCGCACCGACGTGTCGGCAACCGTGTTCCTCAGCGAACCTGACGAGTACGACGGCGGCGAACTGACCATCGAGACCGATTTCGGTGCGCAGGCGGTCAAGTTGTCGGCCGGGTCGATGGTGCTGTATCCGTCGTCGAGTCTGCACCGGGTTACGCCGGTGATCCGCGGCGCGCGCAACGCTGCCTTCTTCTGGATCCAGAGCCTGGTCCGCGATCCGGGTGAACGCGCGCTGCTTTTCGACCTCGACCAGACCATCCAGCAATTGCGCCTCGACTTGCCGGGTGACGACTCACGCGTCGTGGCTCTGACGGGCACTTACCACAACCTGCTTCGGCGCTGGGCGGGCGGGTAGGGGTCAAAGGCTTTGGTCCGCAAAGGACGCAAAGGACGCAAAGGAGAGCAGAAAGACAACGGTTGTCAGCAAGTGCCAACTGGCCGGCATCTCCGAGCAAGCCCTTGACTTCCTTTGCGTTCTTTACGTCCTTGGCGGACAAGAAAACGGCTCACCAAACTGCCGGATAGTTCGATCTGCGGCACGCACGTCGAAGACGTGAGTCGCGAAGGTCATCCACGAACCGTTCACGCAATGATTCGCATTATTCATTCCGAAGTTTCAGTAATTACTGAAATTACGGGAAAGGTATGAACCTGCATCCGCTGAGCCAGTCCTTTGTGCTGCACTTCGGTGAGATGGGCAGCCGTTGGGGAATCAATCGAACGGTTGGGCAGATCTACGCCGTGCTCTACATCAGTCGCGATGCGCTGACCGCCGACGACATCGTCGAGCGCCTCGGCGTGTCGCGCTCCAACGTCAGCATGGGCTTGAAAGAGCTGCAATCCTGGCGTCTGGTCAAGCTGGAACATCGGCCGAGCGATCGTCGCGACTTTTTCAGCGCGCCCGAGGATGTGTGGCAGATCTTCCGCACGCTCGCCGAGGAACGCCAGCGGCGCGAGGTCGATCCAACGCTGTCGATGCTGCGCGATGCCTTGCTGGAGACGGCCGGTTCCCCGGAGGACGTCTACGCGCAGGAGCGCATGCGGCGCATGCACGAGTTGATCGAGCAGATCACCGACTGGTTCGCCGAGGTACGCAAGCTGTCACCGGAAACCCTGCAGTCGCTGATGGCGCTCGGCGGCAAGGTGGTCAAGTTGCTGGAGATGAAGGAGCGAGTGTTCGGGGGCAGGGTACCCGACACGACGCTGGACAATCGGCAAATCGCAAAGAACAGCTCGATTTTGTAGGACCGACGTGAACGTCGCGACCACGGCCCCCGGCGGGCGATCGGTCGCGACGTGCACGTCGCTCCCTCAAGAGCTTCGTCCCGTCGGATGATTGTGAGGAGAAGAACCGGAACATGGACAGCATCGACTCACTGATCCTCGCGCGCATCCAGTTTGCCGCGAACATCAGCTTCCACATCCTGTTTCCGACCATCACCATCGCGCTTGGCTGGGTGTTGCTGTACTTCAAGTTGCGCTGGCGCCGCAGCGGCGATCCCAAATGGCAGGCGGCCTATCGCACCTGGGTCAAGGTGTTTGCGCTGGCATTCGCGCTCGGCGTGGTCAGCGGCATCACCATGAGCTTCCAGTTCGGCACCAACTGGCCGGGTTTCATGGAAAGCGTCGGCAACATTGCCGGGCCGTTGCTGGGCTACGAAGTGCTGACTGCTTTTTTCCTCGAAGCGGCGTTTCTCGGAATCATGCTGTATGGCCAGAACCGGGTGTCCGACCGCGTGCACACGCTGGCGACCTTTCTGGTCGCGTTCGGCACCACCTTGTCGGCGTTCTGGATCCTGGTGCTGAATTCGTGGATGCACACGCCGGTTGGCTTCGAAATGATCGCGGGTCAGGCGCACCCTACCGACTGGCTGGCCATCGTGTTCAATCCGTCAATGCCGTACCGCCTGACGCACATGCTGCTGGCATCGGGCCTGACCGTGGCGTTTCTCATCGCGGGCTTGTCGGCATGGCGCTGGCTGAAGGGCGATCGCGGCGAAGAAGTGCGCGTTACGCTGGGTACCGGCGTGCGTCTCGCGGCGCTGCTGATTCCCTTGCAGATCCTCGCCGGCGATCTGCATGGCTTGAATACGCTCGAGCACCAGCCGGCCAAGGTGGCGGCGATGGAAGGCATCTGGGAAACGGAGCAGGGCGCTGCGCTGCGTTTGTTCGCGTGGCCGGACGAAGCGACGCGCAGCAACCATTTCGAGATCGCCGTGCCGAAGCTGGCCAGCTTGATCCTGACCCACGATGCCGATGGGGTGGTGCGCGGGCTGAACGATTTCGAACATCATCCGCCGGTGGCTCCGCTGTTCTTCGGCTTTCGCCTGATGGTCGGTATCGGCATGTTGATGCTGGCGCTGAGCTGGCTTGCGACCTGGCAGTTGCGCCGGGGTCGCGAGCCGCGACCGTGGTTGGCGCACGCGCTGGTGGCGATGACCTTTTCCGGTTGGGTGGCGACGCTCGCCGGTTGGTACGTCACCGAGATCGGGCGCCAGCCTTGGCTGGTCTACGGCACCCTGGCGACCGCGGACGCCGCTTCCAGCGTGCCAGCGTCGATGATCGGCATCAGCCTCGCCTTGTACCTGATGGTGTACGCGGTTCTGCTGCTGGCCTTCATCAGCGTGTTGTTTCACTTGATGCGCAAGGCGATGCAAGGTCATGACCAGCCCGCCGTGGCGCCGTCGCTGCAGGCGGTGACGCCATGAGCGCCTGGTTGCCGGAAATCTTCATGGCACTGATGGGCGTGGCGATGTTCGCCTACGTGATCCTGGATGGCTTCGACCTTGGCGTGGGCATCCTTCTGCCCGGCGCCGACGAGGCGCAGAAGGACCTGATGATCGCGTCGATCGGACCGTTCTGGGATGCCAACGAAACCTGGCTGGTGCTCGGTGTCGGCATCCTGCTGATCGCCTTTCCGGTTGCTCATGGCGTCATTCTCGGCGCGCTCTACATGCCGGTCACGCTGATGCTGATTGCGCTGATCCTGCGCGGGGTGGCTTTCGACTTCCGCGTCAAGGCGCGCGCGCAACACAAGCATCTGTGGGACCGCGCATTCTTCGCCGGTTCGGCGCTCGCCGCGCTGTCGCAGGGCTTCATGCTCGGCGCCTACATTCTGGGCTTCGAGTGGAGCCTCGCCAATTTCACCTTCGCCGGTTTCATCGGTGTCTGCCTGCTGGCGGGCTACAGCCTGCTTGGCGCCACCTGGTTGATGCTGAAGACCGGCGGCGAACTGCAGGCGAAGGCGGTGCGCTGGGCGCGCGTGGCGTTGTGGTTGACCGCGTTCGGCATTGCCGGGGTGTCGATCGCCACGCCGCTGGTCAGTGCGCGGATCTTCGACAAGTGGTTCGCGCTGCCCAACTTTCTGTTGCTGATGCCGATACCCCTGGCCAGCGTGGCGCTGGTGTTGTTGGCAGATCGATCCCTGCGCCGGTTGTCAGGTGGCATCAGCGGTGCGCCGAAGCTGCCCTTCGCCTGCGCGGTCGGATTGTTCACCAGTGCTTTCGCAGGTCTCGCCTACAGCCTGTACCCGTATCTGGTGGTCGATCGCATCACCATCCATCAGGCGGCGGCGGCGAGCGGATCGCTGTGGATCATCCTGTTCGGGGTGGCTGTGACGCTGCCGATGATCCTCGGCTATTCGGCTTACACCTACAGCGTGTTTCGCGGTCCGGCGAAACCGCTGGATTACGGTTGAGGTCCTGCTGGTCGAGGCTTGGCGTGCTGACCCTGTCCACGTTGACCTCGCTGCATCGGGCCGGCCGGAGAACCCGCCGCAGAGAAAATCTGCGACCGCGCTGGCCCGCTGGAGCGGTTTAACCCGTACCATCATTCATCGGGTCGCTTCCTCCGGGTGCCGCATGCCTGCTGGCCGTTTGCGCTGGGTTCTTCTACTGGTGGTCGGCGCACCCTTGTCGGCGCAGCAGGGTGGCTCCTATGACCTGCGTTGGTCGACCTTGAAAGGGGGCAGCGGGAGCGCTGCCGGCGCCAGTGTCCTCGTCGACCATACACTTGGGCAGTTCGAGGCCAGTCCGCCGATGACCGGTGGCAGCTTCGAATTGGCCGGCGGTTTCTGGGCAGGTGTCGAAATCCCGCCCGATGCGTTGTTCGCCAACGGCTTCGAGCAATGAGGAGAACTCCGATGCGGCAGCGGTTGCTTGGGCTGGCGCTGTTTGCGCTGGCATGCGGCGCCCGGGCGCAAAGCGTGGACGGCACGCTCAGCTACCAGGGTCAGTTGCGCGTGGCAGGGGTGCCGGCGAATGGCGTCTTCGATCTCGAATTCCGCCTGTTCAACCAGTCCGCTGCAGGAGCCCAGGTCGGCCAGACCGTGGTGGTCGCCGACCTGGCGTTGACCGGGGGATTGCTCAACCGCGACCTGAACTTCGGGTTGCCGTCGCCGTTTTCCGCCAGCGACCAGCGCTGGCTCGAAGTCCGCATCCGCGATGGCGCCTCGACCGGCGCCTACACCACGCTGAACCCGCGCACCAATGTGCGCGAGGTGCCGTATGCGAGCAAGGCGATCAGCGCCGATCTGGCGCTGGTCGCCGGACCGGACTCGGTGAATGCAACCAGCATCGTCAACGGCACCGTCGGCAGTGCCGAGATCAACCCGGCCCAGGTGCAGGTGCGGGTCAGCGGCAACTGCGCCGCTGGCCAGTTCATGCAGGGCGTGCAGGCCACCGGCAACGTGAATTGCGCCAGCGATGCCGACACCGGCGTGACCGCCGTAACCGGCGGCGGTGGCATCACCGGCAGCATCGCCGCGCGCACGCTCACCCTCGGCAGCGACGCGAGCGTGCAGCGACGTACCGCAGCCAGCCCGTTGAGTTGCCCGGCAGGCCAGTACCTGCAGTCGATTGCGGCGGATGGTGCCGCGGTTTGCGTGGCGGTGGCGACGCCGGCCTGGTCGTTGAGCGGCAATTCCGGCAATCCGGCGTCTGCATTCCTCGGCACCGTCGACAATCAGCCGTTGAACTTGCGCGTCAACAACACCACCGTGGCCTCGCTGCAGAGTGTGGTTCTGACCGGGCCAGCCGGCGGCGCGACCGCCAACATACGCTTCGGCAGTTCGGCCAACACGATTGCGCCCGCAAGCGTGCGCGGTGCCACCATTTCTGGCGGCGGAGTGCCGGCTGGCGACAGCGACCCCAGCTACACCGGCGAGCGCGCGCACGTGGTCAGCGATCACTACGGCACCATCGCCGGTGGATTTGGCCATCGCGCTGGCGATCTCGGCGAGGATCCGCTGAGCGCGCCATTCGCCAGCGTCGGCGGTGGCGACAGTAATAGCGCCAGCGCGACCGGCAGCACTGTTGCCGGTGGCACGAACAATGGCGCAAGCGGCGAAAACAGCGCCGTCGCCGGTGGCGCCGGCAACGCCGCTACCGGACAACGCAGTGTGGTGAGCGGCGGCTTCGCCAACACCGCTGCCGCGGACCACGACACGGTTTCCGGCGGCGAGGCCAACCAGGCAGTTGGCAGCCGCAGCGTCGTCGGCGGTGGTGGCGTCAACACCGCCAGTGGCCCCTGGAGCACGGTCGCCGGAGGCAACATCAACTCTGCCAGCGGCGGGTTGAGCATGGTCCCGGGCGGCTCCGACAATTGCGCCGGCGGGTCCTATTCGCTGGCCGCCGGACGCAGCGCGAAAGTGCGCCCTGGCACTTCTTCGGGTCTGCCGCGATTCGGTTGCCAGGACGTCGCGTTGTCGGGAGACGCCCTGGGCGATGCCGGCACCTTTGTGTGGGCCGACAGCACCGCTACCGACTTCGTTTCTTCCGGCGACAACCAGTTCCTGATCCGTGCCGGCGGTGGGTTTGGCTTCAATACCAACGATCCGATCACCGCTTTCGATGTGGTGGCCGAGCGCAACGGACATGCGGCGCTGATCCGCAACAACGCCGCGCAATCCGGCGGCGTGACGCCGGACGGGCTGGCGATCCGCGTCAACGTCCCGCTGCCGACGACCTCCAACAATTTCCTGACCTTCCAGAACGGCAGCGCCGCGGCGATCGGTTCGGTCGAGGGCAACGGCTCCGGCGGCGTTGTCTTCAACAGCAGCGGCGGTGACTACGCCGAGTACCTGCCGAAAGCCGATGCAAACGCCGGATTGCCGCCGGGCAGCGTCGTCGGCATCCGAGATGGCATGGTCGGTCTCGATATCCTCGGTGCCCAGCAATTGGCGGTCGTATCGAGCAATCCGGCGATCAGCGGCAACGATCCCGGCGAGAGCCGGCGCGCGACGCACGCACTGATCGCCTTCATCGGCCAGGTCGATGTGCGTGTGGTCGGCCATGTCGCTGCCGGTGATTTTCTGGTCGCCGCCGGTGGCGGCCGCGCGCGCGCCGTGCCGATCAGCGAGCTTGCGTATGATGATCTGCCGCTCGTCGTCGGTCGTGCCTGGAGCGCCAGCACGCGGGACGGTCCACAAATCGTTCGGGCGCTGGTGGGTCTCAACCCCGCCGATGCCGCGCAGAGCGCAGAACTCGCGACTTTGCGTCGCGAAATTCAGGCGATGCAGGCACAACTGGATTTGGTGCTGCTCAAGGTGCGCCTGACGCCGTGACACTGCACTGATGGCGCCGCGTTCCACTATCGGCATGTCGCGATTGCTTCGCGCATGCGCAGTCGTTAGTGTGGTGTCCAAGAAGTAACTTGAAGAAAGTTCCGATCGATTTCATCGCCAGGCAAGGCGCGTGAAGGGTGAAAGCCGGCCGCTGGCGCGGCATGCCGCGCGCCGGCTTGAACGCACGCAACTTGTTGCGGGCCGGGCAAGGTTATCGCGAAAGTGAGACCGATCAAGTTTGCGCGGCATGCCGCGCGATCGGTCGAACGCCCGGCGGCTATGCCGACGGGCTCAACGCAAATTGTGGGAACACCGCAGCAGAACGTGAGCCGACATCACTGACAATCGCGAGGACCGCCATGAACGACACATTGCAGGGCGCGTGGGCCTACTTGAGCACACAGGGCGTCGATATCGGTCTCAAGATTCTCGGTGCCATCGTTGCCTGGGTGGTCGGTCGCTGGTTGATCGGCATGGCGGTACGCGCCATGGGCGCGGTGATGGAGCGCGCGAAGAAGCTCGATGTCACGCTGATCAATTACCTGCGGTCGATCGTCTCGGTGTTGCTCAACATCGTGTTGATCCTCGCGCTGATGGAGATGTTCGGGGTCAAGACGACCTCGTTCGCCGCTTTGCTGGCCGGCGCCGGACTGGCGATCGGCGCGGCGTGGAGCGGCATGCTCGGCAGTTTCGCCGCCGGCATCTTCATGCAGGTGCTGCGCCCGTACAACGTGGGCGATTTCATCTGCGCCGGCGGCACGCTTGGCACCGTGCGCGAGCTCGGACTGTTCGCGACCACCATCGTGACCCCGGACAATACCGTCGTGGTGGTGGGCAACAACAAGATCTTCGCCGACAACATCCAGAACTTCAGCGTGCTGCCGCATCGGCGCGTCGACTGCGTGGCAAAGATCGCCAACAGCGTGGATCCGATCGATGCCATCGCCCGCCTGAAGCCGGTCATCGCATCGATCGCCAACGTGTGCAGCAATCCGGCACCGGAAATCGACATATTGGAGTTCACGCCCGAGGGACCAAAATTGTGTGTGCGGCCGTACACCCACACGGACAACTACTGGCAGGTGTATTTCGACACCAATCGCAAGATCGTCGAAGTGTTCACCGCGGCCGGCTATCCGGTACCGGAGACGCCGATCGGACCGCGCAGTCGGGATTGAACAAGTCGGGCAAGTAACCGTATTGACGCAGCGCAACGTGCACTCGGACGCTGCTCGTAGGATGCTCCGGGTGTTTTCTCTGAGGAGGTGCCGTGATGATCAAAAAGCCGCTGGTTGCCGCGCTCGTTGTCGCCCTTCTGGGAGGTGCTTCGCTGGCATCCGCCCAGTCCATTTCCGCGCCCGGCCTGAAGGCGCCGGGATCGATCTCGTACGACGCGGAGGGCGTGCCGACGGTGCTCGCCGCGAGTGACGAGGATGCCGCCTACCTGCTCGGCTACAGTCACGCGCGCGACCGCTTCTTCCAGATGGATTTCCTGCGCCGCGTCGCCAGTGGCACCTATGCCGAATTGGTTGGACCTGCCGCGCTCGCCAACGACGTGCAGTTGCGTACGCTCGGTATCCGCCGTGCGGCCTGGGCGACCTATGTCGAAACCAACGCCAAACTGCGCGGCATCACCCAGGCCTATGCCAATGGCGTCAACGCCTGGCTGCGCAGCAATCCCCTGCCGGTCGAGTATTCGGCCCTGGAACTGACGCGCGCCGAGCCGTGGTCGCCGGTCGATACCTTTGCGATCGGCAAATTCCTCGCCTGGCAGCTCGGTTTCGACAACGACACCGGCCTGACCGTGCGTCTGGGCGCCTATCAGCAGGCGGGTGCAGCCGCCGGCTTCGATGGCAACCGGCTGTTTTTCGAGGATTTGAGTCGCGTGAAGCCGGTCGACGGTCGGGTGACTGTTCCGGGCTTCCTCGCCGGCATCGGCGTCACCGAGGCCGACAAGTCGGGCATGGACACAAGCAATATCCCGATGATCGATCCGCAGACGCTGGAAGCGGCACGTCAGCATGTCGAGGCGGTCAAGGACAATCCGTGGCTGGCGCCGACGATGCAGCTCAACGCCAAGCGCGGCGGCAGCAACTGGTGGTTGATCAGTGGCAGCAAGACCGTCGACGGCAAGGCGATTCTCGCCAACGACCCGCACTTGTCGATGGACATGCCGGCGCTGTGGAACGAGGCCCACGTGGTGTCCACCGACCCGCAATTTGCGCAGCCGATGGACGTGGTGGGGGTCTCGGTACCTGGGACGCCGAACATCCTGCTTGGTTGCACCACGCGCCATTGCTGGGGGCAGACGGTCAATCCGATGGACATGACGGATGCCTTCTCCGAGAAATTCCGCCTGAATACCTATGGACTGCCGACGCACACCATCCACAGTGGCGTGGCCGAGCCGGTGGTCTGGATTTTCCAGAGCTATTTCGCCAATTCGCTCGGCGATCAGGTGAACGACAACGTCTCCCGGGTGAGTTCGATCGGTTACACCAACGGTGGCGTGACCATCATCGTGCCGCGGCGCAACAACGGCCCGGTGGTCTCGATCACCGGCGATACCGGCATCAGCTTCGCCTATACCGGCTGGGGTCCGACGCAAGAACTGGAGGCCTACCGGCGCATCGCGCGGGCGCAGAACCTGGCCGAGTTCCGCGAGGCACTGACCTTCTTCGACGGCGCCAGCCAGAACTTCGCCTATGCCGATGTCGATGGCAATATCGCCTACACGGCGCCCGGCGAGCTGCCGTTGCGCACCGACCTGCAGACGCTCGGCCGTGCCGACGGCAACATTCCCCCGTTCCTGGTCCGCGATGGAACGGGCGCACTCAAGCACGACTGGTTGCCGCGCACCACTTCGCAGGCAAATCAGGCCACGCCCTTCCAGTTGTTGCCGATCGCCGAGATGCCGAATGCGACCAATCCGGCCAGTGGTTACATTGCCAACGCCAACAACGACCCGGTGGGAACCACCAGCGACAACAACGCGCTGAACCAGACCCGCGCGGGTGGAGGTCTGTATTACCTGAATGCGGGATATGCGGATTTCCGCATGGGCCGCGTCGACCGCTTGATCCGCGCCAAGCTGGATGCCGACGTCAAGGTGTCGCTCGCCGACATGCGCCAGTGGCAGGCCAACAACCAGCCGCTCGACGCCGAGTTGTTGCGTCCGGCACTGCTCAGTGCATTCGCCAACGCCGGTGCCAGCGGCGCGTGGTCGCAACTGGCGGCACTGGGCGCCGACCCGGCAGTGGTCGAGGCAGTCACACGCATCCGCGACTGGAACCTCACCACGCCGACCGGCATCCGCGAAGGTTACGATCCGGGCGACAACCCGGCCAATCTACCCGAACCCTCGGCGGCCGAGGTAGCCAACTCGGTGGCGACCACGTTGTACACCTTCTGGCGTAACCAGACCGTTCGCAACGTGCTGGATGCGACATTGGCGCGGGTGGGGTTGTCGTCGCAGCTTCCGAGCAACGAAGAGAGCCTGCGTGCGATCAAGAACCTGTTGGATACTTTCCCGACCGCGCGTGGCAAAGGTGCATCGGGGCTCGACTTCTTCGTGGTTGCAGGCGCACCCAATCCGGAGGCCGCGCGCGACTTCCTGCTGCTGAAGAGCCTCAAGGATGGCCTGAATCTGCTCGCCAGCGCCGAATTCGCGCCGGCGTTCGGGCAGTCGACCAATCAGGACGCTTACCGCTGGGGCAAGCTGCACCGCAAGGTGTTCCGTCACCCACTCGGCGAGCCCTTCAACATCCCGGGCAACAATCCGTTCCCGATCACCAATCTGGGGCCCAACCTGCCCGGCGTCGCTCGTCCGGGCAACTACGAGGTGGTCGACGACTCCGATGTCAGCGTCCGTGCCAACACACTCAACGGTTTCATGTTCACCGGTGGCCCGGTGCGACGTTTCGTCGGCAGCATGAGCACCCCGATCAGCGCCCAGCAGATCTATCCGGGTGGCCAGAGTGGTTCGCTGCTGAGCCCGGCGTACATCAGCCAGTTGCCACGTTGGCTGGTGAATGCCTACAAGCCGCTGGTGATCGGACGTGATGCTGCAGTGGCTGGTGAGGTGGCACGCTTGAACTTCACGCCGTAAGCGTTTCCCGGCGCGCGACTGGATTGTTCCAGTCGCGCGCTGGGTGTCTACCCGGGGAACGCGTCGCCAACTCGACCAGTGGCGATATCGTTCCCCTTCTTTTTGTCCGCACGACACACAGGACGCAAAGGGAAGTGTTGAACGGGAATCGCTCCGGCTGAACGCATCCACGATTGTGCTTTCTTTGCGTCCCTTGAGTCCTTTGCGGACTATTGGCTGTTCCGCCTTTCACAGAACATCCTCTAAACGTTTGATTGTAGAGTATTTATTTGTAGGTCACGTTGCCTGCGCAGCGGGCTACGTGACAATGGACAGCGTCACGTAGCCTGCTGCGCAGGCAACGTGACCTACTTCCGTGTGTTCTTTGCGCGAATAAGCGCATCGACAGGGGCGACCGGGACTCCCACATGACCTCCGACCGGTGCGCCCGCCACCGGGCGGCGCTACGATCGGTCTTCGCCATCGCGAGGGCCGACCATGATCCGGTTCACCTTGAACGGCAAGCAAGCGACCTTCGACGGCGACGCCAGCATGCCGCTGCTGTGGTATCTGCGTGATCACGCCGGGCTGACCGGCAGCAAGTACGGTTGCGGAATCGGCCTGTGCGGCGCCTGTACGGTGCATGTGGATGGCGCTGCCGTGCGCTCATGCAGCTTTCCGATCAGCGCCGCCGAGAGTCGAAACGTCCTGACCATCGAGGGCCTTGCCGGCGACTCGCTGCATGTCGTGCAGCAGGCGTGGATCGCCGAGGACGTGCCTCAGTGCGGCTATTGCCAGGCCGGCCAGATCATGGCGGCGGTGGACCTGCTGAAACGCCAGCCTGAACCGACCGACGCCGACATCGATACTCTGACCAACCTTTGTCGCTGCGGCACCTATCCGCGCATCCGTCGGGCGATCAAGCGCGCTGCCCTGATGGCGCGGTCGGGAGGGTCCGCATGAGCAGGCTCGATCGCGATGACTGGGGCCCGGCGCTGTTCGATGGGGGTACAGCGGTGCAGGCCGGCCTGACCCGCCGCGATTTCATCCGCGCCACGCTGACGGCGACCGGCGCGCTGCTGATTTCGGCGAGTCTGGTGCCGCGAGTGCTACGTGCGGAAGCGACAAGCGTCCAGACAAGTCTGGACCCACGACAAACGAACGCAATCGGCCTGTTCATCCGCATCGATCAGGACGGCACCACGCATATCGGTGCGCGCGCGCCGGAGATCGGGCAGGGCGTCAACACCTCGTTGCCGATGATCATCGCCGAGGAGATGGATGCCGACTGGTCGAAGGTGAAGGTCGAACAGTTGCCGTTCGGCATCGTCAGGATCGACGCCGAACCCGGCGTGACCTGGAAATACGGCCCGCAGGGTGCCGGCGGCAGCACCTCGATTCCGGACGCATGGACCGATCTGCGTCAGGTCGGCGCGCGCGTGCGCTGGGTGTTGCTGCACGCGGCCGCGTCGCACTGGAACGCCGCCGTCGACAATCTGCGTACCGAATCCGGAGCGGTGATTCACAGCGACGGTCGACGCGTCAACTATGCGGCACTGATCGGCGCGGCCGCCCGGGCAGCCTGGCCGACCGAAGATGTGGCCACCAAGGCGCCCAAGGACTACCGGTTGATCGGCAGCGCCCAGCCGCAAGTTGCGCTGCGCGAAATCGTCACTGGCAAGGCGCAGTTCGGGATCGATGCGCGCATGCCCGATGCGCTGGTCGCGGTGGTCGCGCGATGTCCGAATTTCGACGGCGAGCTGGTGTCCTTCGACGCCAGCGCAGCGCTGAAAATCCCCGGCGTGCGCGAGGTTCTTGCCCTTCCCGGACCGAAATCCGGCGAGCCGATCATCGCCAATCTGGCGCCCGGCGTGGCGGTGCTGGCCGATGACACGTGGTCGGCACTGAAGGGTCGCGCAGCACTCAAGATCGTCTGGAGCGACGGACCCTGGCGCGACGAATCGAGCGCCGCGCTCGACGCCCAGTGCACCGAGTTGCTGAAGGGCAAGGGCTTTCGCTGTCGCGAGGATGGTGACTTCGATGCCGCGCGCAATCGCGCCGCACGGGTGGTCGAAGCGGTCTATCGCGTGCCGTTCGTGTCGCACTGCCCGCTGGAGCCGCAAAATGCCTGCGTGCATGTCGAGGCGGATCGCGTGCGCATCATCGCCCCGATGCAGCAACCGGCCGGTGCCTCGCGTTTGGCCAACCAGATCACCGGAGTCGACCGCTTCAACATCGAGGTGCAGATGACCCGCGTCGGCGGCGGTTTTGGTCGACGCCTGAGCAACGACTTCGTCGCCGAGGCCGTGTTGCTGTCGCAGTTGAGCAAGCGCCCGATCCGGCTGTTGTGGACGCGCGAGGACGATCTGCGCCACGATTATTTCCGCCCGTTTGGCCATCACCATATGCTGGCGACTCTCGACCAGGATCAGCAGGTCACCGGATGGGCGCATCGGCTGGCGAGCGCCAGCAAGTATTACCGGCGGCCGAACATGCCCGAGGACCAGATGTGGGCGGCGGAACTGTATCCGGACGATTTTCCGGCCGCGTTGCTGCCGAACCTGCGCATGGAATGGTTTGGCGTGAAGTCCGGCATGACCCGCGGCTCCTGGCGCGCACCCGCGCACACCGCCAACGCGTTTGCTGTGCAGAGCTTCGTCGACGAAGTCGCCCATGCTGCGGGAAAGGATCCAGTGGCGTTCCGGCTCGAACTGCTCGGCAAGCCGCGGCAGATCCCGTATTCCGGCCACGGCGGCCCGATGTTCGAGACCGGTCGTTTGAGTGAAGTGCTGCGGCGCGCTGCGAAGAACATCGGTTGGGGTCGTGAAATGCCCAAAGGCCGCGGACTGGGGATCGCCGCGCACTTCACTTTTGGCGGTTACGCCGCTCATGCCATGGAAGTCTCGGCGGGCGAGGGCGGTGCCTACCGGATCGAGCGCTGCGTCTGCGTGGTCGACGTCGGCCGGCCAATCAATCGCCTGGGCATCGATGCCCAGATGATGGGCGGCACCATCGATGGCATCAGCACCGCACAAGCGCTCGAAATCCACATCGACAAGGGCCGCGTCGTCGAGGGCAACTTCGACACCTATCCGTTGCTGCAGTTGGCCGCCGCACCGGATGTCGAAGTCGAAATCATCGACAGCGAGCGTGCTCCCTCAGGTGCCGGCGAGATGGGCATTCCAACCGCAGCGCCGGCGCTCGCCAATGCGCTGTTCGCGGCAACCGGCAAACGTCTGCGCAGCATGCCGTTTGCGGCGCAGAGGTGGACGCTGGGGTCGTAGGAATCTTTGCGAGCCGGTGATGTTGAAAGTAGGTCACGTTGTCTGCGCAGCAGACTACGTGACAGTCGGCGTTATCACGTAGGCCGCCACGCGGCCAAGGTGACCTACCTCAAGATGTTCGTTGCGCGAACAAGGCACGGACTCTTTTCGAATATGCCGTAAGGCCTTGATTTTCAAGTGGGAGCGGATTTACTCCGCGACAGCTTTCGCGGGATAAACCCGCTCCCACAGCGGGCGTCAAACTTTGCGCAGCACCAGATCGAACTGACCGTGCGGCGCGCTTTTCTCCGCTGCAGCTGAAAAGGCAACGACGACGCGACTGCGCTCATCGGCGGACAACGCCTGCAACAAACGGTCTATGTCGTTCAGCGAGTCGCCGGCGAAATACATCTGCGTGGTCAGCTCGTGATAGCCGCGCAGCGCCACCTTGAAGTGGATGTGCGGTGGTCGTGACCAGCCCTTGTCGACCGGATAGGCACCCGGTTTGATCGTCTTGACCCGATAGCGGCCCTGCGCATCCGTCGTGAACTGCGCCCAACCCTGGAAGTTCGGGTCCAGCGGCGCCGTATTGGTGTCGCGTTCATGCGCGTAACGGCCGTGGCTGTTGGCTTGCCAGACGTCCACCAGTGCATTGGCGATCGGCGTGCCGTCCTCGGCCAACACCTGGCCGCTGATCTCGACCACCTCGCCAAGGGCATGCTCGGCATGACCCTCGATCAGCGTCATGTCGATGTCCTTGTCGGCCTGGTCGCGGGTCGGGAAGAACGGACCCTCGGTCTGCGACGGCGTTGCCCCACGGGTCTCGGACAACAGTGGGCTGGTGGCGACCAGGGCAATGGTGCCCAGGCTCCCTTGCAGCATCTGGCGGCGCGAAATTGCAGTCGGATTCATCGGGTGATTCCTTCGGCAGGCGATCGGGACGGGCGGATATGGTGACACGACCAACGGCGCTCGGGTGTCGCGGTTGGAGATCCTTGAGTGGTCCGGTCATCCCTGCTGCGGCGCTTGTTCGCGCAATGGCCCATGTGGGAGCGACCTTGTGTCGCGAGCGCTGAAAGTGAGAGCGCGCGACGCAAGGTCGCTCCCACAGGTCCGCACCATTGAATGACACCGGTAGACAGGTTGTCGCTACAATGTGCCGAAGGCTCGGACGGAGAGTGCAGGGAAATGCCAACGCTGACGATGGGTAGACTGCAGCGCTTGCTTCGATCGGGTCGGTCGCTCGTCTTGGTCGTGGCGAGTCTGTCGCTCGCCGCCAACGCCCACGGCGCGCCGCGCATCGTCATCGTCGGCGATTCCACGGCGAGTGAGTATCCGCAGGCGCGCTATCCGCGTACCGGTTGGGGTCAGGCGCTGGGCAGTTTCGTCACCGACGACGTCGAAATTCTCAATCGTGCCGTGTCCGGGCGCAGCACGCGCGACTATCGGACGCTCGGCCATTTCGACACCACCATGGCGGAGCTGCGCGCCGGCGATCTGCTGCTGATTCAGTTCGGCCACAACGATCAGAAGGCCGAGGATCCGGCGCGCTACGCCGATGCCACGGTCGATTTTCCAGCTGGCCTGCGGCGATTCGTCAGTGCCGCACGGGCTGCGGGAGCGACGCCGGTGCTGCTGACGCCTGTGGCGCGCGGAACCTTTGACGAACAGGGCCGTGCGGTCGACACGCACGGCGCATACGCCGCGGCGGTGCGCGACGTGGCCGCCGCGGACAAGGTGGCATTGATCGATCTGGCGCAGCGCAGCATGGACTGGATCGAAGCGCTCGGCCCGGAAGCGTCGAAAGCCTACTTTTTGCATGACCCGGTCGTCGGGCTCGCCGATGACACCCATTTTCACCATCGTGGCGCCATCGCTGTCGCCTGTCTGGTGGTCGGCGATCTGATCGCGCAGAAGTTGTTGCCGGCATCGATTGCCACGCGCGACGTGGATTGCGGCGTGCCGGCCGACCAGCGCCAGCGCCACGCTGGCCAGCCGCTGCCCTCCTTGATCGAGCACGCCGAGCGCATCGCGCAGGTGCAGATCGCGCCCCACGGAGGCGATGGCATCACCGTGGCGTCGCCGTTCTTCAAGGACGCGCCGGGCTTCGGATTCGCAGTGCGCCGGCGCGTGTTGCACCAGGGCGCGTCGATTGGTCTGCATGCGCATGGCAAGGATGAGGTCTATTACGTGCTCAGCGGACGCGGCGAGCTGACGCTGGATGGCAAGGCGCACGCGGTGGTACCGGGGATGGCAATCCTGACGCGCGATGGTTCCAGTCACAGCCTGCGCCAAGTGGGTCGTGAGGATCTGGCGATCCTGATCGTGTACGCGCAGGCGCCAAAGGCCGCGGCGCCGGCGCCGTGAGGTCTCGACGGTCGTTGTTGCTGGTGGTATGGGTGCTCGCGGCTTGCGGCAGCGAGCGGGAGTCCATGAAGGATTCGCCACCTGCGAGCGAGGGCCTTCAAAGGCCATCGCGCGCAAGCGCGCTCCTGCACACGGAAGAAGCTGGCAGCGTATTGGTGGAAACGAGAAGCGGACTGTTGCGCGGCGTCGAATCGGACGGCATCCACAGCTTCAAGGGCATTCCCTACGGCGCCGATACCTCAAACCGTCGGTTCCGTGCGCCGCTGCCGGCGCCGCCGTGGACCGGAATCCGCGATGCCGTCGAGTACGGACCGGCGTGCCCACAGACCTCAGCGATCGATCCGGCGACGATCAGCGAAGACTGCTTGCGTCTCAACGTGTGGACGGCGGGACTGGAGGATACGCCAAAGCGCCCCGTGCTGGTCTACTTCCACGGTGGCGGTTACAGCCATGGGGCCGTCAGCGAGCCGCTGTATGACGGCGCAGCGTTGAGTCGACGCGGCGATGTCGTGGTAGTGACGCTGCACCACCGGATCGGTGGTTTCGGTTTCCTGTATCTGGCCGATTTCGATGCCGAGCGCTACGCCGAGTCGGGCAATGCCGGCATGCTGGATCTGGTGCTGGCCCTGACCTGGGTGCGCGACAACATCGCCACGTTTGGTGGCGATCCGGCGTCGGTGACCCTTTTCGGTCAGTCCGGCGGCGGCGCCAAGTGCGCAACATTGATGGCCATGCCTGCGGCAAGAGGATTGTTCCACCGCGTCTGGACCATGAGCGGGCAGCAAGTGACCGGGCGCACGCGGGCGCATGGCCGAGAGACCGCGCAGGCGGTGCTGGCGGCGCTGCAGTTGTCGCCTGACCGTGTGCGAGAGATCGAAACGATGCCGCTGACGCAGGTACTGCAGGCCATGCAGGGCGGCGTCTGGACGCCAGTCGTCGATGGCAAGGCACTGCCGCGCGACCCGTTTTCTCCGGACGCGCCGGCCCAGTCCCGCCACATCCCGATGGTGCTCGGCAACACACTGCAGGAGACCACCAGCCTGATCGGGGTGGCCGATCCCACCACGTTTGAACTCGATTGGATTGGCCTGCCGGACAAGCTCAAGCAGCACATCGCGCAGTTCATGGGGCCACTCAGCGCCGAAGCGATCGTCGAGCATTATCGCCGCTGGTATCCACGGGCCTCACCGAGCGAGTTGTTCTTTTCCATCACCACCGCGGCGCGTTCCTGGCGCGGCATGTTGATCGAAGCCGAACGCCGTGCCGAACAGGGCGCGCCGACCTGGACCTATTACGTGCACTGGCAGTCACCGCTCGACGGCGGCCGCTGGGGCGCGCCGCACATGGTCGACATCCCGCTCTTGTTCAACACGGTGGATGCAAGCCCGTACACCGCCGGTGACGTTTCCGCCCAGGCACTCGCCGACCGGATGAGCGATGCGCTGCTGGCATTTGCGCGCACGGGCGATCCGAACGTCCGAGGATTACCGCAGTGGCCGCAGTTCGAACTCGCGCAACGCCCGGCGATGATTTTCGACACCGAGACCCGCGTGGAGCTCGACCCACGTCGTCGCGAACGCCTGCTGTTCGCGCCGGTGGCGTATTTGCAGCCGGGGACTTGAGTCGCTCTCCCAGCCGAGTAAGCTCAGCTCTCCAAGAGCCGATATCGTAAGTTATTGAATTTGTGAGCCGTTCACCCTGAGCAGGGCATCCCGGCTTCATCGGGATGCGGCGTCGAAGGGTGCCGCGGGGCGATCGGTGTGCGACGTCCTGGAGGCCCTGCTCGTCCTTCGACGACGCATCCTGATGGAGCGTTGGATGCCTTGCTCAGGATGAGCGGGTTCAATGTCGCTGGATGCGCTGCGCGGATGGAGCGTTTGCCACAATCGCCAAGGCTGATTCGCAATGACGATTTGGCGGTTGATGGCCAGTGGGCACTGCTACGCTTTCGCACGTGCCTTGGGTGGAACACGCGCCCGACTCAGGATCTTCTTGAGCTCGGCCGGGACTTCGGCGCCGTCTGCCGTCACGCGTGCCTCGACGGCATCGGCAACCCAAAGCTTCAACTGGGTCGCACCGCTGGCCAGCTTGAGATAGCGCTGCGCGCACGCCACGAGGTCACCTTGCGGTACCTGCTGCAGCCGCGCGGCGAGAAAATCGCGCGACAGCTCCGCGCCGACACCGATGACCAGTTCCTGCGCGACCTTGCGCTCCGCCAGTTCGGGCTGACGATCGACATGGTCGACCAGTGCGGGCAGCACAGCGGGCCCAATGGCGCGCAAGCTGTCGGCGATGATCGCCGGCTTGAAAGCTTCGGTGAATGCCGCCAGCAGTGGACCGATCGCGCGACTGTCGCCGAGCAGACCGAGCGCGTGCGCCGCTTCGCGCGCCGCGTCGTCGTCATTGCGGCGGTCCTGCAGCTTGCCGATCAGCATCGGCACGACACCGACGTCGAGCAGCAGCGCCAGCGTCGCCCAGGCGCTGTAGCGCACCGGCATGCTGGCGTCGCTGGCGGCAACCAGGCGTACCGAATGGATTGCGGCGATCGCGCCGTTCTGGCCGATCTTTTGCAGGTACTGGATGCGCTCGTCGCGGTTGGGGGCATTCAGCCCGGCAAGCAACTCCGGGCGGACTTCCGGCGCATGCGCGGGTTCGAGCGCCCAGTTGGCCATCGCCTTGAGCGCGGGATCCGGACGTCGCTGATCGCGGAACTGACGCAACACCTCGCGCGCCGCTGGCGTTGCCAGTGTTTGCAGCAGCAGGATCGCGGTCAACTTGGCAACACGCGCCTGGTCGGCGTACGCGGACTCGACGGTCCAGCGGCGAATGCGCGACGGATTGGCGCTCAGCGCGTGTTGCGCCAGTTCCATGGCCAGCTCCGGATGCGCCGCATAACGCCCGACGACCAACCCGCAGACACTGCCATCGGCGAACAGCATTGGCGCCAGTTGCGCGAGCGTATCGGAGTCGTAAGCGGCCAGTGCGCGATCGATGGCGATTGCGCGACTGTGACCCTGCAATCGGCTCGATCCCAGTTCGGCCAGCAGATCGGCGGGCTCCAGATGCACATCCGGCGGCAGTACCTCGATGGCCGGGTGCAGCGGCGAGCGCACCAGTGTGGAACGGTCGATCTTCTTGCTGGCCGCGAGGCGCGTCAGGCCGATGCCGAGCACCTGCAGCAGACGCAGCACGTCGTCGAGTTTCTCTGCCGGATCTGCGCGCTGGGCGACTTCGGCGAGCAAGGCCGCCGGCTTCGCCAGGCCCAATCCCTGCAGTCGACTGACCATGCCGTCAGCGCGTCGTGTTCCCAAGGCACTCAGGCCTTCGCTCAAGGTATCGGCAAGTTCCTCGCGCACTTCGCCGAGAACGAGCGCCGCAGCGTTCACACCCAACTCACGCGCGCTGTCGATCCAGCGTTCGCGCTTGCCCACGCGCTTGAGCTTGCGTTGACGCAGCAACGTGGTCTGGTCGACGACAGGCAGCGGCACCAATTCCACCTGCCCGGCGCGTTCGATGACCAGCGCCAGGGGATTCAGGCATGGCATCGCGCCAAGCAGCAGCAGATCGCCGAGCACGCACTTGAGCTCGGCCTGGGTCAGCGCCTGAGTCACCGCCATCACGGTGTCCGTACCGCCGCCGATCAACAGACTGTCGCCGCCGCCATCCACGGCAAACAGGCGCTCGCCCTCGGCGTACAGCGAATCCAGGCGAATGGCTACCGGCACGCTGTCGGCGCCGAACACGTCCTTGCGCGCCTCGGCGAGCGTCGCAAGCGCCGCGCTTACGCTCGGCAGCGCATTGGCGAGCACGCCCGCGAAATCGCCAGCCGCCGGTTCATCGAATCGACCCTCCTCGGCAAGGTCGAGGCGCAGCGGCGCGAAACCCGGATAACGCCCGCCGCCGGCGCCGCGCAACACGAATCCGGCGTAACTGCGCTTGGGCGCCGTGCGCTTGGCCAGGAAGGCCGGCAGGATCTGTTTCTCGCTGTAGTGCGTACCGCTCGCCAGGTCGACGAAACGACTCTCGCGGATGACGTAGTCGTCGGCGGTGATCTCGTGGATGAAGGCGTACTCGATCAGATCGAGCTTGCCCGCGTCGGCACGGTCTTTTTTGGTCCAGGTCTTGCCGATCAGCGTCTCGACGTATTCCGGTTTGAGCGGATCGCTGCCGTCCAGATGACGGCTGACTCGTCGCGCGCTCAGGCTGATGTCGGTGAGTGCTGCGGCGTAAGCTTCTGAGTCGAGCAGGCCGAAGTCGGCGACCGCGGTATCCAGCAGCCCGGCCAGTTCCAGCAGCCGCGCGCTGATCCGGCGCAGGCGTTCGGCGCGCAGGGTTTCTGCCAGCGCGCGGATCTGCGCCACACGCTCGGCGCTGATCGTGCTGATGCCAGACAACGCCAGTTCACGCACCAGGTTCAGGGTCTGCTCGATGCCCTGGCGCATCAGCGCATTGGCATCGACCTTGCCGGTCTTCGGCTTGGCGCGTTTGGCCTCGCTGCCGGGTTCGCCAGTTGCGACCGCCGGCGGCGCCTCGGCCACCGCGAACGCAGCCGGGTCGCGCGACCAGGCCACCAGCAGCGCGGCGGCGTGCTTGCAGAAGGGCCGACTGCGCGCTGCCATGCACGAACAGCGTCCGCGCCAGCCCTTGTCGTCGTGCACGATCTGCGCCTTGTACGGCGTCGCGCCGCTGCCATCGGCCTCGGCGTAAAGCTTGTTGCCATGTCGCGCCAGATGGCGGATGCCGCCCTTGTCGGCAATCGACATGCCCTTGGCCAGTTCCTGGGCGTCGCTGACGACCAGCTTGAGCTGGTTCACGGGGAGATTCGGGATGTCAGACATCGGGTTGACCTTGGTCGAAAAGTCGTGGATTCGAATGTAGGCCGCGTGTGCGCAGCTCCATCGCACTCACCGGCGCTTTGGTCACGACCGCAGGGAAAGCGCCGGTGAGCCGCTACGCGGCACAGCGGCCTACCAGAGCGATGGTTCACGGGTGTATGCGCAAGTGCTCTTGTAGGCCGCGTGTGCGCAGCTTCATCGCGCTCACCGGCGCTTTGGTCGCTGCGCCGGTGAGCCGCTACGCGGCACAGCGGTCTACCAGAGCTGTGGTTCACGGGTGTATGCGCAAGTGCTCTTGTAGGCCGCGTGTGCGCAGCTTCATCGCGCTCACCGGCGCTTTGGTCGCTGCGCCGGTGAGCCGCTACGCGGCACAGCGGTCTACCAGAGCTGTGGTTCACGGGTGTACGCGCAAGTTCTTTTGTAGGCCGCGTGTGCGCAGTTTCATCGCGCTCACCGGCGCTTTGATCGCTGCGCCGGTGAGCCGCTACGCGGCACAGCGGCCTACAAAAGCGGCGGAACGACGCCGGATTCATTTCGGGTTTTGCGCCAGGTGATCGTAGGGCTGGTTCTTCATGATGCGTTCGACGATCTCCACCAGTTGTTTGGGTGAGGCGCCGAAACAATGGGCGCCCAGGGCGACCAGTTTCTTTGCCAGGTCATGGTCGTAACTGGGCTGGCCGGCGTCTGAGAGCTTGAGCAGGACCATGAACTTGACCTTGGAGTCGATCATCTCCTGCACCTGCAACAGAAAACGCTCGTTGTTGCCGGCCGTGTGATAGAGATCGGTAATCAGCAGCACCAAGGTCTTGTCCGGGCGCTCGAGGAAATGTTCCTTGGCGTAATCGAGCGCCAGGTTGTAGTTCTCTGCGCCGCCAAGTTGCGCGCTGAACAGCACTTCGACCGGATCCACCAGATGCGGTGTCATGTCGACCACGGTGTCGTGGTTGAAGTAGGCCAGACGCGTCTTCAGCACGTCGATGGAGGCGAAGATCGCCGCCATGATCGCGCTGTAGACCACGCTGACCGCCATCGAACCGGACTGGTCGACCAGGATCGCCACCTCCCATTCGTGGCGCTTGCGCCGGTTGGCGAGGAAGTGGAAAGACTCCGGCACCAACCGACGCTTGTTGTGGTCGTAGGTGTGCAGATTGCGCTGCACGGTGCGCTTCCAGTCGAGATTGCGGGCGACCTTGAACGGGCTGCGCGAATGGCGCTTGACCGCGCCGATCAGCGCCGTACGCGTCGCCGTCTCCAGCTTCTTGCGCAACTGCTCGACCACCTCGCGCACGATACCCCGCGCGATTTCCTTCGCCTCGTCCGGCACCAGCGCGCGCGCCGACAGCAGCGTGGCGACCAGATCGGCATTCTTCTCCAGGTACGGCAGGGTCTCCGGCTCGAACAGCAGGCGCGTCAGCCCCTTCTTCTCGATTGCATCCTTCTGCACCAACGCGACGACATCGGCGGTGAAGAAGCCGCGCACGCGCTCCAGCCAGCGCGGCAGATAGGCAGTCAGCCCACTCTTGCGACCGGCGCCGTAGACAAAGTCGAGCGTGTCATCGAGCGCTTCAAGTTCGGCCTCGGTCATCGCCACCACGTCTTCCGCCGCGGGCCCGCACTGTGCGCACAGCGCGCTCAAACCCAGCAAGGGCTCAGCACGCTCGGCCTCAGCCCCGAGCACCAGTCGCCAGCGCAGCAGGGCGGCGGCGGCTTCAGGCTCCATCATGCTTCTCGCTGTTCATTGGGCAGGAGTCTTTGTTCGCAAAGAACGCAAAGGACGCAAAGAAAGCCATGCGAAAGTTAGCGTTTTGGGGCTCGATGTTCATGCGCCGCACCCCTGACGCCTTTGCTCTCCTTTGCGTTCTTTGCGTCCTTTGCGGACAAAAAACCAGTCCCCCGAGATTGCCGCTCAGTTCGAGGTGCAGATCAGCACAGTGTTGGAAGCGAATACGCCGGCTCACAGCAAATCATCCAGATCGTCGAGCGCCTGTCCCAGCGTGGCCGAGAGATCGGTCAGCGACTGCTGGTCTGCTGCGGTGAGCACCTGCGCGGCAACCGCTGGCGCGGCGCGCCCGTGCAGGCCGACCAGATGTTCCAGCAGGAAACGCCGCTCGCTGGCGCCGAGCAAGGCAAATGCTCGGCGCAGCGCGGGTAGCGCATCGCGGAAGTGCTCGGCGGGCAGCGCTGACAGAAAGCCGCTCATCGCAGCGACGATCTCGCGGTTCTTCAGCAGTACCAGCGCGTTGACCTCGAAAAAACCGGCGAGAAAATCGGCCGCGCGGGCCGGGCGGATGACATCGCCGAGGCGGCGCTCGAGCAGGCCGCGCAGATCGTTTTCGTGCAACTCGCGCGCCAGGTACAACAAGGCCGCGGCAACGCCGCTGGCGGTTGCCTCCAGGGCTTCGTCGCCGGCAATTTGTGTCAGCGTCTGCATCCAGGCGCCGCGGTCGAGCAGCGCTTGCGACAACGCCAGTTCGTTGAGCACGCGCATCGCTGCGCGCGCGTCCTGCGTCGCTTCGACATCGCCGCGGCTGGCGATGGCGAGGCGCAGCATCGCGCGAGTGAAGGTGCCGACCAGCAAACGTTCGATGGTGCCGGCGATCTGCGTCAGCGCCGGACGCGAGCTGCCGTAGCTCTTCAGCGCGGCCAGCGTGCGCGCCGCCTGACTCAGGCTGCCGACGTCGTCGTCCAGACTGCTCAGACGTTCGGTGGCGTCCAGCGCACGCGCGGTGGCCTGGGTGGCATCGGTGAGCACCGCGTCGATCAGCAAGCGGGTGGCATCGGCCGCGTGTGCGGCGCTGCCGATGGCCTCGTTCAGACGTCGCTCGCAGACCTCGGAAAAGCGCTCGCCGTAGATCACGCGTTCGGCCAGCGCGACTTCGGTCGCCGGCGTCCATTGCACGTCCCAATGCTCGCGCATACGGCTCAATGCGCTGTAGCCGCCAGCTTCGTCGTCGCTGGCGCGGCCGCGCGTGACCACCGATTGTGAACCGGCGTAGCTGGCGTAGGGCACGTCGGCGACGCGCAAGCGATGCAGGAACAGGCTGGCGCCGGCCTGGGTGGCGTCGGCCAGGCGCAGCGACACGGTTTCCGGCTCGTCGACCTGCGGCAGGCCGTAGGTGGCCAGCCCTTGCGCAAACTCGAGTTGCAGCGAGTTGCGACCGGCGCTGGCGCCGAGCTTGCCGATGCGCCGTCCGATCATCAGCGGGTTGAGGAACTCGCGGATCGGCGCCGCTTCGCCGCGCGTCAATGTGGCTTGCGCGGCTTCGGCGAGTTCGTCGACGCCGGGTGCCGATTTACCGCGAATATCAGCGAGCGTCAGCGCCAGTCGATAGGCCTCGATCACATCCGCCAGCGACACCGAAAATCCGCGCGCGCGCATGTTGCCGGCGAACTCGATCAACACCACCAACGATGCGCGGGCAAAATCGTTGGCGCCTTCGAACACGCGCTCGTAGTACCACGGCGCGCGGTTGCCAGCGCCATAGCCACTCTGTTCGGACAGGCGTGGATAGGAGTAGGGCACCACCGCCAGCGCTGTCGGCAATGCGGTCGGTACGTTGGCGTCGGGCGCTGGATCGCCGCGCAGCAGCGCCGCCACGTGCGCAGCGCCGAGCACGGCAACAATGCGCTCCGGAGGCGTGCCGGCGTTCACCGCATCGGCGATCGCCTGGCCCATGATGCGATCACGCAGCGCACTCTCGGTGTCGCGTCCTGCGGCTGGTGCGACCCACTCGGCGAACGCGTTGAGCGCGGTACGGAAGGACTCCGGCTGGTAGATCGGCGTCTCGAAGTAAGCGTCCCAGAATTCGTCGAAATGACGCAAGTCGAAGCGTTCAGCGAGCGCCTGATGGCGATCGACCGGGGGCGCCTGCGCTTCCTCTTCACTTGCAGGCTCCACACGGTCTGCTTCGAAAGACTCTTCGACGGCGTCGTCGGGCGTCTCGTCGGGCACGCTCGCCGCAACCGGCGCGCACGGCAGGTCGGCTGCCAATGCCACACCCGACGGCCAGTCGATGAAGCGCGCCGTCACCCCGTGGTCACGCGCCCACAGCAAGGCCTGGTACTCCGGCGAATAGCGCGCGAACGGCCACATCGCGCTCTGCGGCGTGCCATCGGTGCGATAGGCCAGGATCGCAATCGGCGGAATCGAATCTGCCGCGGTGAGAACCGGGATCAACGCATCGGCATCGCTCGGTCCCTCGATCAACACCAGCGACGGACGTACCTCATCGAGCAGCGCCCGCAGGCACATCGCCGCCCGCGGCGAGTGATGTCGCACCGGGAACAGATGCACGCCGGTGAGGTTCATGGGTCAGGGAGTCTACGGGTTGGTTTCATACCCGCCATTGAAATCCACAAGGCACCGTTCGCCCTGAGCAGAGCATCCCGGCTCCACCGGGATGCGGCGTCGAAGGGCAGGCCGTGAATGAGGCGAATTGGAGGCTCTTGCTCGTCCTTCGACGCCGCGTCCTGATGAAGCGGACGCTCTGCTCAGGATGAGCGGTTCACGGCCTGTGTTCATTTCCAGGTCGGGAATGGGATCTCGCAATGGCGAGTCCAGGAGATTCAAGTGAGCGCCTGCTTGGCCGCCGCGTAAAATCCCTTCCAGGCGCCGCTGCGTGCTTTGGCGACGGTCTCCAGGTACTCGCGCAGCACTTTCAGATCCTCGACGCCTTCCTTGGCCAGCGCGCCGGTGAGTGCACGCGCCAGATCGGCGCCGTTGACCGTGCCGTCGCCGAAGCTTTGCGCCAGGATGCCGCTGTTGAACAGCACGCTGATGGCTTCTGCCGTCGACAGCACGCCGTTCGGCGCGCGCACCTTGGTCTTGCCGTCCTTGGTGGCACCGCCACGCAACTCCTGGAAGACCGTGACCAACAGCCGGGTCAAATCGTCCGGTGGCGGCGCGCCGACCTGATAGTCGCTGCGCAACTGCGCTTCACGCTGCTGCACGATGCGGATCTCCTGGTCGAGGTCATCCACCACCGGCACGGTGACAAAGTTGAAACGCCGTTTCAGTGCGGCACTCATCTCGTTGACGCCGCGGTCGCGCGTGTTGGCGGTGGCGATGATCGAGAATCCGCGCTGTGCGCTGACGGTTTCATTCAACTCCGGCACCGCGATCTGCTTCTCGGACAGGATCGAAATCAAGGCGTCCTGCACCTCCGGACTGGTGCGGGTGATTTCCTCGACCCGTGCGATCTTGCCCTGGCGCATCGCGCGCAACACCGGTGACGGCACCAGCGCGCGTTCGCTCGGACCCTCGGCGATCAGCAATGCGTAGTTCCAGCCATACTTCAGATGATCCTCGCTGGTGCCGGCAGTGCCCTGTACGGTCAGCAACGATGTGCCGCAGATTGCCGCCGACAGATGCTCGGACAACCAGCTTTTCGCCGTGCCCGGCTCGCCTGCGAGCATCAGTGCACGGTCCGATGCCAACGTCGCGATGGCCACCTGCACCAGCGAGCGGTCGCCGTAATACTTGGGTGTGATGGCAACCCCGCCGACCGGCTTGGCGCTGCCCATCACATAGGTCTCGACCGCCCTCGGGCTGAGCCGCCACTGGGGCGGTCGGGCCGCATCATCATTCGCTTCCAGCGCTGCCAATTCGGCGGCGTATTTCAGTTCGGCAGGCAGGCGAAGTTCGGACATGAATGGTTACGATTGCGCGGGAATGCGCGACGCTACGTGAGCGCCCGGTGTCGCTGCAAGGGGTGGCTGTGCTCCTGGGCCCAGACTTGTCTGAACACGTTCACGTCAACCAACGGCGCACGGACAAGTCTGAACCTACCGTCAGGCCTGCCATGGCCACGGCCCTCGCCCGCGCTCGGGGCCGATTTCGAGCAGGTTGCGATCGTGCGTGCCGCCACCGGCGATGATCGAGACAAGCATGCAAAGCCCATGCAGTGGCAGGTACAACGGGCCGAGAATTTCTGCCTGCCGTGTATGCAGGGTTTCTTCGATCATCACGGGAACGCCGAAACGGTTCGCTGCCGGGCTGCCATCCGCTCGCTTGCAACGACCACCGGCATACACTTGCACATGTCCGAGCGATATCGCTGTCGGCATCAGCCAGGACGGCATGTCGACAAAGCGCAGGATGCGGCCACTCGCATCCCATTCGTGTCGCGCTCCGCAGCAAAGTCCAACGCCGCCATAGACCAGACCCACGAGCGAGTTCGGCAGCGCCCACAGCGTGGCGATGATTCGCAGCGTGGTGCGGCCTGTCGTGTTGATCATTGACGCTGGGGACTCCTGCGCAATCGAGTTGCGCGCTGCCGGTTCAACGGTACATGGACATCATGAATGCGCGATTTGTGCCTTCGCATTCCGCGGGGTGTGCATGCGCTCGCCACGCGCCGGAGCCGCGCCATCCATAAAAAAACGGCCGGGTTTCCCCGGCCGTCCAAGTGTGCAGCAATGTGCGGCGCGTTACTTCGCTTCTTTTTCCATCAACTTGTCGACCAGGCCAGCCGGCACTTCGGAGTAGTTGTTGAACTCCATCGAGAAGGTGCCGCGGCCGCGGGTGGCGGAACGCAGATAGTTGATGTAGCCGAACATCTCGGCCAGCGGCACGAAGCCGTGAACGAAGGCTGCGGTGCCCTTGGTACCCTGGTCGATGACCTGGCCACGACGGCGGTTCATGTCGCCGATGACGTCGCCGAGGAATTCGGACTCGGTCACCACCTCGATGCGCATCATCGGTTCGAGCAGCTTGGGCTTGCTCATCTTGTGCGCTTCGCGGAAGCAATGGCGGCCGGCGATTTCGAAGGCCAGCGCCGAGGAGTCGACGTCGTGGTACTTGCCGTCGATCAGGCGCGCCTTGAAATCGAGCACTTCATAGCCGGCGATCTGGCCTGCCTTGGACTCGGTCTTGATCGCGAACTCGACCGACGGAATGAACTCGCGCGGGATGCGGCCGCCGACGATCTCGTCGACGAACACCACACCGGTGCCCGGTTCGCCCGGCTCGAAGACCATCTTCACTTCAGCGTACTGACCCGAACCGCCAGTCTGCTTCTTGTGCGTGTAGATGTGCTCGACGGTGCGGCCGAAGGCCTCGCGGAAGCTGACCTTGGGCTTGCCCATGTTGGCTTCGACACCGAGTTCCGTGCGCATGCGGTCGATGGTGATTTCCAGGTGCAGCTCGCCCATGCCGCGCAGCACGGTCTCGCCGGTTTCCGGGTCGACATTCAGGCGCAGCGACGGGTCGGCCTTGGCCATCTTGTAGAGCGCCGCCGACATCTTGTCGATGTCGTCGCGGGTCTTGGCTTCGACCGAGACGCTGATCACCGGGTCCGGGAAGCGCATGCGCTCCAGCAGCACCGGATGCGCCGGATCGCACAGCGAGTCGCCGGTCTCGGTGTCCTTCATCGACACGAAAGCGACGATGTCGCCGGCGCGGGCCTCTTCGATGTCCTTGGTGGAATTCGCCTGGACTTCCACGATGCGACCGACGCGCTCCTTCTTGCCGCGCGTGACGTTCATCAAGGTGTCGCCCTTCTTGATGACGCCCGAGTAGATGCGGGTGAAGGTCAGCGTGCCGAACTGGTCGTTGATGACCTTGAACGCGAGCGCGCGGATCGGCGCGTCGTCGCGGACTTCCTGCTTGCCGAGGACGTTGCCGTCCTCGTCGACCATCGAGATGCCGCCGTTCTCGCCGGGGTAGGGCAGGTAGTCGACGACTGCGTCAAGCAATTGCTGCACGCCCTTGTTCTTGAACGAGGAGCCGCACAGCACCGGCACCAGCTTGCCAGCGACCGTTCCCGTGCGGATGCACTCCTTGAGCTTGGCGACATCGAACTCGCCGGTTTCGACGTAGTGCATGAAGGCATCGTCGTCCATGGCGAGCGCGGTCTCGATCATTTCTTCGCGCATCTTCTGCAGGTTGTCGAGGTACTCGTCGTCGCGGGTCACAGTGAACTTGAAGCGCGAACGGACCTGATCCAGCGGAATGACTTCCCACTGGCTGTCCTTGTCATTGGAGTGCCACACGTAGGCCGCACCGGCGACCAGGTCGACCATGCCGACAAATTCGTCCTGGCTGCCCAGCGGCACCTGACACATGACCACGGTAGCGCCGAGGCGATCGCGAATGCCCTTCACGCAATGGGCGAAGTTGGCGCCGATGCGGTCCATCTTGTTGACGTAGCACATGCGCGGCACGACGTACTGGTCGGCCAGGCGCCAGTTGGTCTCGGTCTGCGGTTCGACGCCGGCAACGCCGTCGAACACCACCACGGCACCGTCGAGCACGCGCAGGGAACGATTCACCTCGATGGTGAAGTCGACGTGTCCCGGGGTGTCGATCACGTTGACGTGATAACCCTTCCACTCGGTCGAGACCGCGGCGCTCTGAATCGTGATGCCGCGCTTCTTTTCCTGCTCCAGGTAGTCGGTCGTGGTGCTGCTCTTGCCGTCCTTGGTGTCGTGGACGTCAATGATCTGGTGCTTGCGACCCGTGTAATAAAGCACGCGCTCGGTGGTCGTGGTCTTTCCCGCGTCGATGTGCGCGATGATCCCGATGTTGCGGTACAGCGCGAGCTCTTTCTGCCTGGCCATGTTCTGGTCTCTTCAATGGAAGTTTTTTAGAAAACTTGGAAACGTGAGGCCCGAAAAGCCGCGCCCAGCAACAGCGCCGATCTTTCGGAAACAACGGTACGACCGGTCAAGGTCGCGCATGTCGGTCTTGCGCGGAGCGCTCGCCGTCGCCTTGCACGCGGCGTTCAAGCCGAGGTGGCGCGGATGCGCACACCTTTGCAGGTCTACACGCTTCGCGGTCGCGGAGTATCCACGAATCGGGTCGGTTGCGTCTTCAATGAATGTGCGAAATACAGCGAATTCGGCGTCGGCGGTTCAGCCGGCGTTGGAGGAATGGGCTGCGCCCCCCTCAGGGAGCGTGTGGAAGCGACTTTGGGTCGCGAGTTTCAAGGTCGCATTGCTCGCGGGACAAGTCCGCTCCCACGGTTGGGTTCGAGTGTCCGGGTCGCGCTGCGCGCAACCTGACCTACTGTCTCAGCACCTTGGCGTCTTCGACGATGATCGGGTAGCGGTAGCCAGCGCCGAAATCCTTGTCGACTGAAACGGTACCGGTGACGGTCACGATATCGCCGATCGCCGTTTCATCCAGGGACGTCACAGTGAGATCGTTGGTGCCCTTGCCGGCGTCGCCGCTGCCGTCCTGCAGGTGGATCCAGTTCTTGCCCATCACACCGGGGTTGTACTTGACCACCTTGCCGCGCACGGTGATCGTCTTGCCCGAGAGTGAGGCGCCCTCGGCCCAGGTTTGCTCGACATTGCGGGCATCGGCGCCGCTGGCTCCCTCGACCTTGTCGACGGCGGTCGCGGTCGGTTGCGCGACGGCGGCATGCGGATTGCCGGCCGCGACGGGTGCGCCGGGAGCGGTCAACGATCCAAAATAGATCTCTTCGAAAGTCCGCTGCAGGGTCTTCGACGCGAACTGGCCCATCCGCATCGACTGGTAAACCGTCACCTCGGCGCCAACGTCAACCGGTGCATCGGAGACTGCGGCCCAGATCTCGCCACGGGCGGTCTGCAGACGCAGATAAACGTAGGGCGCCGCGGGAATCTTTTCCAGCAGCGTGCCAGTCAGGTTTTCGCCGACTGGCGCATTCGCAGGCGCCGTGGCTGCGCTTGCGGCGGATGCAGCCACCGGCGCAGTTTCCGACTCGGAGGCATTGCTGCCGCAACCGGCCATGACGGTCGCGACGACGAGCAGCGGAACGATACGGCGCATGGAGACCACTCCTGAAAGAGGCAAGGTGAGTACAACGATGGGCGACATTTTACCCGCATGCGTGTTGAACATCTGTTGACCTGCCGCATGGACGGATGTTCAGCGGTGCGAGTGACCACTCTCGCCGGACAATACGCAAGTATCTGAAAGAAAAGCTTTTTCCGCAAAGGACGCAAAGGACGCAAAGGACGCAAAGGACGCAAAGGACGCAAAGGACGCAAAGGAAAGCAGTACATCAACACCTGGGTTCTTGGCTCTCTTTGCGTCCTTTGCGGACAAAAAGGCAGACCGCATGGTCGCCACCAGTTTGATGCGCGAACAAGCGCACCGACAGGGGCGACCATGACTCTCAACGAACATTCTCTAAGCCATTGAATCAATTTCCCTTCCATCCTTCAGGAACCTCTGAACAAGTCGTCATTGCGAGGAGCGAAGCGACGCGGCAATCCAGAAATGCTCTGAAAATCAAATGCCTGGATTGCTTCGCTGCGCTCGCAATGACGAGTCGCGGGACTTGTTCAGAGGGTCCTTTGCGGACCAATAAAGACTCCGTAGTCGCTGACGGTTTGGTGCGCGCAATGTGCGCACCGAAGCCAGCGACTCGGCGGATGTGCAAGTGTCGGGTCGGCCCTGAGCAGCATCCCCGTCCTCAACGCCGACGTCGGCGCTGCCCCTGAGTGCCGGTGATCAACGCTGCCGGACGATCTCGATGGCGATTGCGGCCGCGAGCCGTGCGTTGTTGCGCACCAGTGCGATGTTGGCGGTCAGCGACCGGCCCATGGTCAGCTCGAAGATGCGCCCGAGCAGGAAGGGTGTGACCGCTTTTGCCGCGATCCCTTGCGTTTTGGCTTCGATCAATGCGGCAGTGATCGTCGGATCGATTTCGCTGCGCGGGATTTCAGCGTCCGGCGGTATCGGATTGGCAATCAGCTGGCCGCCGGGCAGACCGAGCCGGCGGCGCATCAGATGCGCGGCGGCAATAGCGTTGGCGCTGTCGAGGCGCAGCGGCGCGCGATGGCCGGAATCCCGCGACCAGAAGGCCGGGAATGCGTCCTGCCCGAACGCGATCACCGGAACGCCGAGTGTTTCCAGCACCTCCAGCGTCTTCGGCAGATCGAGGATCGCCTTGGCGCCGGCGGCGACCACGCTGACTGGTGTTGCCGCCAGCTCGTTAAGATCGGCGGAGACGTCGAAGCTGGTCTCGGCGCCGCGATGCACGCCGCCGATGCCGCCGGTTGCGAACACCGGGATGCCGGCCAGATGTGCGCAGATCATGGTGGCGGCAACCGTTGTCGCGCCAACGCGACCTTGCGCCAGACATACGGCGAGGTCGGCGCGCGACAGCTTCAACGGATCAGGTGCGATCACCAGCCGATCGAGGGCATCGGCACTGAGGCCAATGTGGATACGGCCATGCATCACCGCGATGGTTGCCGGTGTGGCGCCCGCCGCACGCACCTCCGCCTCTACGGCCAGAGCGGTGTCGCGGTTCTGCGGGAATGGCATGCCGTGGGTGATGATGGTCGATTCCAGCGCGACCACCGGCGCGCCGGCATCCAGCGCGGCGCGAACCTCGGGCGAGAACTCGAGCGGCAGGCTCACGGACTGTCTCCGGAAACATGCCGGGCTGCGGCTTCGAGCGCTGCAGCGAGCGCTTCGGCACGACTGGCGTGGCGGCGTTCGGCGACCCAGTGCGCGGCCATGAAGGTATCGCCGGCCCCGGTGACACGAGTCTCCAGCACCGTCGGTGGAGACTGGCTGATGACGCCCGCGCGGGTTGCGTCCGCAGCCGGGCGCGGACCGTCGGTGACCAGCACTCGACTGGCGCCGCGCGCGATGAGCGCTGCCGCCGCGTCCGGCGCACGGTCGAAGCTGCACTGGCACAGGATGCCCGCTTCCTCGAGGTTCACGTAGAGCGTCAACTGCGCCCGCGCCAGCAGCGGCAGCAGTCGCTCCGCCTTGCCGGGACTGGCCGGCGCCACGCGCAGATCGGCGGCTGCGAAAAGCGGCGAATGTGCAATCTGCGCCAGCAATGCCTCGGTCAGATTGCCGTCAAGCGCCACCGGGCCAGGCCATGGCTCAGCCAGAGTGCCCAGCCGGCCATCGCCGAGCGGCCGCAGGATCTTGTCGCCAGCGGCTTCCAGCGAATGTGCGTCGGCAATCGCGGCGATCAGTCCATTGGCACCCTCGACCGCCATGTAACGATCGGTCGGCAGGTCATCGGAGCGGTACAGGTGATCGCAATCGAGCCCCATGCGCTGCGCCGCCGCGACCAGTTCATCGCCGTCCGCGTCGCGACCGATCGCCGACAGCAGCGCCGGACGCAGCCCGAAACGCGCCAGGGTCATCGCGATGTTCATCGCCACACCACCCGGCCGGCGCGTGATGCGACCGGGTACATCGGACCCGTGCTGCATGTGCACCGAGGCGCGGCCGATGGTGTCCCAGAGGACCGAGCCGATGCAGAGGATGTCGGGAGGCTGGGTCATCGGGTTCCGGCGGCGCTTGCGGGAAAGGCGAAACTACACCGCGGCGGCAAAGCTGGACATCCGTGACAATCCGGTGGGAGCGACCTTGTGTCGCGAGCTTTGGCTGTGGAAACTCGCGACGCAAGGTCGCTCCCACATCAGGCCCAGTGCTCGCGCCTCCACAAGGCGCGCTGCTCCGAATCGAGAAAACTCCAGGCCAGAAAGCGACTTTGCTTCTGCCCCTGCGCCATGGTCACCGTGCGCACGTCGAGCGCGCCGACTTTCTGCAAATGCTGTTTGAGGCTCGCCAGATGGGCTGCCTTGGCGATCAGGCTGGTGAACCAGAACGCCGACGTCGCCAGTCCGGCACTCTCGGTGATGATCTGGCGCACGAAGGCGACTTCTCCGCCGCGACACCACAACTCCCGACTCTGGCCACCGAAGTTGCGCTTCGGGCGTGCGCGCGACCCGGCAGTGCGGCCAAGCTTCTGCCACTTCTCGGCGTTGGCGCTTGCGGCGTCGGCGGCGGAGGCATGGAACGGCGGATTGCACAACGTCACATCGAAGCGTTCGCCGGGCAAGATCACCCCCTTCAGGATCGAGCCAGGGTCGGCTTGCCGACGCAATTCGATGGACTTGTCCAGGCCGGCATTGGCGGCAACGATCTCCCGCGCGGCGCAAAGCGCAGCAGCGTCGACCTCCGAGCCGACAAAGCTCCAGCCGTATTCGGCGTGACCGAGCAGCGGGTAGATGCAACTGGCGCCGGTACCGATATCGAGCGCGCGAATCGCCGGTCCGCGCGGGATGACGCCGCCATTGCACTCGGCCAGAAGGTCGGCGAGGCCGTGCACATAGTCGGCCCGCCCGGGTATCGGTGGACACAGATAACCGTCGGGGAATTGCCACCCGGTGATGCCGTACTGGCTCTGCAGCAGCGCGCGATTGAGCGCACGCACGGCTGCCGGTGCGGCGAAATCGATGCTCGAATCTCCGTCCGGCGTGCGTACCAGGTGCGCCTTGAGCGGCGGCCAGGCACGCGTCAGCAGTGCGAAATCGTAGCGGTCCTGGTGGCGGTTGCGCGGGTGCATGACTCAGCGTGGACTGCAGACCTGGCTGCGCCATTTCTGCGTATAGCTGCTTTGGCTGAGGTCGCTGCGCTGAGTGAGGCGGATGATGGCGTTGTTGTCCGGCTCGTACTGGCCCACCTGATCGGCCAGCATGCCGCCGCGGAAATCGAGGCGCAGGCTGGACCCGTCGTAGGCATAGCTGCCGCCGTCGCCGCGGTTGCTGGTGTAGCGGCCGCCATCCAGCGTGATGGTCTGCGTCGGCGTGTAGCGGCCGCTGAGAAACACACCGCAGCCGTAGGTGCCGGCCTTCGGGCCGCCTGCGGCAGTCGCAGCGCCACCTGACTCTGCCGCCGGATCCGGCGTCGGCGCCACAACGCTGCTGCCGGGACGGCCGGCGGGCGCATCGCCGAGCCGGCGCACATTGGCCTCGCTGTAATACGAATCCTGCGAATACTCGTCGTGTTTGATCAGGTAATAACCCGCGTAACTGCCGACACCCACCTTGGCCACGGTACCGTCGTACCAGGCGATGTTCCAGCCCTGCACGCGGTCGCCGACCTTGAAGGCGCCGGCTGTGGCGGGTTGCGGATCATTGCCGTTCGCGGGAGCGGCCGGCGCGTTGCGTTGACCGCCGCTGTCCGCAGCCTGCGCCGCCGATGCCAGCGGACGTACATCCGTGGGATCGAAGTAGCGGGTGAACCCGGTGCTCTCGTTGTAGCTGCCGTCGTCGCCGCGATAAAGCACCAGAATGCCGTACTGGTCGGCGCGCACCACCTTGCCGACCGTGCCCCAGTTGCCGTAGGCGTAGACCTCGACGATGTCGCCAGGTTGCGCGGCGTGTGCGGCGAGCGCTGTCAGGCCCAGCAACAAGCCGAGGCATCGACGCTGCATCGGATTGCGCATGGCGGATTCCTCGCACTGGACGAGGACGCAGCATACGCCGGCAAGACCATCGCGATGGTCAAACGCGATTGCGCCGGGAAGATCGAACCAGCATCCCGTCGGGCTGGCCGTTGGCGACGGGATTGCGAGTCACCGCAAGTGAGGGGCCCTTCTGCGGTGCAAGTGCCACGTCAGCGCGCCCGCTCATCCTGGCACTGTCTTGCCCCCACCTTCTCCGCGCTCATCGGGAGGAGGAACCAGCAGCGGATCGGGGCCGGCTGCCTGCACTTCGCGCACGATGATCCGCGCGTAACGTTGATGGGTCCAGTACGCCCAGGCCCAGTCGATCAGTACCACGAGGCGGTTGCGGAATCCGATCAGGAAGAACACGTGCGCGGCCAGCCAGAACCACCAGGCGGGCAGGCCGGACAGGCGCAAGCGGCCCATCTGGATCACCGCGGCCATGCGGCCGATGGTCGCCAGCGAACCGAAGTCGCGGTAGCCGAAGGTCGGGGCAGGGCGATTGGCGCGGCGCGCCAGCAGCGCTGCTGCCACCTGCTTGCCCATCTGCTTGGCGGCCGGCGCGGTGCCCGGCACCGGGCGTTCGGTCTTCACGCTGGCCAGATCGCCGGCGACGAAGATGTGCGGGTAGCCGGGCAGGCTGAGGTCAGGCTCGACCAGCACCCGGCCGGCACGGTCCAGCGGTGCGCCGAGCATGGCGCCCAGCGGTGAGGCCGCCACCCCGGCCGCCCACAACACCGTGTAGGTGGCGATACGCTCGTCGCCGACGATGACGTGATCGTTGGCGATGGCACTGACTGGCTTGCCAGTGCGCACCTCGACGCCGAGGCGTTCCAGTTGCATCTGCGCCTTCGCGCTCATGGCCGGATCGAAGCTGCTGAGCACCCGAGGGCCGCCCTCGACCAGCATCACCCGCGCGCGGGTCGGGTCGATGCTGCGGAATTCGGTCTTCAACGTGTGCCGCGCAATTTCCGCCAGCGTACCGGCGAGTTCGACACCGGTGGGGCCGGCGCCGACGACGACGAAATTGAGCCACGCAGCGCGCACATCGGGATCGCTGGTGCATTCGGCCTGCTCGAAGGCGCCGAGGATCTGCGCGCGGATGTACATGGCATCGTCGAGCGTTTTCAGTCCCGGCGCCCAGGGCGCCCATTTCTCGTTGCCGAAATACGCGTGGGTGGCGCCGCTGGCCACCAGCAACCAGTCGAACTCCAAGGTATCTCCGCTGGCCAATCCCACCCGGCGGGCGTCGCGGTCGATGCTCGTGACCTCGGCCATCAACACGCGCACATTCTTCTGCTTGCGCAGGATGTGCCGCAGCGGCGCGGCAATCGCCGGCGCCGACAAGCCCCCAGTGGCGACCTGGTACAGCAGCGGCTGGAACAGGTGATGGTTGCAGCGGTCGATCAGCGTGATTTCGAACTCGCTGCGGGCCAGGGCGCGTACCGCCCAGAGACCGGCGAACCCGCCGCCGATGACGATCAAGCGGGGTCGTTGCGGATACATGGAAGGTCTCGTCACGGGTTCGGATGGGTGGGATTATCTCCGGATCGACGCATTGAGCGCGGCGCTTTTCGCAGCAGCGCACGGCACTTTGTTTCCGAGCTGTGGTGCATCCGACTCGCACCCGCGATGCGTAAAGCGCACTGTCGCCGGCTCACACACCGAAAGGAGCAATCAGCATGGTCATCTTTCTTGGCAAGGCGCGCGTTCGCGCGGATGCGCTTGACAGCGTGCTCGCTGCCTGCCGCGACATGGTGGCGAAGACCGTCGGCGAGCCCGGCTGCATCGAATACAACGGCCACCAGTTGATCGGCGATCCGCAGACCATCGTGTTCGTCGAGAAGTGGGCCAGTCGCGCCGACATGGAGACGCATCTGGCAGCGCCGCACACGCAGGCCTTCCTCGGCGGGATTGCCGCAGCGGTGCTGGCACCGCCGGTGCTGGAGTCCTTCGACGTCGTCGCATGATGTTTCGGCTGCCTGCGCCCCGCGCGGCTGGGCGCGGCGGACGCCGATCCGTGTTCGGCAGCGTATTCGAGAACTGAAACCGGTCACCGACAGGCGGACGGAAGGAACTCGTTGCGTGCATTTGCCGGCCGGGCGGCGTTTCTAATGCAGCACGTCGGCGAATGCGATGGCTCGGCCCCTGACGAACTGCTGGAATTCGAATGCAAAATTGCGCCCGATTGGCGATCTCGCTGTGGGGACTGGCTTGCATGAGTCAAACAGATGCGGCGCCATTTCATTTGCGCAGTGAACCGCCCGGTGTGTTCGAACTGACCGCGAACGACCTCAGCGGCTACACCGCGAACGCCCATTCGCTGTACTTGAACTACGATGCCCAGGGTCGATTGCTGCGCGCCCGGGACAAGCTCTGCGCCAGGCGCTTTGTCGTCGAACTGGCAGACGACAGGCGTTACCCCGGGCGCTTTCTCTGCAACGACGCCAAAGCGCCACCGTCGGGCGCATATATCGACCTTGGCGACGTGCAGGGTGCGCGCGTCGACATTCAATGGGGCGGCAGGGATCCCGACCGTCGCTCGTCATCGGCGTTCGAATCCTGGCTCGCCGCACGGCAACTGCTGTACCGACGCCAAAAGTTCGTCGCGCGCTGCCTCAGCCATGAGCCAACCAGCTGGCGTCGCGCCGCTGTTCGATTCAACTTTGCTCTGGACGCTGGTCACGCGTTGGGTCTCGAGTTGGAGCTGATTCTGTACTACGACGGCGTGCCAGGCGCCGGCGCCGTGTTGGCGGCGCTGGGCGTGGCTCCCGGCCGGGATGCCGAATGCACCCGGCAGTCCCTGCAATTGACGCTCGATGTGCAGCAGGCCCCTTCGCGCTACATCAACCTGGTCGCGGCAACGCCCATCGGCGACTGAACTCGCATGCAAGCCCGAAGGCAGCAGCAGGCCGATTCATGCAGCGCCGAGCTCGGCTCGGCGTGCCTCGCTCAGCTCTTTGGCTGCAGCAGATCGTCCATCTTCTTCTTGATGTTGGCGGCTTTCCAGGTCGGAATGGCGTAGGCCCACGGACTGGTGCGGGCATTCAACTCGGCAACGCGTTTTTCCAGCTCGGCGAGTTTCTCGGCGCGCGCCTTGTCGGCGTCGAACGGCTCCGGAATCGCTGCTGCCGGCACGCTGTCGGCGACGGTCTCGGTCGCTGCGCCCGATTCCGGCTTGGGCTGGGCTGCATCGGCAGTCGTGTCCTCCGCCGCCGCCGATTTCGCCGCCGCTTCAGCCTGTGCCGTAGCCCGCGCCGCATCAGCCTTGGCCTTCTCCGCCGCAACCCAAGCGTCCACTGCAGCTTCGTCGACGCGTGCGGCGAATTTCGCCCAGCTCTTGCCGTCGCTGTCCCACAGTGTCACGTCGACCACGTGGCCATCGTAACCGGCGTAAGTCGCCGACCACGTCGATGCGGCATCCGGGCTGGCATCTGCTGCCGGCAGCACGTCTTCGAGAGTGAGTCCATCGAGCACGGCTGCGGTGAGATTGCCGACCGACTCGGAACTCAACTGGCGGCCTTTGGGTATGCCCGACACGCTGTAGTTGACCTGGCTCGCGTCAGACTTTTCGATCTTCAGCACCGATTTGTCCGGCGCGGTCACCGCGACGGCGCGCACCTGAGCCGAGGGCAGGCTCAAGATTTCGCGAGCCAGCCAGTTGCCGCCTTCCTTGTCCGGAATGACGTCGCCGCTGACGAGGAAACTCTCGGCTTCGGCAGCGCGACGCACGAAGGTGCCCGGGGAGCCGCCGCCAGAGCTGACACCGACGATCAGTTTGACCGGCGTCTTCAGCCCGCCCACTTCGACACCGAGACCAGTGGCGCTCTCGGCGCCGAGGTCCTCGACCCCCAGGCGTGCGTAGTTTTCCGGTTTGCTGGTCTTGGCTTCGCGAACCTTGGCTTCAGACAGCTTGATCAGGTACTCGCGGATCTTGCCGATGTTGGCCGGATAGTCGTGGCGGTTGGCCACGGTCCAGCCGTTTTCGCCGCGCTTCAAGTGCGCAATCAGCTCGTCTTTCGCCTTGCTGATCCGGATCGAGCTGACATCGTTGAGCGCGCTTGCCAGTTCCGGCACCAGCGCCCCGGATGCGGCCTGGGTTTCGGCCACCGGCTGCTGCCGCTGGCTCAGGATCAGGCCGATGCCGAGCACCGCAACAGTGATCAACAGCAACGACAACAAACGCTTCTGCATCATGGTCTCAAGCTCCTGCCAGCGCGGCGCGGCGACGGCCGCGACGCAGGTTCCAGAACAACAATGCGGCGATGATCACGCCGAGCGGCACCAGGGCGATGTTGATGAACTTGGTACGACTGCCCAGACCCTGGATCTCCTGATCGAGGCTGCGCCGAACGTCGCGCAGTTCCTTGCGGATGCGCAGCTTCTCGCTTTGGAACTTGAGGATTTCGGCCTGCTGTTCGGGCGACATGATCATTGCGTTTTCGTTGCTCTTGCTGGCCTGCAGTTCACTAAGCTTGCGCTCGGTCTCGGTCAACTGCTCCTGCAGGGTTTGCTCGGTGGCGCGGAAGCGCTCGTCGGCGGCGCGGCGCATGTCTTCGACCACGGTGAACGGGCGCGTGCTGCTGTTGCGTCCGCGAATCGAGATCAGCGCGCTGGAACCGCTCAGGTTGTCGGCCGAATTGACGATCAGGTCGCCGTTGTCGGCGAACGGCGAAATCAGTTGCTGGCCGAAGAAGTTCTGCACCTGCACCCACAGTCGATTGGTCAGGATGTCGGTATCGGCGACCAGGATCGCCTGCACCGGTTCTGCCGCTTCGGCAATGTGCCCCGGTTGGCTTGCACGCTCCTCGAAAGCGCTCTTGAACTTGCCCGAGAGGCGCACCGCGATGTTGTAGTTTTCGCCGCTGGGAGCAAAGTCCTTCAACAGTTCGCGCGGGTCGGGCAGGAAGCGGATGCGTTCGGTCGACACCGTGCTCGCCTCGCTGCTCGACTGCAGGATCGGCTCCAGCGTGGCCTGGGCGCCATCCTTGGCGCGGAAGTGTCCGGCGCTGTCGATGTTGATCAGGTTGAGCTTGGCGCTGACCAGATCCTGCGGGTTCATCTGCGCCGCGCGCAGACCGAGGATCAGCGGGTGCGTCACCGGCGGTTCGGTCTGACTGATCTGCACCTGCAAACCGAGCGCGCGGTCGACCACGACCTCATCGGCCTTGTACTCGACGCCCCAGGCGCTGAACAGCTTGTCCAGGTTCGAACTCTTGTCGGCGAACATTGCCGCACTGGGATTGCTCGGGTCGGCGCCACTGGTGTCGCTGCCAGCGAATGGGTCGACGAACAGCAGCAGGCGCCCACCGCGCAGCAGGAACTGGTCGACCGCGTACAGCGTGTCGTCGCTCAGCGCTTTCGGATGCACCACCATCAGCAGCTTGATTTCCGTCGCGATTTCCTTGAAGTCGACACCCAGCGGGCGCACTTCGAAAAGATCGTCGAGTTGCTGCGTCACGGCCCAAGGATCGCTCATTTTCTGCGTGGTCTGATCGAAGCCGCCGCCGATCGGCAGAGCCGTGACCAGGCCGATCACCGGCTTGTCCGGCTGCAGCAGGGTCTGGATCAGCTTGGCCACCTCGTATTCCAGGAACACTTCCTTGTCCGGCTGGAAGAACGGGATCGCCGCCTTGCCGTTGAGCGCATTGGTGCCGGCGAGACCGAAGAACAGCTTGTCGCCGGTGCTGCCGACCGGCACCGACTGCAGTCCCTGTGCGGTGGCTTCGTCTTCTTCCTCGCTGAACGGTTGCGGGTCGATCACGCTGAGTTTGAGCTTGCCGCCTGTGCGGCTCGCCATTTCTTCCAGAAGTTCGCGCACGCGCTGGGCGTAGGTGCGGATTGGCGCCAGGTCGCGCGAGGCTTCGTCGGAGAAGTAGAAGTACAGGTTGATCGGCTCATCGATGCTGGCCAGGATTTCCTTGCTGCCTTCGCTCAGCGTGTACTCGCCGTTGGCCGTGAGGTCTAGGCGGGCGCCGCGCAGCACCAGATTGCTGATCACGGTGGCGCCTATGAAAAGCACTGCGAGCAGCAACAGCACGAGGCCGCCCGAGGCGCGTTTGGTCATCGCGTTCATCGTCAGGGGTCTCCGTCAGTCGGCTTTCTTGAGATCGATCACGACCGAGGTCGCGTACAGGAAGAAACCGATCAACAACCCGAAGAAGATCAGGTCGCGCAGATCGATGACTCCCTTGCTGATCGACGAAAAATGGGTGATGAAGCTGAGTGCGGCGACGCCATCCACCAGCCATTGCGGCAGCACCATCTTGAAAAACCCGAGTACCAGCGGGTGACCGGCAAGCAACAGTCCAAAACAGATCACCACGGTGACGATGAAGGCAATCACCTGGCTGCGCGTTGCTGCAGAGACCGCACTGCCGATCGCAAGAAAGCCGCCGGCCATCAGCAAGCTGCCGATGTAACTGGTGATGATCACGCCGTTGTCCGGATCACCCAGATAGTTGACGGTGATCCAGATCGGAAAAGTCAGCGCCAGCGCAATGCCGACGAAGGCCCAGGCGGCAAGGAACTTGCCGACCACGGCCTGGTTCTGGGTTACCGGCAACGTCAGCAGCAGCTCGATCGAGCCAGTATTGCGTTCTTCGGCCCACAGCCGCATGGCCACCGCCGGCACCAGGAACAGATAGAGCCAGGGGTGGAAATCGAAGAACGGACGCAAATCCGCCTGGCCGCGCTCGTAAAGTCCGCCGAGCTGGAACGCGAAGGCGTTGGCCAACACCAGGAAGATGACGATGAACACATAGGCGACCGGGGTCGAGAAATAGCTCGCCAGTTCGCGTTTGAAGATCACGGAGACAGGATTCATGAGCGTGCTCCAGTCTGGGTGATGGTGCGGAAGACTTCATCCAGACGCCCGCGTTCGAGCAGCACTTCGCTGACTGCAAGCTTGCGTTCCTGGATCAGCCGGGTGATGGCTGCGAAGATCGATTGACCCTTGCGCGGGAAGGCGGTCACCACCTTGTCCTCGTTGTCGATGATCACCTCGTCGACGCCGGCCACGCCGGACAACATGGACTTCAGCGTTTCGAGGTCATCGGCGCGCACCGTCACCGCATGGTGATAACGCGAGCGTGCTTCGAGTTCGTCCGGCGTGGCATCGGCAACCACGCGGCCATTGGCGATGATGATCGCGCGCGTGCACACCGCGTGCACTTCTTCGAGGATGTGGGTAGACACCACGACGATCTTGTCCTTGGCCAGACCCTGAATCAGCGTGCGCACCTCATGCTTCTGATTCGGATCGAGGCCGTCGGTGGGCTCGTCCAGGACCAGTACCTTGGGGTCGTGCAAAATCGCCTGAGCGATGCCGACGCGACGCTTGAAGCCCTTCGACAAGGTTTCTATCGGTTGCTCGAACACGCGCTCGAGGCCGAGTCGGACGACCACGTCGCGGATGCGTTGATCGCGCGCGCCCGGCGCAATGCCGCGAATATCGGCGATGAAGCGCAGGAAGCCGGCCGGCGTCATCTCGCCGTAGGCGGGGGCGCCCTCGGGCAGATAACCGATGCAGCGCTTGGCTTCCAGTGGCTGCGCTTCGACATCGAAGCCGCACACGCTGATGCTGCCTGCCGACGGCGTCAGGAAGCCGGCAATCATCTTCATGGTGGTGGATTTGCCGGCGCCGTTGGGACCGAGAAAGCCCAGGACTTCTCCAGCGCCGACGGTGAAGTTCACCGAATCGACCGCCAGTAGATCCCCGTATCTCTTCGTTAAGTTTTTGATTTCAATCATTTTCATGCACGAGAGTAGTGGACCGGGTGGACGGGATGTTGATGAATCGGATGAGTCGCGACCCCGCGCGTGCTGCGCCAGTGGGGGCGTGGCCATTGATTTCAAGTCAATGAGCCACTTTCCGTCGCTGCAGCAGCGCGTTACCCTGTGGGACAATGATCCGTGGCCAGGAGTTCCCGATGTTCGAACGATTCGCGCGCAGTTGGGCTCTGATCAAGGCCAGCGCCTCCGTGCTGCAGAAAGACAAGGAGTTGCTGGTGTTTCCGGCGGTATCGTCGGTCGCCGCCATCATTGTCGCGCTGACCTTTGTTGGCCCGTTGATCTGGTTGGGCATGGGAAATCCCGAATTGGCGCGGGGAGATCAGCAGTCGCCGTTGTTGTATGTCTGGGCGTTCGCCTTTTATCTGGTCCAGTATTTCGTGATCTTCTTCTTCAACACCGCATTGGTTGGCGCGGCATCGATGCGCCTCGAAGGCAGTGATCCGACGGTGGCCGACGGACTGCGCATAGCCTGGTCCAAGGTGGGCACGATTCTCGGCTACGCTGCAATCGCTGCCACGGTTGGCGTGATCCTTCGGGCAATCCAGGACCGCGTGCCGGCTATCGGGAAATGGATTGTCGGATTGATCGGCGCCGCCTGGACGGTGGCAACGTTCATGGTCGTTCCGGTCCTGGTGCACCGGGACATCGGCCCGCTCGATGCGGTCAAGGAAAGCGCGCTGCTGCTGAAGCAGACCTGGGGCGAGAACCTGATCGGACAAGGCGGCGTGGGGCTGGTCTTCGGCTTGGCTCAGGTGCTTTGGTGGCTGGTTTGCGGCGGGCTCGCGTTTGCCACCCTCGGCGCCCAGAGCGTCGGCCTGTTCATGGCGTTGCTGGTGGTCGGTGTCATCGGTACGCTGATCCTGGCGCTGCTGCAAGCGGCATTGTCCGGCATCTACTCGGCGGCCTTGTATCGTTTCGCCACCGGCCACCAGAACTCGGAAGAATTCTCCAGCGACATGCTGAGCAACGCCTTCGCGGTCAAGGCGCGCTGAGGACGATGAGCTCGACGCCTGGATGGCCTTGACTGTCGCGGCCAATTGGTCGGCGTCCTTCACTTATCTGGTGATGGAGCGCTTCTGGGGCCAGCGGTCGTAGAGCCGGTCGTTGATCGTTCTGCTGTTGGTGGGTCCAGACTTGTCTGGACGCTTCTGGTGGTCAGCAGGAAAAGCGTCCAGACAAGTCTGGACCCACCAGAAGCATGCGCGCCGCCGCGCAGCTGTGCTTGATCATGCTGCTAACAACCAACAACCTATTGCTTCAACCGATACCCGGTGCGGAAAATCCACCAGACCACACCCAGGCACACGGCGAAGAATCCGAAGGTTGCCGCCAGGCTGATGCCGACGGCAACATCGGCGTTACCGTAGAACGCCCAGCGGAAACCGCTGACCAGATAGACGATCGGGTTGAACAGCGCCACGGTCTTCCAGACGCCCGGCAGCATGTTGATCGAATAGAAGGCGCCGCCGAGGAAGGTCAATGGCGTGATCACCAGCATCGGGATCACCTGCAATTGCTCCCAGCTCTGCGCCCAGATGCCAATGATGAAACCGAACAGGCAGAAGCTCAGCGCAGTAAGCACCAGGAAACCGAACATCCACAGCGGATGCTGAATCTGCAGCGGCACGAACAGTCCTGCAGTGGCGAGGATCACCAGACCAAGAATGATCGACTTGGTGGCGGCCGCACCGACATAACCGCAGACGATCTCGAAGGGGGAAATCGGCGCCGAAAGCAACTCATAGCTGGTGCCGGTCCAGCGTGGAAAATAGATGCCGAAAGCCGCGTTGTTGATGCTCTCGGTGAGCACCGAGAGCATGATCAGGCCGGGCACGATGAAGGCGCCGTAACTGACGCCGTCGATTTCGCCCATGCGCGAACCGATCGCTGCGCCGAATACCACGAAGTACAACGAGGTGGTGATCACCGGTGTCAGCAGGCTCTGGCCCACGGTGCGCAGAAAGCGCGCCAGTTCGAAGCGGTAGATCGCCCACACCGCGCGCGCGTTGAACGCGGGTACCGCGCCCGCGGCATTCATGCCGCCACCTGCGAGTGCTTGCCGGTCAGGCTGACGAAGATGTCTTCCAGCGAGCTCTGCTCGGTGTTCAGGTCGCGAAAGCCTATGCCAAGTTCGTGCAGACGTCGCAGCAGGGCGGGTATGCCGTTTTCCTGCGCGTGAATGTCGAAGCGGTATTCGAGCACATGGCCGTCGTCCTTGAGCTTGAGCAACCACGGCGACAGTTCGGCCGGCAGGGCCGCCAGCGGATCCTGCAGTTGCAGCGTCAGCGTCTTGCTGCCGAGCTGGGCCATCAGCCGCGATTTCTCTTCGACCAGGATCAGCTCACCCTTGTGAATCACGCCGATGCGGTCGGCCATCTCTTCGGCCTCCTCGATGTAGTGCGTGGTCAGAATGATGGTCACGCCATCGTCGCGCAGCCCGCGCACCAGCGCCCACATGTCGCGGCGCAGTTCGACGTCGACACCGGCGGTGGGCTCGTCGAGGAACAACAGGCGCGGCTCGTGCGCCAGCGCCTTGGCGATCATCACGCGGCGTTTCATGCCACCCGACAGCGTCTGGATGCGATCCTTGCGCTTGTCCCACAGCGTCAACCCGCGCAGTACGCGCTCGACCAGCGCCGGATCCGGCGGTCGCCCGAACAGCCCGCGGCTGAACGCCGCTGCCGCCATCGGCGTTTCGAACATTTCGGTGGCGAGTTCCTGCGGCACCAGGCCGATCAACGAGCGCGCCGTGCGGTAATCGCGTTGAATGTCGTGGCCGTCGACGCGGACGCTGCCACCGCTCGGGCGCAGCAATCCGCAAACCAGGCTGATCAGCGTGGTCTTGCCGGCGCCATTGGGGCCGAGCAGGGCGAAGATCTCGCCGCGGCGGATGTCGAGATCGACCGGCTTCAGCGCCTGCAGGCCGGAAGCATAGGTCTTGGAGAGCTGGCGGATTTCGAGGATGTGCGTCATCGGCAAAAGATAGTCGTTGGCCATGGCCCGCGGCTACTCTATCCCTTGGCTCGATCCTGGAAGCCTCAGTACTTCAGCGGCGCCGAACCCTGTGGGCGGACTGAGACGATGAGCGTACCGGCGTCGCCCAGCGGGCGGCTGCTGACGCTCTCGACGCCGTGATTGTAGTAGCCGGTGCCGACGAACAGCGTCTGCGTTTGCGCGCCGAAGTGCTGGTCCACGCCGCCGACCCTGGCGGGATCCGGGGACACCAGCAAGTAGCGGATCGGCGGATCGCCGACGTTGTGGAACATGTCCAGCGTGTATTGCATGCCGCGGCGCACGAAGTCGTCGAAGCCGTGGCTGCGCACCGGATTGAAGTCAGCGTCGAGCAGCTCGATCCTGGCGGCCAGTGTGCCGCGCGAATCGCTGACGATGGTGAGTGTCAGCGTGGACGGTGGCGCGACCTGGTCGATTCGGAACAGCGCGGCGCCGGTGCGAGTTCCGTCGCGCTCGACGCACGCCGCGTAATCTGCGAACTGCGCCTGCTTCGGCTTGAGCTTGGGCTTCGCCGCGTCCGGCACGAAGGCCGGGTGGGCAATGAGCTGCGCCACCGAGCTCGCACAGCCCTGGTCCAGGGCCACGCGACGCATCGGCTCCGTCGCGCACGCTGCGAGCAGCAGGGCAAGGCACGCCACACCCAAACGCATCAGAACTGCTCCGAAAGACGCTTGGCGGTTTCCTCCAGCGCCACCTTCATGCCGGTGGCAACGTCGGCACCGGCAGCCTCCAGCTGCTCGAAGTCCGGATACGCGAATCGTGGGTCCGGGTTCACGGTGATGGCGGTCGGAATGTTGGTGATGTTGTTGTAGGTCAGCACGTCGGTGAACAGGTTCTGTTTACCCGCCGGATCGAGCAGGCGCGCCGCGAGGTGCACGGCAGGGCGATAAGGCGACGCATCGCCGGCACCCGAGGTCGCATAACCGACGAAGTTCAAGCTCAGATCGAGCTGCGCATCGACGCCTTCGACGGCGCCGTATGCCTTGCGCAGGCCCCAGCGGTCGCGCGCGACCTTGCTCTTGGCCGGCAGCGGCTCGGACCAGGTGAGGGTGTAGCCCTGCGCCTGCATCGCTGCGGCGAATTCCTCACGGAAAACCGCCAGGTGATCGAGCTGACTGGCCGCCATCTGTTTCTGCAGCTTGTTCTCCTTGCTGGAGATGTCGGACGCCGCGACCAAGCCGCCGATCAGGCCAAAATTGGCGCCGGGATGATTCAGGAAGGCCAGCCCGATTTCCGACTCGGCCATCGGCAGCACCCGGATGCTGTGGATGTCTGCAGCTTCGCGATTGAATGCCTGCTGTGGCGGTACGCTGGCGCAGCCCGCAGCCAACAGGATAACGGCCATCAGGCCGGCGGCCGTTGCGAAATTAAAGCGCATCCATGTCCCCAAGTTGTGCCCGGCGAATCTGCCAAGCCGACAATGTTAACAAGAGTCTTATGTTTTGCGCAGGAGAATCCCGCAGCCACGGTAATCGTGCATCGGCTACCAGTGTGGATTGCCGTCGTTGGCTGAAAAAATCTCCGCTGCATCTGATTCTCGTCACGCCTGGCTCAACAGCGAAAACCAGCGGGAACATGGTTCAACGGTTGGTGGCTATCGGGCAACCTCGGCCCTGAGCGCGGCCACCACCGCGCGCTCGAACGCACCGGGGTCGGCGTGGCGCCAGGCGGTGAGCTCCTCGGCGCCCCAGCGGTGCAGGATTCGACCGTCGTGCAACAGCGCTGCATGGGTCAGCAGCGTCGGCGCAATTTCCAGGCCGTGGGTGGCGAGCAGCACGCCGCAGCCGCGTTCGCAGCGTTCGATCAGTTCCAGCTTGAGTTCATGGCTGGAGATCGGGTCGAGTCCGTTCATGACTTCGTCGAGCACCAGCAATGGTGGATCGCCGGTGAGGCCGATCAGGATCGCGAACTTCTGCCGCGTTCCCAGCGAACAGCTTTCGATGCGCTGGTCGAGCCAGCGACTTGCGCCCAGACGTTCGCACAAGGTCAGCGCACTTTCGGGGACATCCGCGAGTCCGCGGGCGGCCGCGGTGACCGACAGCGCCTGGCGTCCGGTGAGTGCGGCCGGCAGGCGGGCCGGATCTGGAGCGAATCCGAAGTTGCGGCGCGCCGCCAGGGGATCAGCAGCGAGTTCGTTGCCGGCAACCCGCAAGCTTCCGGCATGCATCGGCAGCAGGCCGGTGATGGCGCGGATCAGGCTGGTCTTGCCGGAACCGTTCGGTCCGACCAGGCCGAGCAATTGCCCGCGCGCGATGTCGAGATCGACGCCGCGCAGCACGTGATTTTCGCCAAAGCGAAGGTGCAGGCCGCGAACTTCCAGCAGTTTGTCGCTCATCGAACTCCTCGGCGCCAGGCCAGAACAGCGCAGGCCAGCAGCACCAGCGGCACCGCCGGTGGCAATACCTGCAGGCTGGCCAGCAGCGCAGCACCATGCAGCATCAGCAACATCGGGAATTGCCAGGGCGTCAGTCGCGTGGCGAAGGCGCAGAGCACTGCATCGGCGAACAGCAGCCACAGCGCCAATGCCAGCAGCCAGGCGAAGACAGCCGGCGCGCCGAGAGCATGCAGGCAGGCGCCAACGACCAGGGACAGCAGCGTGGCGCGTTTGGCCAGCGCACCCAGATAGGCGTTGAACAGCCGCGCCGCTGGCAGCGGTTGCGCCGCCAGCCAGGACTGATCGGCGAGAAAGCGGGCGCGCCAGTGGACGATGAGGTCGAGCAGCAGCGAGGCCGCGGTGAACAGCAGCATCAAGCCGGGAATTGCGATCGACGGCGTCGACGGCGGCAGCAGCATGAAGCTCCCGGCCACCCACGGAGCGCCCTTGGGCAGGCGCGCCACGGCAGGTTCCAGCGCAGCGCCGAGCAATTCGAGTCCGCGCGTTTCGGCGGCGATGTTGACGGCCGCTGCGCGCGCCCTGCTGACCGGGCTGCGCGCCGCTCGGCCTTCCGGGATCAACCACACGCCGACGCTGCCGAGCACGGCGCCAGCCGGCAGCGCGATCAGTAGCGTGATCGCCGGTTGTTCGGCGCGGGATGCGGCCCAGGCGATTACGGCAACCATCGCGAGCGCCGACGCGGCGGTCGCCAGCGCGACGCGGTGGCGTCGCGCCTGCCTTCGCAAGTCCGGTTCGATCGGCAGCGCTGCGAGCCAGTCGTTGCGCTCGACGCTTGCCAGCGCACGGCGCTGTGCGCGGCCGCGCAGCAGCAGCAAGGTCGCCAGCGTCAGCGCCAGCAGCGTCGCGGGAAGCGGCCGCGCCCAGCTGGCATCGCTGCGCAGCAAAACGGTCCACTGCGGATCCACGACCCAGAGGCCAAAGCCGATGAAGGCCAGCAAGGCTGACGCCGTGAACGCCGACTCCGCGATCTGCGCGCGCCACAAGGCCGTGCGATTACGCCAGGCATAGTGGTGCAGCAGCAGGTCGGGGTTGGTGGGTGCGATTCGCATCGGTGCTTGGTCACCGAGGCGCGCGGGAAGTTCCGGCGGTGGTGCGGTGGCGGGTTCATCGCGCCGACGGCAAAACTCGCCGGATCAGCCCGTACCCGCCAAACATCACGCAAGTCATTGAAAGAAGAAATCTGTCCGCAAAGAACGCAAAGAACGCAAAGAACGCAAAGGAAACCAAAGCCAGCAGAACATCAACACCCTGGTTCTTGGCTCTCTTTGCGTCCTTTGCGTCCTTTGCGGACAAAAAGGCAGTCCGCATGGTCGCCAGTTTGATGCGTGAACCAGCGCACCTGCAGGGACCACCCGGACCGTCCAGGGGGGCCTACGCCGCGTGCGCCAGCAGCAAGCGCAGGGGTTCCGGCCGGTGGTAGGCGTACCCCTGAACGGCATCGACGCCGATGTCCTGCAGCAAGCGACCCAGGCGTGGATCTTCGACGGATTCGGCGACCGTGCGTTTGCCGAGTACGCGGGCGATCTCGACGATCGACTTGACGATCGCCAGCGACAGCTCGTTCTTGTCGAAATCGCGGATGAAGCTGCCGTCGATCTTGAAGATGTCGACGTCCAGGTCGCGCAGGTAGGCGAACGAGCAGAATCCGGTGCCAAAGTCGTCCAGTGCGAAACGCACGCCCAGGGCCTTGAAATGCGAAATCAACTGGCGCGCGTGATCGAGGTCGCGCACGGCGCTGGTTTCGGTGATTTCCAGGCAAATCTGCCCGGGGTCGACGTTGCTGGATTTCAGCCGCTGACGCAGGAACGAGGTGAAATCCTCATCGGCCAGCGTCGACGCCGACAGGTTGATGTTGAGATGGGTGCCGCGTGCGCGCGGATCGTTCTCCAGCCAGCGCAGACTGCGGTCAATCACATGGCGGTCGATTCGACCCGCCAACTGGAAGCGCTCGGCGGCCGGGATGAACCGACTCGGCAGCAGTGCTTCATCGTGTTCGTCGCGCAGGCGCAGCAGGATTTCGAACGATTCGTAGGGCTCCGGCTTGAACGACAGGATGCGCTGGCCGTAGAGCTCGAAGCGGTCGTTTTCCAGCGCATCGTTGATGCGCACGACCCAGCCCATGGCCGCCGTGCGCTCGACGACCGCCGGGTTGTCCGGCGATTGCACCTGGACGCGGTTGCCGCCCAGTTCCTTGGCTGCGTAACAGGCGGTGTCGGCCTGCGCGAGCAGTTCGGCGATGGTGCTGCGCCGCGGCGGAAACGGCACGAGTCCGATACTCGCGGTCAGCGCGAAAACGTGATCGGCGTGGGCGAAGCGAAATTCGGATACAGCGATGCGCATTTCCCGCATGTCCGCTTCGGCGCGCGCAAGATCGGCATCCAGCCAGAGGATGCCGAACTCATCGGCGCCGAGCCGAGCCAGCAACACATCGTCCGCCAACTTTGCACGCATCACGCTGGCCAACTGGCGGATGGCCTCGTCGCCGGCGGCATGGCTGGCGGTATCGTTGACCAGCTTGAATTCATCGAGGTCGACATAGGCGATGGCGCCGCCGCGCGCGATTTCCGGGCGATTTGCCAGCATCTGCGTGAGTGCCTCTTCGAAATGCGTGCGGCTGGGCAAGCCGGTCAGGCGATCGGTGCGCGCGCGCACCAGCATCTCGAAGGCGGCTGCGCGCACACGATAGTTTGCCGCTGCGACCAGTTGCGGAACGATCGCCATCACCGACAACAAGGACAGCAGGATGAAGTTCTCCAACAGGTCCGCCGGCGCGCTGAAGCCACCGATATCAAGGCCGATCAGCGTGACCACGATCAGCGCGAACAGCATGGTTGCGCCGCCGGTCCAGATCGGTTCGAAACGCAGGGCGCTCCAGAGCAGGAAGGTCAGCGGCAGGAAGCTCAGGCCAAGCGCATAAGCTGGACTCGCCGAGCTGGCGTCGACGATGACGACGATGCCGATCAGGCTCGATAACGTCCAGATCAGCTTTTCGCGCCAGCCGGCGAACTCGAGCGGTGTGTCGGAAAACGAGCCGCGCTGGATCGAACGCAAGACCATCAGCATGAACGGCGTCACCACGATGATGCCGAAGACATCCCCGGAGAACCACTTGCCGAGCGCATGGATGAAGTGGTGCGGGGCGATCATCCCCGAAAGCAGCATGCCGCTGACGCCGATCAGTGCACTGATGCTGGCGCTCAGCAGGCCGCCAATCAGCAGCGAAAATCCATTGCTAACGCGCAAGGTCACCAGCTCGGTGCCACCCAGGCGCCTCGCCACGGTCACCGCGATCACGGTTGCGATCGTGTTACTGGCCGCCGAAAACGGTACGAACATCCAGGGCGCCGGGGTCACCAGCAAATGGGTCACCAGGATGGATACGGGTATTACCGGCCACCAGCGTGGGCCGTGGAATACCAGCACGGCATAAGCGACGCCGGCTGATGGCCAGATCAGCGTGACGTCGCTCGGCAACGACACGAACACCACCGCAAACTCCGCCGCCGCCACGTACAGGACGACGTAGAGAAGAAAGCGCAGGACGTTGGCGCGATCGATCTGCATGGTGCGCGAGTGTACTGGGGAGCACGCGCCCACGTCTCGCGCGCGGTAGGTCAACTTTGCAGTTGACCTGCTGCCGCAGGCCTGAAAACTGCGGGAGCGGGCGTGTCCCGCGCAACCTGACTCTTGCGCCTCCCCACACTCGACGGCACGAATCGGTAAACTCCGCCGCCCACCGCAGGATTGACTTCGCCGATGCGCAGCTTGCGCCTCAAACCCGACGCCGATCGCCGTCTGCGCCTCGGACACCAGTGGGTCTACGCCAATGAGTTCGCGGACAAGCTCGGGGCGCTCGGATTAACGCCGGGCGAGCGCGTCGAACTGGTGTCGGCACGATCTCAGAGTCTCGGCGTCGCCTACGTCAATCCGAACGTGCTGATTGCCGGGCGTCTGCTCGGCACGCCGGCGGATGGATTCGATGCGACGGCCTGGCTGCAACGGCGCGTCGATTCGGCGCTCGCGCTGCGCGCTCGCCTGGGTGTCGGCGAGTTCGGTCGACTGATTTACGGCGAAAGCGATGGACTGCCGGGCCTGGTGGTCGATCGCTACGGGCCGGTGCTGTCGGTGCAATTGGGCACGGCCGGCATGGAATCGATGAAGGATACGATCGCGGCGGTGTTGCAAGGCATCGTCGGCGTGTCGGCACTGGTCTGGCGCAACGATGCCGCTGGCCGCGAACTGGAAGGGCTGGCGCGCGAAAGCGGCATTGCCTGGGGTGAGGTCAGCGAGCCGGTCTGGATCGAAGAGAACGGCGCGCGTTTCGGGATCGCGCCGTTGAGCGGGCAAAAGACTGGCTGGTTCTACGACCAGCGCGACAACCGTGCGGCACTGATGCCCCTGGTGTCCGGCGCGCGCGTGCTCGATCTGTTCAGCTACGGCGGCGGTTGGGGCGTTTGCGCCGCTGTGCATGGCGCGGTCAGCGCCCTGTGCGTCGACAGCTCTGCTGGCGCACTGGCGAGTGTCGAACGCAATGCACAGGCGAGTGGCGTTGCCGCCAAGGTGTCGACGCTGAAGGACGATGCCTTCGACGCCTGTCGGGCCCTGCGCGATCAGGCGCGGCGCTTCGACATCGTCGTGGTCGATCCGCCGGCCTTCATCAAGCGCAAGAAGGACGCCGAGCAGGGCGCACTGGCCTACCGTCGCATCAACGAGGCGGCGCTGCGTCTGGTCGAAGACGGGGGACTGATCGTCAGCTGCTCCTGCTCGCACCATTTCAACGCCGAAGCGCTGCTCGATGCACTCAATCGCGCCGCGCGCTCCCTGGGCATGCACTTGCGCGTGATTCGTCGGCTGGCACAATCGGCGGACCATCCGATTCATCCGGGCATGCCGGAAACCGAGTACCTGAAGGGGTTTCTTGCCGAGGTGCGCAGGGGCTAGTGTTGCTGGTTGCTGGTTGCTGGTTGCTGGTTGCTGGCAGCAAGTGCGACGGCCGCGATGCATCTGGTGGGTCCAGACTTGTCTGGACGCTCCCAGGTAGTCAGGCGAAAGACGTCCAGACAAGTCTGGACCCACACAAGCCGGGTTTCGCGCCAGCGACTCCAGCGACCAGCACCAACCACCAACAGCTAAAACCAACGCCAACAGCCAACAGCCAACAGCCAACAGCCAACAGCCAACAGCCAACACCAACAGCCATTACCAACCCATGCCTTACATCCATGACATCGACCCCGTTGCGCTGCAGATCGGACCGCTGGCCATTCGCTGGTACGGGCTCATGTATCTGGCCGCGGGTGTCAGTGCATTCCTGCTGGGACGGCATCGGGCGGCCGAGGTCTGGCGCGGTTTCAGGCGCGAAGAGATCGAGGACATCATCTTCTACGGGATGATCGGCGTGATCGTCGGCGGCCGTGTCGGTTCGGTGATCTTCTATCACTTCAGCGATTTTCTCGCCGATCCGCTGATGTTGTTCCGGGTGTGGGAAGGTGGCATGAGCTTCCATGGCGGGCTGCTCGGTGTACTGGTCGCGGTGGGCTGGTATGCCCACAAGACCGGTCGTGCCGTGTTTGCGCTGTACGACTTCGTGGCGCCGGTGGTGCCGATCGGCCTTGGGTTGGGGCGCCTCGGCAATTTCATTGGCGGTGAGTTGTGGGGACATACCACCGACAAGCCGTGGGGAGTGATCTTCCCCAACGCCTTGCCCGGAGGCCCGTACAGCGTCGCCGAGATCCAGGCGCTGGTCGCCAATGGGCAATTGCTCGACCAGGCACGCCATCCGTCGCAGCTGTATCAGGCGTTCTGGGAGGGTGTCGTGCTGTTCGCCGTCGTCTGGTGGTTCTCGCGCCGGCAACGACCCTTGATGGCCACCTCCGGCGTATTCCTGATCGTCTATGGCATCGGTCGCATTGCGGTGGAATTCGTGCGCGAACCGGATGCCCACATCGGCTATCTGGCCTGGGGTTGGCTGACGATGGGGCAGGTGCTGTCGGTGCCGATGGTGCTTTTTGGGGTTGCTTTGCTTTGGTGGGGACGCAGGGGCAAGTAGGGGAAAAGGGGAAAGGGAAAAAGGAAAAGGGTACGGCAGGGTGACGTGAGCTCATGCCTTGGTGCCGCCCCGATCAACCCGCCCACCTCGAACCGCTTGTCCATTTTCCATTTTCCATTTTCCATTTTCCCGCACCCAAAATGCACCAGTATCACGAGTTGCTGCGCCACATCCTCGATCACGGCACGATCAAGGCCGATCGCACCGGCACGGGCACGCGTTCGGTGTTCGGCTGGCAGATGCGTTTCGACCTGGCTCGGGGTTTTCCGCTGGTCACCACCAAGAAGCTGCACCTGCGTTCGATCATCCACGAGTTGCTGTGGTTCATCGCCGGCGATACCAATATCGGATATCTACGCCAGAATGGCGTCAGCATCTGGGACGAATGGGCCGACGAAGAGGGCAATCTGGGCCCGGTTTACGGCAAGCAGTGGCGTTCCTGGGCGACGCCCGGTGGCGCTGCCATCGACCAGCTCGGCGAGGTCATCGCGCAGATCCGGCGTGATCCGGATTCGCGGCGTCTGATCGTGAGTGCCTGGAATCCCGCAGACCTGCCGGCGATGGCGTTGGCGCCGTGCCATGCGCTGTTTCAGTTCTACGTGGCCGACGGGCGACTGTCGTGTCAGTTGTACCAGCGCAGCGCCGATGTATTCCTCGGCGTGCCATTCAATATTGCGTCGTACGCGCTATTGACGGCGATGGTGGCGCAGGTGTGCGCCCTGCAACCGGGCGATTTCGTGCACACGCTGGGCGATGCGCACCTTTACCTGAACCACCTGGAGCAAGCACAGCTGCAACTGACGCGTGCGCCGCTGCCGGCGCCGCAACTGCGGCTGAATCCGGAGCGCCGGCGGATCGAAGATTTCCGATTCGACGACATCGAGATCGTCGGCTACCAGTCGCACCCGGCAATCAAGGCGCCGATCGCAGTGTGATGGGTCTTTGGAGGGCGCCCCGCCTGCGGCGCCGCTGTCGCAATTGTAGGCCGTGTGTGCGCAGCTTCATCGCGCTCACCGGCGCTTGCGTCGCGGGCGATGCGAGGAGCGCCGGTGAGCCGCTGCGCGGCACACACGGCCTACATCGGTCGGTGCCTCAGGCGCGCCCGCTGAACTCGCCGGTTTCGGTGTTGACCTTCACCCGCGTGCCGTTCTCGATGTACTCGGGCACATGGATTTCCATGCCCGTCGACAGTCGGGCCGGTTTGGCTCGGCCAGTGGCGCTGGCGCCCTTGACATAGGGTGCGGTGTCGACCACTTCGAGTTCGACCGATGGCGGCAGCTTGAGGCCAACCGGATCGCCATCGATCAGCAACAATTGCACGCCTTCAAGGTTGCCGTCGGACGAATACGACGGCAGATCGCCGACCATTGCCGGCGATAGCGTGTACTGCGTGTAGTCCTCGGCGTCCATGAACACGTAGTTGTCGCCGTCCATGTAGGAGAAGGTGGCCTCGCGACGGCTGAGTTCGACTTCCGGCAACTCGTCGTCGGCGCGCAGGCTGACATCGGTCTTGATGTCGTTGCCGACCTGGTACATGACGAAACGGAACGTGGTGTTGCCGCCGCGCCCGGTCGGGGCACTGCGTTCGACGTCGCGGATCATCCAGAACTTGCCCTGGTATTCGACGACGGTGCCGCGTTTGATGTCGGTGGCTTTCATGGGGGCGGGAAAAAGGAAAATGGGGAGGAAAAAGGAAAAGGGAAAAAGGAAAAGGGTAGGAGCGGAGGCGCGCGAGCTGGGGTCCATAATCAGGTTGATTGGAACAAAATGGGAGCCGGCCTCGAGTTGCTCTCCCTTTTTCCGTTTTCCTTTTCCCCTTTTCCTGCTTCACTCACTTCGCCGGCATCCGGGCCGCGCCATCCAGGCGCAGCGTGGTGCCGTTCATGTAGCGATTCTGCAGGATGAAACAGACGGCGTCGGCGAATTCGAGTGGTTCGCCGAGGCGTCCCGGGAATGGCACCATGGCTTCGAGGCTGGCCTTGACCTCGTTTGGCATGCCGCCGGCCATCGGCGTCATGAAGATGCCCGGTGCGACGGTCATCACGCGGATTCCGAATCTGGCCAGTTCGCGAGCCATCGGCAACGTCATGCCGACCACGCCGCCCTTGCTCGCGGAGTAGGCGGCCTGACCGATTTGCCCCTCGAAGGCGGCGATCGATGCAGTGTTGATGATGACGCCACGTTCGCCGTCGGTCCCGGGTGTGTTGCTCTGCATCAGTTGTGCACCGGCCTTGGCGACGTTGAAGCTGCCGATCAGGTTGACGCGCACCGTGGTTTCGAACTGCGACAGCGGCATTGGACCCTGTTTGCCGAGCACGCGGCCGGCGCCGAGGATGCCGGCGCAGCTGATCACGGCATTCAGCCCACCCATCATGTTGCTGGCGGCCGTGATGCTGCCGGCAACGCCTTCCTCGTGGGTGACATCGGTGCGCAGATAACGCGCGCGCTCACCCAGGTTGACGACGGCCACCGCACCCTTTTCGTCCTGGACGTCGAGCAAGGTCACGCTGGCGCCCTCGGCGACCAGGCGTTCGGCGACCGCGTATCCGAGTCCTGAGGCACCGCCAGTGATCGCTGCCTTGACTTGAGCGAGCTGCATTTTTGCGTTCCTGCTGCGGCGACGGCGGCGGAGGATAGCGGGGAAGCGTTGGCGGTTGTAGCGGTGGCGCAACCCGGTCGCGGCCGCTAGTGTGGTTTGCCATTAATTGGCTGAAGAAATTTCCGATGCATTTTGGCCGGAGGCTAGGCGAGAGGAGGAGTCATAGCAGGGCTATGGCGACGACGAACAACGACGCATTCGGGCCAAAAGGCGCGGAAATAATTCAACGAATTAATGGCAAACCACACTAGCCCCGCAGTTCGCTGCGCTCGCGGCGGAAACGACGCATGCGGGCGAGGAAGCGACGGTATGGCGTCGCCGAGGTGAAATGCCGCCAACTGGTGTGCTCGGCGAAGAATTGGCGCATGCGCTCGGCGTGACCGGGATAGCGCATCCAATCGGCAACCGGCTGGTCGAGTCGCTGCAGCAGCAGGTTGGGTCCGTGGGCGGGCGACTCGGCAAGCACTTCGAAGCCGCAGCGCCAGGCCAGCATCGACAGACTCTCGCGCGTGAATCCATGCAGGTGGCCGAAATGCCAGCGCGCGCTTGGCGTGCGTGCCGGGTCGGCGATGTCGGGCACGTTGATGTGGAATACGCCGTTGCGCTTGAGCAGGCGGTGCACGCGCGCGAAAGCGAGGTCGGGCGAGCGCAAGTGTTCGAACACGTGGGAACTGGTGATCAGGTCGAAACTGGCGTCGGCAAGCGGGGCGTCCTCGAGCAGCGTCGCATGGATGTTCGCGCGGTAAAACTGGCGGGCGAAGGCGGCGAAGCCTTGATGCGGCTCGACGCCTTCCGCCGTCCAGCCGGCCGCTGCTGCCGCCGCGACGAAGGCGCCGGTGCCGGCGCCGATGTCCAGTACACGGTGTCCCTTGCGCAGCAGCGGCGCCAGCAGCGCCACCCGCTCGCGCGCGCCACGTTCGTCGCGCAGCAGTGCCTTGGCGCGCGGCTTCGAATCGCCGTGGTAATGCTGGCGGTACTCGTCGCGGTAATAACGCTCGATTTCTTCGGCGGTCGGCATGGGATCGAGGAATACCAGGCCGCAACGGTTGCAGAGCACGTTGCGCAAAGGTTTCCAGTAGCGGTCGCGGGCGCCGACCACGCAACGCTGCAACCCGCCGCAGAGCGCGCAGGGCAAGGATTCGCCAACAAATCTGAAGGGTTTCAAGCGTTGCAGCAGGGACAAGTTCGGAGTGCTCCCGGGTGATGCCGTCATCGTACCCAAAACCCAACTCGGACGGGATGCAAGCTGAGCGGACGACGCAAACCGATCCTCCGCGGGGACCCGACTTGCCCTGACTTGGCTCCGATGGGTCCCGAATTGAATCGACGCTTGTGGATTTCGGGTGAAAGCGTCCAGACAAGTCTGGACGCGCAAAGGCCACGCTTCTCACGGCGTTGGGGCTCGAAAAGCCGCACTCGCTGGTGCTTCCTCAACGCTGTTCGACAATCGCCACACCTGCATCGGCCCTGAATTGATCGTGGGCGGAGTCGGGCGCGGACAGGTAGACTATGGCCCCGGTTTGTTGTTACCGGAACTTCTGATGACCCCCCTGATCTTCGTCACCGGCGGTGTCGTGTCCTCATTGGGCAAAGGCATCGCCTCCGCTTCTCTGGCCGCCATTCTCGAGTCACGCGGCCTGCGCGTGACGATGATGAAGCTGGACCCGTACATCAACGTCGATCCGGGCACGATGAGCCCGTTCCAGCATGGCGAGGTCTACGTCACCGACGACGGCGCGGAGACCGACCTGGATCTCGGCCACTACGAGCGCTTCGTACGCACGCGGATGACGCGGAAGAACAACGTAACTACCGGCCGCATCTACGAAAACGTGATCAAGAAGGAGCGCCGAGGCGATTATCTCGGCGCCACGGTACAGGTCATTCCGCATATCACGGATGAGATCAAGCGCTGCATCGACGAAGCCACGCAGGGCTACGACGTGGCGCTGGTCGAGGTTGGCGGCACGGTCGGCGACATCGAGTCGCTGCCGTTTCTGGAGGCGATCCGCCAGATCCGCATCGAGCGTGGGCCCGATCACGCGCTGTTCATTCATCTGACACTGGTGCCGTTCATCAAGGCGGCGGGCGAAATCAAGACCAAGCCGACCCAGCATTCGGTCAAGGAATTGCGCTCCATCGGCATTCAGCCGGACGTGCTGCTGTGCCGTTCGGAGCAGGCCTTGCCGGAATCCGAGCGCCGCAAGATTGCGCTGTTTACCAATGTGCCGGTGAACGCCGTGATCTCGGCGATCGACGTTGACATCATTCACAAACTGCCGAAGTGGTTTCACGATCAGTCTCTCGATCAGATCGTCGTTGATCGTCTTCGATTGCCCGCCAAGCCGGCTGATCTCTCCGAATGGGAGGGTGTGGTCGAGGCCTGCGAACACCCCGAGGACGAGGTCGAGATCGTCATTGCCGGCAAGTACGTCGAGCACTCGGATGCCTACAAGTCGTTGTCCGAGGCCTTGCGCCATGGCGGCTTGCGCCAGCGCACGCGGGTCAATCTGCGCTGGGTCGAATCCGAACATGTGGAGCGCCTGGGCGCCGAAGTGCTGGAGGGCGCCGACGCCATCCTGGTGCCCGGTGGTTTCGGCGAACGCGGCTTCGAGGGCAAGGTGCTGGCCGCCCGACACGCGCGCCTCAACCAGATTCCGTATTTCGGCATCTGCTACGGCATGCAGGCGGCGGTGGTCGATTTTGCCCGCTCGATTGCCGGACTGGACGGCGCCAACAGCACCGAGAACAGTCGCGACTGTGCGCATCCGGTGATTGCGCTGATCACCGAATGGCGCACCAGCAGCGGTCAGGTGGAACGTCGGACGGCGACTTCGGACCTCGGCGGTACCATGCGTCTCGGTGCGCAGGAGTGTCGCCTCAAGCCGGGCACGCTGGCGCGCCAGTTGTACGCTAACGAGATCATCCGCGAGCGCCATCGCCACCGGTACGAATTCAACAATTTTTACCGCCAGCAGTTGGAGCAGCTGGGCCTGGTGATTTCCGGTCGCTCGATCGACGATCTGCTGGTCGAAATTGTCGAACTGCCGGATCACCCGTGGTACTTGGCGTGTCAGTTCCACCCCGAGTTCACCTCGAATCCACGCGACGGCCACCCGTTGTTCGAAGGCTTTGTGCGCGCCGCGCGGGCGCAGAAGGCAGCGCGCAATGCGGGGGTGAAAAGCACCGTCGCCGTTTGAGAGCGGTGTTGCTTACTGGTGTTGGTATAGGAAGGACCAGACGTGAACCTGGTGTTGCATCCTGGTGTCAGTGATGGACGGGCACAACTCGCACTGCCCCATCTTTGCAGTGGTCTCTGATCTTTCCAACACCGACACCAACCAATACCTGTATTCAACACCAGCTAACGGAACACTCCGACCATGCTCCTCTGCGGCTTCCCTGTCGGTCTCGACCGTCCGTTCTTCCTGATCGCCGGCCCCTGCGTCATCGAATCGATGCAGTTGCAACTCGATGTCGCCGGGTCGCTCAAGGAAATTACCGGGCGCCTGGGTATTCCATTCATCTTCAAGTCCAGTTTCGACAAGGCTAATCGCTCGTCGGGCACCACGTTCCGCGGGCCGGGCATGGCCGCGGGCCTGAAGGTGCTGTCCGAGGTGAAGCGCCAGATCGGCGTGCCGGTGTTGACCGATGTGCACGAGTACACGCCGATGGACGAGGTTGCTGAGGTGGTCGATGTGCTGCAAACGCCGGCATTCCTGTGCCGGCAGACCGATTTCATCCAGAACGTCGCGCGCGCGGGGAAACCGGTCAACATCAAGAAGGGCCAGTTCCTGGCGCCCTGGGACATGAAGCACGTGGTGCAGAAG
>CALEZI010000116.1 GCA_937928755.1 uncultured Rhodanobacteraceae bacterium | reverse complement strand
GCCCCCAGCCCCCAGCCCCGCCTTTGCTTCGACACTGTTGAAAAAATGCACCAGTCCGCGTAACTTGCCGTCACTCGAAGCGCGAGCCTTGCATGCGTAGCGAACCCCTCATTGGCGTCCCCTGCGATCGCAAGATCATCGGACCGCATCCATTCCAGGCGGTCGGCGAGAAATACATCCGCGCGCTGGTGGATGCCGGTGTCGGCATGCCGCTGCTGCTGCCGTCTCTGGATCCGCCGCTGGCGCTGGAATCGTTGCTGGGGCAGCTCGATGGCATCCTGCTGACCGGTTCGTACAGCAATATCGAACCGCATCACTATTCGGACGAACCGAGCTACCCCGGCAACCTTCACGATCCGCATCGGGACGCGAACACGCTGTCGCTGATCCATGCCGCGGTCGCTGCCCGGGTGCCGATCCTGGCGGTATGCCGTGGCTTCCAGGAAGTCAATGTGGCGTTCGGCGGCAAGTTGCTGCAGAAAGTACACGAGACCTCCGGCCATGACGATCATCGCGAAGACACCTCGCAACCGCTCGACGTTCAGTACGCGCCGGCGCACCTGGTGCGACTGACCGCCGGCGGGCTGTTGGCGGACATCGCCGGCAGCGACAGCGCCATGGTCAATTCCCTGCATGGCCAGGGCATCCGCACGCTAGGCCGCGAACTGGTCGTCGAGGCGGTCGCTCCCGATGGACTGATCGAAGCCATCCGACTCGACCACCCCGACACTTTCCTGCTGGCCGTGCAGTGGCATCCCGAATGGAAGGTCACACAGAACCCGTTCTACCTCGGCATCTTCAAGCGTTTCGCCGAGGCCGTACGTCGTCGCGCCCACGCGAGAATCTGACCATGTCCCGCAAGAAAACCCAGCAACGGCGAATCGAGGCGGCGGAGCAGGAGAGCTCGCTGAAACGCTGGCTCAAGGATCGCCGCATTACCGAAGTCGAGTGCCTGGTTCCTGACCTCACAGGCAACGCGCGCGGCAAGATCATCCCCGCGACCAAGTTTTCGCACGATTACGGCACGCGCCTGCCGGAGGGCATCTTCGCCACCACGGTCACCGGCGACTATCCGGACGAATACGACGAACTGGTGTCGCCGTCCGATTCCGACATGTACCTGCGCCCTGACCCGGACACCGTGCGCATGGTGCCGTGGGCGAGCGATCCCACCGCGCAGATCATTCACGACTGTTACACGCGCGAAGGCCGCCCGCACGACCTGGCGCCGCGCAATGTGCTGCGCCGGGTGCTTTCGCTCTACGAAAACCTGGGCCTGAGCCCGGTGGTGGCGCCGGAACTGGAGTTCTTCCTGGTGCAGAAGAACACCGACCCGGACTTTCCGCTGCAGCCGCCCGCCGGTCGCTCCGGTCGTCCGGAAACGGCACGGCAGTCGTATTCGATCGACGCCGTCAACGAATTCGACCCGATTCTCGATCTGATGTACGACTACGCCGAGACCATGGAACTCGACGTCGACACGTTGATCCACGAATCCGGTGCCGGCCAGCTGGAGGTCAACTTCGAACACAAGGACGCGCTGTCCCGCGCCGACCATGTGTTCCTGTTCAAACGCAGCATGCGCGAAGCGGCGCTGCGCCACGGCATCTACGCCACGTTTCTCGCCAAGCCGATGGAGAACGAGCCGGGCAGCGCGATGCACATTCACCAGAGCCTACTGGATGCCGACGGCGAAAATGTGTTCGCCGGCGACAAGGCCGGTCAGCACAGCGAGATCTTCTCGCACTACCTCGCCGGCCTGCAGAAGTACGTGCCGATGGCGATGCCGTTCTTCGCGCCGAACGTCAATTCCTATCGCCGACTCGCCATCGGTCAGGTTGCGCCGATCAATGTGCAATGGGGCTACGACAACCGCACCTGTGGCCTGCGCGTGCCGATGGACAGCCGCGAGAACACCCGTGTCGAGAGCCGCTTCGCCGGTTCCGATGCCAACCCTTACCTCGCCATGGCCGCGACGCTCGCCTGCGGCTACCTCGGCATCGTCGAGAAACTGCTGCCCACCGAACCGATCACCGCCAGCGCCCAGGACAAGGGCTACGCCCTGCCCCGCTCGCTGGAAAGCGCGCTGATCGAACTGAAAGGCTGCAAAGCCCTGCGCGGCCTGCTCGGCGAGCGTTTCGTCGACTGCTATACCGCGGTCAAGGGCAAGGAATACGAAACCTATTTGCGCGTCATCAGTTCGTGGGAGCGGGAGTTCTTGCTGCTGACGGTGTAAGTGGGTTTCACGATGTAAGAAAGACTGTTTTTGTCCGCAAAGGACGCAAAGAACGCAAAGGAAAGCGAAAGGAAATGTGGAGTGAGGAGTAGGGAAGCTTTGCACTCTGGCCCAGCAACGCGGGATCTGGCGAGAGCAAACACGAATCCTGCTTTCTTTGCGTCCTTTGCGTCCTTTGCGGACAAATCGCTCTTAGCCTCACTCTCGGGAGAGACCATGACCCTCGACACCCGCACCCTGCAGCAACTCGACGCTGCCTACCACCTGCATCCGTTCAACGACAACGCGGCGCTGGCCAAGCGCGGCACGCGCCTGCTGACCCGTGGCGAGGGGGTGTACGTTTGGGATGGCGAGGGCAGCAAGCTGCTGGATGCCTTCGCAGGACTCTGGTGCGTCAACATCGGCTATGGGCGGCCGGAGCTGGGCGCCGCGGCGGCGAAGCAGATGACCGAGCTGGCTTACTACAACAGCTTCTTCTCGTGCACCACCGAGCCGACCATCCGCCTTTCGGCGAAGCTCGCCGAACTGTCGCCGTTTGATCTGAACCACGCGTTCTTCGCCAACTCGGGCTCGGAGGCCAACGACACCATTCTGCGCATGGTGCGGCACTTCTGGGCGGTGCAGGACCAGCCGCAGAAAAACATCTTCATCGGTCGTTTCAACGGCTATCACGGCTCGACCGTTGCCGGTGCCAGCCTCGGCGGCATGAAGGGCATGCACGCCCAGGGCGGCTTGCCGATCCCGAACATCCACCATATCGATCCGCCGTTCTGGTTCGCCGATGGCGGCGATCTGTCACCGGAGGAATATGGCCTGGTCGCCGCGCGCCGGCTGGAAACCAAGATCCTCGAACTCGGACCCGAGCGCGTTGCAGCCTTCATCGGCGAGCCGATCATGGGCGCGATCGGCGTCTACATCCCGCCGATGACCTACTGGCCGGAGATCGAGCGCATCTGTCGCAAGTACGATGTGCTGCTGGTCGCCGATGAAGTGATCTGCGGCTTCGGCCGCACCGGCGAGTGGTTCGGCTCGCAGTACTTCGGCTTCAAGCCGGACATCATGACCATCGCCAAAGGCCTGACCAGCGGTTACATCCCGCTCGGCGCCTCGATGTTCAACGACCGCATCGCCAACGTGCTGGCGACCAAGGGCGGCGAACTCGCGCACGGCTACACCTATTCGGGCCATCCGGTGTGTTGCGCGGTGGCGCTGGAAAACATCCGCATCCTCGAGGACGAGAAGATCGTCGACACCTGCAAGACCGACACCGGCCCCTACCTGCAGCAGCGCTGGAAAGAGCTCGGCGCGCATCCGCTGGTCGGCGAGGCGCGCATCGCCGGCATGGTCGGCGCACTGGAACTGGTGCCGAACAAGCCGGAGCGCAAGTTCTTCGCCGAGCGCGGCAAGGTCGGCGTGCTCTGCCGCGACATCGCGCTCAAGAACGGCCTGATCCTGCGTGCCACCTACGATTCGATGCTGCTGTCGCCGCCGCTGATCATCAGCCGCAGCCAGATTGACGAGTTGGTCGAGAAGGCGTGGAAGTCATTGGATCAAACGGCGAAGGAGCTGGGGATGGCGCTGTGACCGGTGCCGCTCTTGTGGGAGCGGGTTTATCCCGCGAGCTTTTGGCTCTCAGTGGGAGCGGGCTCGTCCCGCGAGCTCTGAGCCTTTGCAGGAGCAAGAGATCGCGACACAAGGTCGCTCCCACAGAAAGCCAGAACCGCGACACGAGGTCGCCCCCGCAGGTACCGCGCCGATTGACACGCGGGCTTCACAATGGGAAAAACAGCAACACCGAATCCGGTCTCGGCCACGCGCCGCCAACCCTAAAGGAGAGCACCCGATGAAACTCCGAATCAGCCTGCTGGCACTGGCCTGCGCCAGCATCTTCGCTTGTGGCAAGACCGAGGCGCCGAAAGACACTGCCGCAGCACCGGCAGACGCACCCAAGGCGGCTCCGGCAGCGCCGGCCGAAGAGCCCAAGGTCGTCAATGTGCTCAACTGGTCCGACTACATCGCCGAGGACACCATCGCGAACTTCGAGAAGGAGACCGGCATCAAGGTCACCTACGATGTGTTCGACAGTAACGAGGTGCTCGAAGCCAAGTTGATGACCGGGAAGTCCGGCTACGACGTGGTGGTGCCGTCGCTGACCTTCCTCGCGCGGCAGATCGCCGCCGGCGTATTCATGCCGCTGGACAAGAGCAAGATTCCGAACTACGCCAACATGGATCCGCAGATCCAGGCCCTGATCGCGCAGAACGACAAGGACAACACCTATTCGGCGAACTATCTGTGGGGCACCACCGGCATCGCCTACAACGAAAGCAAGCTCAAGGAGCGCCTCGGCGATAACGCCCCGGTCGACGACTGGAAGCTGTTCTTCGAACCCGAATACATCTCGAAGATGACCGATTGCGGCGTCTACGTGCTCGACACGCCGTCCGAAATCCTGCCGATCGCGCTGCTCTATCTCGGCGAAGAGCCGAACAGCTTCGATCCGGCGGTGATCCAGAAGGGCGTCGACCTGATGCTCAAGATCCGCCCGCACATCACCCAGTTTCATTCTTCGCAAGTGATCGACGCACTCGCCAACGGCGATGCCTGCCTGGCGATCGCTTGGTCCGGCGATGTAATCCAGGCCGCCGCCCGTGCCGAGGAAGCCGGCAAGGGTGTCGTGGTCGGTTACAGCATCCCGAAACAGGGCGCACCGATGTGGTTCGACATGATGGCGATTCCGAAGGACGCCGAACACCCGAACAACGCCCACGTCTTCATCAACTACATCCTGCGCCCGGACGTGATGGCCGGCATCCAGAACTACGTGGCCTATGCCAGCGGCAACGCGGCGGCCAAATCATTGGTCGACGAGTCCGTGACCGGCGATCCGCGCGTCTATCCGACACCGGAAGTCCAGGCGACGCTGTTCAACCTCGCCGTGATCCCGCCTGAGGTCGACCGCATCTTCAATCGCTCGTGGACGACCATCAAGACAGGAAAGTAGCGCTTCTCACGCGCCAACGCGAAGGCGCGGAGAAGCGCGGATGATCAAACTGATCCTTTCCGCGCCTCCGCGCCTCTGCCTGACTTCCGATCACGCGCAGCCCGGAGTACCGCATGACGTCAGCGATCTTGAGCACACCCAGTCCTGCGGCGACGAGCCCTCCGGGCGCCAAGCCGGACAAACGCGGCGTCGACGACTATCTGGTCATCGACACGGTGCGCAAGGAGTTCGACGGTTTTGTCGCGGTCGACGATGTCAGCATCAAGATCCGCCAGGGCGAGATCTTTGCGTTGCTGGGTGCATCCGGGTGCGGCAAGTCGACGCTGCTGCGCTGTCTGGCGGGTTTCGAGAAGCCCACTTCCGGTCGCATCGTGCTGGCCGGTGCGGACGTCACCGACCTGCCGCCCTACCAGCGGCCGATCAACATGATGTTCCAGTCTTACGCGCTGTTTCCGCACATGACGGTGGAGCAGAACGTCGCCTTCGGACTGAAGCAGGACGGCGTGCCCAAGGATGCCTGCCAGAAGCGCGTCGACGAGATGCTCGGACTGGTGCAGATGAACAAGTTCGCCAAGCGCAAGCCGCATCAGTTGTCGGGCGGACAGCAGCAGCGCGTGGCGCTGGCGCGCTCTCTGGCGAAGAGTCCGAAACTTCTGCTGCTCGACGAACCGATGGGTGCGCTGGACAAGAAGCTGCGCTCGCAGATGCAACTGGAACTGGTCAACATCATCGAAACGCTGGGCGTCACCTGCGTCATGGTCACCCATGACCAGGAAGAGGCGATGACCATGGCCAACCGCATTGCGATCATGGAAGCCGGGCGCTTTCGCCAGATCGGCTCGCCGGATGAGATCTACGAGCAGCCGAACAGCCGCTACACCGCCGAGTTCATCGGCTCGGTCAACCTGTTCGAGGGCAAGATCGACAAGGACGAGAAAGACTACGTCACCATCGCCTGCCCCAGCCTGCCGGACCCGATCTATGTCGCGCACGGCGTGACCGGGTTCACCGGCATGGACGTCGCTTTCGCGCTGCGTCCGGAAAAGGTGCAGATCAGCAAGGACGAGCCCGGCGAACCGCACAACAAGGCGCATGGAATCATCGAGGACATCGCCTATTTCGGCGATCACTCGGTGTATCACATCCGCCTCGATCGCGGCACCAAGGTGATGTGCAACTTCGTCAATCAACAGCGCTGGGCGTCGGAGAGTTTCACCTGGAACGATCCGGTCTGGATTTCCTGGGGTGACCTCGAAGGCGTGGTGCTGACGTCATGAGCGCACGCGCCCGCGGATGGCGACGTCTACTCCCCAGCGCCCGCTGGGGCCTGATCTCGATACCTTACATCTGGCTGCTGCTGTTCTTCGCGATCCCGTTCCTGATCGCATTGAAGATTTCCTTCGCCAAGGCGGCGATCGCAATGCCGCCTTACACCGACGTCTTGTACTGGGTCGACGGCTTCCCGGTGGTCAAGCTGCGCGGCGAGAACTACCTGTACCTGCTCGGCGACAGCCTTTACATCAACGCCTACTTGAGCTCGCTGAAGATTGCGGTCATTTCGACCACGCTCTGCCTGTTGATCGGCTACCCGATGGCCTATGCCATTTCGCGGCTGTCGCCCGCCGCGCGCAACATCGCATTGCTGCTGGTCATCCTGCCGTCTTGGACCTCGTTCCTGATCCGCATCTATGCCTGGGTCGGCATCTTGAAGCCGAACGGTTTGATCAACAATTTCCTGCTCAATCTCGGCGTGATCGACGCGCCGTTGAAGCTGCTGCACACCCCGATCGCGGTCTACATCGGCATTGTCTATGCGTATTTGCCGTTCATGGTGCTGCCGCTCTACACCAACCTGGTCAAGCACGACCACCGATTGCTGGAAGCGGCATCGGACCTTGGCGCCAAACCGTGGCAGGCCTTCCTCAAGGTCACGCTGCCCTTGTCCAAGGCGGGCATCATCGCCGGCTGCATGCTGGTGGCGATTCCCGTCGTTGGTGAATTCGTCATCCCGGAAATGCTCGGCGGCCCGGACACGCTGATGATCGGACGCGTACTGTGGCAGGAGTTCTTCAACAACCGCGACTGGCCGGTGGCCTCCGCCGTGGCGATGATCATGCTCGGTCTGCTGATCATTCCGATCATGATTTTCCATCGCTCGCAGGCGAAGGAAATGGAGGGGAAGCTCACGTGAGTACTGCGGGCAGAAGCGGGGCAAGGGTCACGGGGCGGGGGACCTGCACAATCGCCCGTTCGTGCTGTGTCGAGGTTCGATCTGCGACGGCGCGCGAAGCTAAGCCGATGGTCGATCACCCCGCCCCCTGCCCTACTTCTGCTCACCGGGTGCTGCGCGATGGAGAATCGCCTCGACATGCTTCGCTGAGTCCCGAATCTCGTTGGAGCATTAAGCAGAGCCGTTGGCCTC
>CALEZI010000115.1 GCA_937928755.1 uncultured Rhodanobacteraceae bacterium | reverse complement strand
TCATCCGCTTGCAGCCGCAGGAGAGGTTTGATCTTTTACGAACACGGATTCAGGGGACTGATCGAGCCGTTCGTCGCTGGAGACGCGGCAGTACACCGCGCAGCGTTTGGGTGGCACGGCAGGGGATGCAATCGCGGCCTTCATCGCGCACCTGCCTTGCCGTCACGCAGGCCAAAAAACTTCGGCCCATTCCACTGCGTGCCGGTGATGTGACGCGCCGCCGCCGACAGACTTTTGAAGATCTGGCCGTTCAGTTCGTACAAGCCGTCGGGCGTGACAGTGACGCGATACTGCCGCTCATCCCATTCGCGGATCAGCGTGGTGCCGGGCATCAGCAAGGTTTGCGTGCTGCGCCCGGCGGCGGACTTGATCTTGGAATGCTTGGCCCCGGCCTCGACCAGCATCTTGCGGATGTTGGTGGGCAGCGCCCCGCAGGCCTGCTCCTGGATGCGGTAGGCCAGACGCGATTCGACGTAGTGGCGATTGCGGTGGCTGGGCCGCCGGGGAAAGTGCTGATCCCACAGCGCCCAAAGGCTGGCCATCGGCAGGGAAGGCAGTGCGGCGAGCTGGGCGCGCAGGGATGTGTGGGGGCCGCCGGCGTGCGTGGCATCGGTCATGGCAAAAACTCCTGTGGTTGAGACACCTGCATGAACGCGCTGTGGCGGGCACAAGCCAAGTCAAACCGCGCTCTGGTTGGCGGGATCGGCGCCCTCTGTGGCGCGATCAGCAAAGCCACTCAGCAAGGTCTGCTTGCAGCCGTTGCGCTTGTCCTTTACGCCCAGGATGTAGAGCTCGCCATTCCACACACCGCAGGCCACATCGGTATCCACGGCGCCCTCAGGCATCAGCCAGCCGGTCACGCCTTCGGGCATCCGCAGCAGGTCGGCCGGTGCGCCAATTGGCACGTGGAGGGCCGCTTGCTGCGAATCAAGCCAGTGCAAGGTCTCAGGGGGCGTGTCGGGGAAGTTCTCTTGGCTCAGGATCGGAATCCAGACCAGGGGCTGCCCGCTGTCGAGCCAGCCCTGTACGCGCTGGGCGACTTCGGGGTCGTAATGGGCCAGCGGCTGGCCGGTGTGGCCGGTGGCGTTGACTGTGGTGGTGTTCATTGCGTGCTCCTTGAATGCTGGTAACCCAGCGCGCCGGGGTGGTAACCGAGGCCGGTAACCTGCCGGGTGGTAACCTGTTTTTGCGTGCTGTCGCTAAAGGGGAAGCGCGCTCGCGCCCCCCGCATGGGAATTTGGCCAGGAAGGACCCGTTTCACCTGGGGCGGGGTCGATGCCGCAGCCGCTGTAAGCGCTGCCTGCGCTGCTGTCGCTTGCGCATCCAGCGTTGCAGGCGCAGCTCCCATCGCAGCGCGACCAGCAGCCAGCGTTGCCACCACGCCAGCATCCGGCGACGGCGCACCAAGCGCTGCCGATACTGAACCGGGGCGAAGGTGTCACGGCCCGGGCTCGTCCACGACGGTGGTGTCGGGCCGGCGTGGTGCGCCGCCACGCTGGCGGGCTGAATGGATGCAGACGGCCTGGCCTGAATGGCGTGCCCGATCTGCTGAGGCTGAGCAGGCGGCAGTGCATCAAGGATCGACTGGCCAAGCTCATGCCGCTGGCGCAATCGGCCGAGGGCATCGGTAAGGTCTGGCGAGGCTGGATTGATTTCCATGGCGGCCGTCCTCACACATCCACGCGCACAACGGTGGCCGGGCCATAGCCTGGGTCGATGTACTTCTTGGGCGGGTTGGGATCGGGCGCGTAAATCTTGCGCTCATCGTTCTTGCCCTTGGGGCGATAGACCTTCAGGCCATAGCCATCGAAACCCTTGCTGCGCAGGGCGTTGTCCAGCGCGTTCACCAGTTCGTTGTCGGTGCGATCGAACTCGTGGTTCAGGTCACGCAGTTCCTCGAAGCTCAGGCCCTCGATCAGCGTGGGCAACAGCTCGCCATCGCGGCGACGGGCAATCAGCTCGTGGTCGTAGCGGGCGCAGGAGTCGCCGGTCACGTAGGTGTGGAACAGCCGCACACGCTGCAACAGCACGCCTTCCACGCTCTGCATCTCGCGCCACGCCTGCACGAAGGTCTTGGCAGCGGCGAGCATCCGTTGCGCGCTGGGCCGGAAGATGCGGCGGATTTCCTGGTCAATCAGACCTTCATCCAGCCCAGCCACCATCTGCCCGGCCAATTCCTGGATGTGCTGCTCCAGCGCCTTGACGCGGATCGGTGCCTCCAACACCTGCTGCGTGGCTTGCACCCGGGCGGCTTGCTCCTTGGCCAGTGCCTGCTGGTGCTCCTGATCGAATTTGGCCAGTGCATCGGTGTCATTCAAGGCCACCAGCAGCTCGCGCTGGATGGTGAGTTTCATCTCCGGCTCGGCAGGCTTGTCCCAGCCGCAGGTGATGCGGTTGGCGGCGACCAATGCGGCAATGGCCTGCTCGTACTGGGCGTTCTGCTGGCGCAGACGCTCGAACATTTGCGCCACGGCGCTGACGTCACCGATTTCGTTCAGGGGCGATGCGCCCTTGGCGGATTTCGGTGTGACCGCTGCGGCAGGTTTTTTGCTGAAGGGATTGACGTTCATTTGTGCTCTCCATATCGAATGCCGCCCACGGAAGGGGAGACGCCGGGCGGCGTGGCGTACAGGGTTCGGGATGTGGGATTCGCAGCTTTCGCAGCGTTGTGCGAAGGCGCAAAGCCAGTGCTGGCGCGGTGTTTCGCGGGATTCGCAAAATTCGCAGGCGTGGGGTGTGAAATGCGCGTATTCATCACACGGCCACCAGCTGAAAGGCTTCTTTGACCTTGGGGTGTTCGACGGGTATCACCCAGCCGTGCTGGGTCAGTACCTGCAGCACCTTGCGAGCGGCACCGGCGCTGCGGATGGCCGAGGGGCCTTTGCGGTAGATGTCCGCCATCGGGATGACGCGGCCCGGGCCCATCTTGTCGCGCAGCCAGTTCAATACGTCCTGCGCCAGTTTCAGTTCGGCGGATACCTGTCCAGCACCCCACAGGCGCATGGCCTCGGCCAGGTAGTGCTGCAACAGCAGTGCGGCGCGGTCGATGTGGCTGCTGTCGATCTGCGCATCGCCGTCGAACACGGCGAAGGTGCCTGCCAGCCGGGCAATGTGCTCCGGTGCTTTGGAGGCCAGTGAGCGCACCGGTGCCAAATGGCCGTTGGTGCCCAGACTGCGTTCGATGTCGTTGTAGATCGCCACCCAGGCCGATTTGGCCGACGGCGTCAGCGTGATGAGCGGAGGATCAAGTTCGTTTTCAGAAGACAGCGGCCAAGCCTGATCCAGCAAGGCCGTCATGCGCTGGGTGTAAGCCCGGTAGGCCGGTGTCTGGGCAATATCGGTTTCGGTGTAGCGGCGCTGCCCGGCGGTGGATTGCGGATAACTCACCAAGCAACGCGCCAGAAAGCCCTGCTCACGCGCCAGTGGGTCGGCCAGCAGGCTGGAAGCCACGGCAGGCTGCACCATCAGATGCAGGGTCAGGCGCCGTCCGTAATAGCTGCCAGAGCCATCACCCACCCGCACCCGGTCGAACTCGCCGCGATCCCACAGCCTGGACAGTGTGGTCAGCGTGCCGAGACGCTTTTCGGCGCTCATCGCGTAACCGCCGAGGAATTGCCCGCCCTCGTCATTGACCAGACCAATCGACGGCAGACCGATGATCAGTTGGCGTTGAATGGCCTCGGTGCTGGGCTCCGAGACGATGAACAGCGGCATCACCGGCGCAGTCGGGCGCGGCGTTTCGGCCAGCCGAGCCTGCTTGGCTTCACTGGAAAGCTTCTTGTCGGCCAGCACCCGCTTGGCGTGGGTGTCGTAAACCAAAGCCGCCTGCTCGAACTCATCTCGCTCGCTACGGTACTTGGCCATCAAGGCGCGCTGGCGCTCCCGCACCTGCGCCAAGGCCCAAGCATCCACGGCCGATTTGCGCTCGCCGGATTCACCGAGGGTGAGGAAGAAGTCGGACAGCGGCGAAACGCGCCCGTCGATGATCACATTGGCAAAGGGCTGCGCCACCTGATTCATCGCCGCCAGAATCGACTGACCGATCAGCGCCTGCGGGGCTTGAATAACCGCGTGCATCTGCTCGACCACCGCAGCGCCCACTGCACCGAGCGCTGCCACCGGAAAGGGCGTGGCCGGATCAAGCTCGCGAGCCAACGGCAAAGGTTCAGGCGGCTGCGCCCACGACGGCACATCAGCAGCGGCGATAAACGGCTTCATGCCAGCCCCTTGCCCGTAGAACGGCGGGTGTGGCGGGCGATAAAGGCCGTGATGTCCTCTTGGCGGTAACGCACGCAGCGGCCCACTCGCACAAACGGCAGATGGGGGCGACCACGCACACGCCAGGTGGCCAGCGTTGCCGGTTGAAGTTTGAGGAGTGCGGCAGCTTCGTCCTCGGTCAGCAGCGCGTTGGCTGTGCCGGGTGTGCCGTTCTGATCTTGCCGTCCCATCTGTCTGCGCTGCCTTCCATCGATGAACACCGATTGGTGTCGATGTCAGTCAGGCTACAGAGGGGGTACGGCGGAATACCGCTAAACGTCCGGCAGGTCTGCCAGCTTGCGGCGCAGGCTATCGATCTTGATCTGGGCAAGCTTGCCCTTGGTGAGAATGGAGTACTGGACTTCGCCCGAGGTAATTTCATCGAAGCGAATGAGGCTCTCGATTTCCTCGCCGAGACACTCCTCGATATGGGCAAGCACGTCGTGCAAGTCTCTGCTTCGGGCCTCGCGCACTATTTGCATCAATGCGAGGGTCAGCGGCGAATAGGCCCCCTTGGCCCTGCCGCCGTGGAATTTTTCAGCGGTCACAGACAGCGCCCCCAGTTGCTGATTCAACTGAGTAATCCGCAGCTCGGCTTGGCGGATGTCACCCGCAGGTGAAGATGCTTGATGCCACTGGGCTTGCAGTAGAAAGCGTGCCGCCGCTGCCCGCGTGCTATCGGCCCATCGCCAGGACTCCCGCTCCCACAGGGCGATCTCGCTGCGCAGCCAGCTGATTTCGTCCACTTCATCGTGGCCGATGGCGTTGCGCCGAAGCTCATCCTCAAGGCCTGCCGCGATGGCGTAAAAGGCTTCGGCCGATGTCCGTGCTTCGACGATGGCCAGCAAGGCGTAAATCTGTGTATCGCTCAATGTGGGCTCGCGGCTCGGAATGGCCGCCGTCCACAAGTAGCGCGCCGCCGTGGCGTAGCTACCGTGACGCTCTGCGTGCTCATGGATGGAGGTGATCGAGCGGGCGATCCCAAGAGCCGCTGTATATGACCAATCCGGCGTGGCAGGTTGGCGCAGAACAGTCAGATGCGTTCTTGCTTGGTTGATCAGTTCCGCAAGGCCCTGCAGTTCGGTGGCCACTTCGGGCCACAGCCAGCAATCACGGCAGCGCTCAATCAGGTCATCGATGCCGCCGATCAGCGGATTGAATGGCTCGGCACCCGTACCGCCGGTGCGGTGATCTGCTGAATCGGATGCCGATGGATCAGCCATTTCTCGTGTTTGCCCCTGTGCTTGCGAATCGTGCGAATCCCGCGAAAGTCCTTGTGGCACAAGGCGTAGCGCGTGCGCATGGCCATGCGAAACCTGCGAAAAAACCACCGCAATTCGCAGATTCGCAACTTTCGCAGGCGCAACAGGCATTTTATCGGAGGGGCTGTGTGCTGGCGACTGCGGCGTTGGCTGCTGGGGAGTGACGGATATGACGGGTTGGCCGGAAGCCCTCCGTAATGTGTGCGCTCGCGCACGCGTGAGAAACAAATCAGCAAACCTGTCACATCCGTCACTGGGCCCCGGTGTGATGCCCTCACGATTCGTGAGCCCATCGGCCATTGCAGGTCGCGTGCGCTGTGGCCGCAAAGGATTGGGCCTGACGCAGCTGACGCAGTTCGTCGTAACTCCTACGCGTGTGCGCGTGCGTGCGCCTCATGGAGAGTTTCGACATACCGTGTCAGCTGCGTCAGAGCCAGAAAAAACACACCGGCCTGACGGATCGGACGCATCTCAACGTAACTGCCTATACGCGTGTGCGCGTGCGCGCCTCACGGAAGATTTCGATAAGACCCGTCCGATCCGTCAGAAGCGCCGGCAAATCGCCAAGGGCCTCCAGAATTTGGACACCCTTGCCGTAGTCAGATCACGCGGTATACCCGCTCGCCGCTGTCGTTGTGCGCCAGCACCACGTTCAGGCCGAGCTTCTTGCGCAGCATCCCGGAGATGGCCCCGCGCACAGTGTGCGGCTGCCAGCCGGTGGCCAGCATCAGTTGCAGACTGGTCGCACCCTGCGGGCGGCGTAGCGCCATCACCAGTGCGGCGAGTTTGGTGTCAGGGCGCACCGGGATGCCCTCCAGAAGTTGGAGGTCGTCGGTGGTGTCCATCGGTTGGACGTCATCTGATGGCGCGAGCCTTTGCTTGCCGATGGCCGCATACCCCGCGTCGGTCAGCAAGTGGCCGCCGTCAGCAGACTCGATCCAGCCACGCAGCAGCAGCGCAGTCAGTACCTTGGCACGCGCGCCGCCGCGCAGGGTGTCAGGCGGGATGACGCGCCCACCGGTACGACGGGCTGCGGTGCGCAGCAGCAGGCTTTGCGCCGAGGAGAGTTTGAGCAGTGCGTCCATCGCAACCTCCATCACTTGGTCTGACCGTCGAAGATCGCCAGCAGCTCATCCAGCGCCTGATCCACCCGACCAAGGTCACCGACGTGGCCCCAGTGGATTGCGTCCGGGTCGTGGCCGAAGTGGTTGTCGGCCAGTTGCCGCAGGGCTTCGATCTTGTCGCGGATCATCGGCAAGTGTTGGAGGTAAGTGTCGAGGGCTGTTTGCTGGGTGCTCATGGCAGGCTCCGGGTTGATGGATGACGCCACCATTCACGCGCTGAACGATCAAGAAGCCAAGCGTTTGATTGTTAACAGTCGATGATGAAAGCCGATGGCCAGATAAGGATGTCGATGATAGACTTCAGTCGATTTAAGACGACTTTGATTTGACCATTTGAGCGCCAATGTCATGAACACCGAACCCTGGGTTACTGCCGAGCAAGTTGCCCTGCATCTGGGCGTCGCCAAGGACACTGTGTACCGCTGGCGTGAACGCCGTGGAATGCCTGCGCACAAGATCGGGCGACTGTGGAAGTTCCAGCTCTCCGAGGTGGATGAGTGGGTGCGCGCCGGTGGCGCGGATGAAGAACAACAAAAGCAAGATTGATTGAGAGCTGACCCATGGCCAAGACCAAGAAACCGATCCACAAACCAAACCTGCCTTTTCCTCCTGCCGCTGACACCCTGCACCAGGAAGGTCACTGGCTATGGATACCCTTACGCAAGGAATGGCGCGATGTCAGCGCCAAGCCCGAGGAAATCGTCCGCCAAAAGTTCGTTCGCACCCTGGTCGAGCACTACGGCTATGCGCTGGAGCAGATGGATCAGGAGCAGCGCACCCAGCACGGCCACCGCAGCCCGCGCGCCGACATCGTCATCTGGCAGTCCACCGATGACCGGGCCGCCAAACGCTTCCCCGTGCTGGTCGTCGAGTGCAAGACCGACAGCATCGAGATTCAGGAGCGCGACTACTACCAGGCCGCGTCCTACACCGTGGCCTCGGGCTGCGAAATTTTCGTCGCCACCAATCAGCGCCACACCGCTGTGTTCAAGCTGGTGGCGCGCACGCCGGGCGAGTTCGTCGCCATCAACGAAATCCCCAAGGCCAGTGACTGGGGCGACGCCAAGCGCCTGAAGGAAGTGCTCGATGCCTTGCGCGCCTTCAACCGCAAGGAGTTTCAGGACCTGCTGTTCGTCTGCCACAGCATCCTGCGCGACGTGCACAAGATGGACCCGGGCCGCGCCTTCGACACCATCTCGAAGATTCTTTTCATCAAGATGTACGTCGAACGATCCGGCCTGCACGGCACCTTCACCACCGACTATCTGGACAAACGCGCGCAAGTGCGCCTGCCCACCGATCCGGCTGTGCACGACGGCCTGTTCGAGCAGACCAAGGCCTTCTATCGCGCCGACGACCTGTTCACCGCCGCCGACAAGCTCGACATCTCGGAGGAAACCTTCCGCCGCATCGTCAAGCAGCTCGAACGCTTCGACCTCTCCAAAACCGGCGACGACATCAAAGGTCTGGCCTTCGAAAAGTTCCTCGGCACCACCTTCCGGGGCGAACTGGGCCAGTTCTTCACCCCGCGCCCGGTGGTCGAGTTCATGGTCGATCTGCTCAACCCGCAGGAAGGCCAGCTGATCTGCGACCCGGCCTCGGGCTCGGGCGGCTTTTTGATCCGTGCCTTCGAGCACGTGCGCGGCCAGATCGTGGCCGACGTCCAGACGCAGAAAGATGCCGAGCGCACCCGCATCGAAGCCCTGAAGTTGCCCGAGGAGGACGAGGAGCAGCAGATCGAAGCCGCCTTCTCGCGCCTCAACCACGAGCTGCTACCCAGCGGTGACGACAACAAACCCATCGACACCCGCGTCGGGCGGCTGGCGTGGCAGTGCATCTACGGCACCGACGCTGAACCGCGCGCCGCCCGCACCGCCAAGATGAACATGATCATGCACGGCGACGGGCACGGCGGCATCCACTATCACGATGGCCTGCTCGACATCAACGGCATCTTCGATGGCCGTTTCGATCTGGTGCTGACCAATCCGCCCTTCGGCTCCAACGTCGGAGCAGACCAGAAGGTCGGCGGCAGCGATGAAACCCGCGTGCCCACCGATGCCGCCTACCTGCAACGCTGCCAGGAGCGCGGCTACGGCGCGCCGTGGCAGGAGAGTCACAACCGCCTGCTGCAAGCCGCCACCAGCAAGACGCCCATCCTCGATCTGTTCGAGATCGGCAAGGGCAAGAACAACCGCCCCACCGAACTCATCTTCGTCGAGCGCTGCCTCAACCTGCTCAAACCCGGCGGGCGCATGGGCATCGTGCTGCCCGACGGCAACCTCAACAACCCCTCGCTGGCGTGGCTGCGCCGCTGGGCCGAAGGCCGCGCCAAGCTGCTGGCCGTGGTCAGCCTGCCGGAAGAAACCTTCCGCTCCAGCAACGCCACGGTGAAAGCCTCGCTGGTTTTCCTGCGCAAGTTCACCGAGGCCGAGGCCACGCAGTGGGAAGCCGACTGGGCGCAGGCACACGCCGAGCTGGACGCCGGGTTTGATACCCAGCGCAAGGATGCGCACGCCAGCCACGCCCCACGCATCGTCAGCGGTGACGATGCCGAGGCCGCGCGCCTGCTGGGCGAACTGGCGGCGCTGGGCCTGCAACGCACGCTGCTGCCCTGGCAGCGGGGCGAAGCCCCAGCCTACCCGCGTCAGGCGCAGCCCACCACGCAGAGCAAGCCGGTCTGGATCGGCGAAGTGGCCAAGGAACACAAGAAGGCCGCCGCCGAACTCAAAAAACAGGCCAGCGCCGCCCTGGCCGCCGTGCAAAAGCGCAGCGACGCGCTGCTGTCGGAGCTGAAAGCCAAGTACAAAAGCATCGACGAAGCCCACACCGCCGCGCTGTGGGCGCGCGTGCGCGAGCTGTTCGACTACCCCGTGTTCGTTGCCGCGCCCAAGACCGTGGGCATCACCTCCACCGGTGAGACCGGCGAGGGCGTGGCCAGTGAGTTGCCCAAGGTGCTGAATGCGTATCGGAGTTTCGAGGCTTGGATTGACTCGGGCGCAGATGAAAAGGCGACCCCGGAGTTCAGCGAATGATGGAGGTTTATCGCTGGAGCCAGTTGGATCGATGGGATGCTTTCACGATCCCACATCTACACATCGCTCCCCACCTACCACGTCGCAAGATTGCTGATTTGCTTTCGCCCCGACATGAGCGAGTGGATCGCGCGGAGTGGACATTCGATCGATTACAACCGATCACCATCCACTTCGGGGGAGACATTTCGCGCCGCAAGGTCGCGGAAGGAACCGATTACAGCCTGCCGTTGTTCTGGGCGCGCCCCGGTGACATCACGTTGTCCAAGATCGACCTGAAAAATGGCGCGGTCGGTGTGGTGCCTGTTGGTTGGGACAACGTGGTCGTCACATCGCACTTCAAGGTTTACCAGCCTGATCTTGAAGAACTTGATCCGCGCTATTTCCGGATGCTCTTGCAGACTGAGGACTTCAAGAAGTGGCTGTGGGCAAGCCGTTCCGGTGCGGACGGAAGAACAGAAGTCAAGCTCGACGTTTTTGAGGCACTGGAAATTCCACTGCCTCCAGTCGAGAGACAGCAGGCGCTTTGTGACGCCTACACCGCCGACCTGAGCCGCGCTGCGCAACTGGAGCAGGAGGCCGAGGCCACCCTGCGCGTCGGTTGGCAGGCGTTTGAAACCGCACTGGGTGTGGCCCCGCCGCCGCCCCTGCCGGACAGGCCGGTGTTCGTGGCGCGCTTCAAGGATGTGGAGCGGTGGAGCCACGACGGCATCCTTCGTGGCGCACTCGGGAATGGTGCTGCGTCATCGGAGGTATCGACGGAGCCGCTAGGCAATGCACTGCTGGAGGTTCGTCACGGTTGCTCGAAAGGGCCGTCCAAGAAAGCAACCTCGCTGCGCGTCCTGAAAATCAGCGCTGTCACCAAGGGCCAGCTTGATCTGGAAGAAAACAAGTTCATCGCGGACGAATCAGCCCTGCGCGAACAGTTCGCGCTCAAGGCCGGTGACATTCTGATGTGTCGCACCAATGGCACGTTGGCCTATGTCGGTATGTCGGCGCTTGTCGAAGCAGACATCGACGACATGATCTTTCCGGATAAGGTCATTCGTGTCCGCCCAAATCTTGAGCGCATCGAACCGGGATTTCTTTGGCGTTTGCTTCAGGTGCCTGCCGTGCGAAGCCAGATTGAAGCAGCAGCCCGAACGGCTGTTGGCAACTTCGCAATCGGTGGCAAGGACATCAAGGCGCTCAAGGGTCCGCTACCGCTGCTCGCCCGGCAAAAGGAGCTTGCGCGAGCACTGAACGAAGCCGCGACCGACGCGCAGTCCAAGCGCGCCGCCGCCGCCACCCTGCGCCAATCCGCCTGGGCCACCTTCGAGGCCGCGTTGTTCACCGCCACCGAGGAGCCCGCCCCATGAGTGATTTCCAGAAGCAATACGCCTTGTGGGACGAGTTCCTCGCCGTCTGGCCCGCCTCGCGGTTGGCTTTGATGACACTGGACGAGTACACGCAGGCGGGCTCGAAAGACAGTTTCACCTACTGGATCGAATCGCGGCTGGACGAGCTGGGCAGCATCTGGGGCGGCTCGGCGTTCAAGTTCGGCGTGTTCTCGCGCAAGGACACCGAGACGAAAACCAACGACAGCAAGTTGAGCTACTCCGATACCCACGGCTGGTATTCGTCACTGGGCGCGACGGCCGAGGAAGCCTTCGAGAAAGTGCGCGGTTTTGTGGTGCAGGTGGCCACGCTGGCGGCGCAAGGCGACCTGAATGGCATCGATGCCTTCGAGCATCTGGGCGACGCCTTCAAGTGGAAGATCGCCTTCCACTACCAGAACCGGCAGCAGCCGGTGATCGTGGACATCTTCAAGCGTGCGCCGCTGGCCGCGCACACCGGTGGCACGGCCAGCCAAAGCATGGCCGCCCTGCAGCAAGCCGCGCTGGCCCAGCGCCCGGAGGGCATGGGCATTCTGGAGTTCGGGCGTCAGGTGTGGGAGGCGTGGAGCCAGAAGAACCTGGCCATCTGGAAGCTCTCGCACGGTAACCCGCCCAACTTCACCGACGTCGAGCGTCAGCAGTACCTCGATGGCCAGTGGGCGGTGATGCACTGCGACACCGGCAAGGAGCAGGGAAAAAAGTTCAATGAGGCGCCGGTGGGCGCGCTGTTCTTCCTCTGCCACGGCAACAGCCCGCAGCGCATCGGCCAGTTCACCTCAAACGCCACGCCCTGCGCCAAGGGCGACGGCTGGTTGCAGCGCAGTTACCGCGTGCTTAAGCCTGCCACGCGCACGGATCGCTACACCGCCAATTCCAAATACTGGTCGCCGCAGGGCAACACCACCTTCTGGCAGGTGGGGGCGGACGATCTGCCGGAATTCGAATCGACCCTGCTCAAGCCGTATTTCGGCACCGATCTGGCCGAGCTGGCCACCCTGGCGGGCGACCCCATTGAGGCCGCCAGCATCGGCACTGGCCTTGCGCCGTTGTCCCCGGTGCCTGCACAGCCTGCCGCCAGCAAGCCGGTCGCCACCTGCATCAACCGCATCTACTACGGCCCGCCCGGCACCGGCAAAACCTACACGCTGATGCAACTGCTCAAGCGTGATTACGAGCAGCGCTACAGCTTCGTGACCTTCCACCAGTCCTACGGTTACGAGGAATTCGTCGAAGGGCTGCGCCCGGTGCTGGCGGACGATGCGGACGACGCGGGCGAAGTGGCCTACGAAATCCGCCCCGGTGCATTCAAGGAGCTGTGCCGCAAGGCGCGGCAGGCGCCCGACCAGCGCTTTGCGATGGTGATCGACGAGATCAACCGGGGCAACATCAGCAAAATCTTTGGTGAGCTGATCACCCTGATCGAGGCCGACAAGCGCGACCCTTTGGATGGCAGCGCGCCGCCGGTGGAAGTGGTGTTGGCGTATTCCGGCGAGAAGTTCTCGGTGCCTTCCAACGTCGACATCATCGGCACGATGAACACGGCGGACCGCTCGCTCGCCTTACTGGACACCGCCTTGCGCCGCCGCTTCGACTTCGTGCCGCTGCTGCCCGACACGCGCGCCGAGAAAGTGGCAGGTGATCAGAACAGTGCGCCGCTGGCAGGATTGGTGGTCACTTCCGCCAACGGAGTGATTGATGTGCGCCGGATGCTGGAGCGTATCAACGACCGTATTGAGGCGTTGTACGACCGCGATCACTGCATCGGTCACGCTTATTTCACGCCACTTGCCGAGGTGGTCGATGGCGAGGCCCGCGTTGAGATGTTGGGCGATATCTTCCGCAATCGCATCGTGCCCTTGCTGGAGGAATACTTCTTCGAGGACTGGCACAAGATCCGGCTAGTGCTGGGCGACAACCAGAAGCCCCAAGCGGCCCAGTTCATCACCGAAAGCGATGCCGTTGAGCAGGACTTGAGTGATTTGTTCGGCAATGACCACGGCCTGGAAAGCTACGCCACCAAGCGGCGCTATCAATCGCAGCCGTCAGCATTTGTCACCCCCGCCGCGTACCTTGGCATCTACCAGTCCTTGGCTTGAGGGGTGGATCAATGTCAGGCACCACGATCTACGAATTTGATGCGCTGGCTGCGGATGCTCCCGGCGTATCCGATACCGTAGGCCTGCGTTCGGTGCCGCAGCCGGTCTTTGCCTGGCTGGAATCGCAGGCACTGAGCCTGGCCGAAACGGGCGAAACCGCGTGGCTGAGACTGTCTCAACGGCGCGGTCGGCGGGCCGTGCAAGTGGCCAGTTTCGTGGGCGTGATCCGGGCACCGGATGGGTATCAGATCGAGGTGCTACCCAAAGTCGCCAAGGCCATCGGCGGCGGGGATGATGAGGCGCGTGAGCTGCTGATCGAAATGCTTCGTTGCCTGGGCGGTTTTCGCCATATCCAGACCGACAGCGCCAAGCTGGTGGCTACCCGTATGCCCTTGCTCGAGGTGTTCATCAGTGAGTTCCTGCGCGCCGTGGAGCACCTTGTCAAACGCGGCCTGCGCAGTGACTACAACACACGACAAGACAACCTGTTTGCTTTGCGTGGCAAGCTGAAAATGGCCGAACACCTGCGACGCAACCTGTGTCGGCGTGACCGATTTTTTGCACAGTTCGACGAATTTTCACCCGATCGGCCAGAAAACCGCTTATTACACGCGGCATTGCGACGCGCGCTGCCCTGGACGACCTCGCAGACCAATCAGCAACTGGCACGTGAGTTGTGCTTTGTGTTTGCCGAGGTGCCTGCATCACAGCATCCCGCAGCGGACTTCCAGCGGGTTCGTCTGGATCGCGGCATGGCGCATTACGACGGAGCCCTTGCGTGGGCACGATTGATTTTGCAGGACGAATCCCCGCTCACCGGCGCGGGAGGCCATCGTGCGCCATCGCTGTTGTTTCCGATGGAGGCGGTATTTGAGGCCTTCGTCGCCAAGCACCTTGCCCGGCAACTTGGACAAGGGTTCGCACTGCGCACGCAGGCTCGCAGTCTGTCGCTGGTCAGGCATCTTGAGCAGAACTGGTTTCGCCTCAAACCCGATCTGCTGGTGCAGGCGTCGAAGGCAAATCGCTTGGTGCTGGATACCAAGTGGAAGCTGATCTACAGCCAGCAGGCCACGGGCTCAGACAAATACGGTCTGAATCAAGGCGACTTTTATCAGCTCCACGCCTACGGCCAAAGCTATCTCGACGGCGATGGTGATGTGGTGTTGATCTACCCGAAAACAGATGCCTTCAACAAGGCGCTGCCGGTGTTCGAATTCCCGAAATCGTCAGGGCTGCGTTTGTGGGTGCTGCCGTTTTGCTTGGAAAACAAGCGATTGCTGTTGCCGGTGTGCGGCAGCTTGGACGTATTCCTAGCCCCGAAGCCATCTCTTGCAGAAGATCCACAAAAACTCACCAACCCATTTCAAGAGGCGGCTCTGACATGACAGAACTCCCTGCGCCTAACCCCGGCGAATTTCTGCTCTACGAAACCGAGGATGGTCGAGCGCGTGTTGAGTGCCGATTTGTCGAGGACTCGCTGTGGCTTACGCAAGCGCTGATGGCCGAGCTGTTTCAGGTCAAGGTGCCAACCATCAACGAGCACTTGAAAACCCTGTACGCCGACGGCGAAATCCAGCCCGAGGCAACTATTAGGAAATTCCTAAGCCGGACGAGCCGGAACCAAACAGGGGTTACGATGGGAGCCTGATG
>CALEZI010000114.1 GCA_937928755.1 uncultured Rhodanobacteraceae bacterium | reverse complement strand
CGAGACAGCGCTTCTGTGGGTCCAGACTTGTCTGGACGCTTTTCGCCAGGCACTCGCAAGAGCGTCCAGACAAGTCTGGACCTACCACGAGCGCAAGTTCTCGCTGGATCGGACCAAGAGCGTCCAGACAAGTCTGGACCCACCAAAGCCGCAAGTTCTCGCTGGATCGGGGCAAGAGCGTCCAGACCAGTCTGGACCCAACGCAGGCCGGCTACCCGATCAGAGCCCGGCTGCCCCGGCCTGCCCTGCCTGGCCCGCCGCCTGTGCCCGCACTGCCTGACCCACGCGCAACTGGAAACAGAGCTTGGTGATCAGCAGGCGTTCTTCGGTTGGTTTCTGCACCAGGTCATTCGCCCCGGCTCGCAGCAACGCGGTCTGATTGGTGGCATTGTCGTCGCCGGTCATCACCAGGATCGGCAACTCGCCCTTGCCGTAGCCCATGGGTCCGCGCACCACGTCGAGCAGGTCGCCGCCGGTCATGCCGCCCTTGAGGTAGACATCGGTGAGGATGATGTCGGCGCCGATGCGCCCCTCGGCCTTGGCTTTTTCCAGGATGTCGATGGCATCTTCCACACTGACCACGTGGTTCACGCGGATTCCGTGTTTCTCCATCATGCGCCGGGTCGCCACCGCGACCACCCGCGAATCCTCGACATACAGTACATCGCCGGACACCATGCCTTCCGGGCGGATGTAACCGCGTATGAAGGTACTCAGCGCTTGCGGGCCGAGCGACTTGTCGAAGTAGTCGGTGACGTCGCTGCTGAGATCGCGATTCATCAGGCGTTCCTGCACATCGCCGGAGACCACGACGATCGGAATGTACGCCTGCGGCGAATGCTCGCGGATATGTCGCGCGAGTTCCAGGCCATCCATGTCGGGCAGGCGCAGTGCCGTGGTCACCAGGTCGACGACACCGGATTCCAGTTGCACCTTGGCCTCGGCGCCTGTGCTGCAAGCCAGCACGGTGACGCCCGGCAGATCGTTATGCAACAACTGATCGATGATCTTGCGGACCACCTTGGACCCGTCGACCACCATCACCCGCGGATTCTCGCTGGAGATGTGTCGCGTTACCGATGTCTCCATACCCGGCTCCCCTTCCCTGCGCCGTGCAGCGCTCGCCTGCGCCTGTTGCTCCGCATTCCCGCTCCGGCTGCCATCAACGGTTCAACGTGGCTCGGCCTCGCGCAGGTGACGCGCACTCGCCAACCATGCTCCCAGCCATCCCAGCACCGCTCCGTAGCCCACCAGCACGGCCATCCCGCGCGTACCCAAACCCTGCAGGGTAATCCCGGCCCCGTAGCTTAACGCAAGCCGGTCGACGGCGGGTTGCACCACGAGCAAGCCGACGCAGACCAGCGCCAGCGCGAGCAAGCCGCCGACGATGCCATACCAGACACCGATGTACAGGAACGGCCGGCGCACATGTCCATCGCTGGCGCCGAGCAGTTTCAGGATCAGGATCTCTTCGCGTTTGATCGAGATCTCCAGGCGGATGGTATTGCCGACCACCAGCAGCACGGCCACCGCAAGGATCGCCGCGCCCAGCAGGATCGCGCGCCGAGCGAGCTCCAGCAACGCCTCCAGACGTTCCAGCCAGCGACGGTCGACCTGTACCCAGTCGACTTCGTTGCGTGCGGCCAGTTCGCCCTTGAAATCGTCCAGCCGAGCGACGCCCGCCGCAGTCAATCTGACGATCACCAGGGCCGGCATCGGGTTGGCGTCGAGCGCACCGAGCGCCTCGGCGAAATCGCTCATCGCGCGCAATTCGGCGAGCGCGTCGTCGGCCGAGCGCACTTCGGTTTCCGCCACTTCCGGTTTTCCGTTGAGCGCATCGGCCAGTTCGATCGCGCGCTCGACCGGCTCGCCTGCGGCCAGGAACACCGTCAGGTCGCCGCTCGGGCGCCAGGCCACGGTGGCGCGGTCGATCTGGTCGAGCGCGAGGAAACCGAGTGCCGGCAACACCAGCGCCACCGCGATCACACCCAGCGTCAACAACTGGCCGAAGGGATCGCGCAGCAGCCGCTGCAGCCCGGCACGCATGCCCTCGGCGTGCGCCCGCATCCACGCGCGGCGCTTGTCGCCCTGGGGACGAGTGTGCTCAGCCGCCAGCGCCATACCAGTCCTCCGGGCGGAAATCGTCGATCAGCCTGCCGCCATCGAGCACCAGCGTGCGCTTGCGCATGCGCTGGATCAGTGGCAGGTCGTGGCTGGCAATGATCACCGTGGTGCCCTGCTCCTTCAGCGAAATCATCAATGCCATGATCTCGGCGGCAAGTTTGGGATCGAGGTTGCCGGTCGGCTCATCGGCCAACAGCAAGTCGGGCACACCGACCATCGCGCGGGCGATCCCCAACCGCTGCTGCTCGCCAGTCGACAGCTCGCGCGGCAACGCCGACTCGCGACCACCGAGTCCGACCTGGTCCAGAGCCGCTGGAACACGCCGCGCGATTTCGGCTTCGACAACGCCGTTCAGTCGCATCGGCAGCGCCACGTTGTCGAAGGCATTGCGATCCAGCAGCAAGCGATGATCCTGAAACACCAGCCCGAGCCGGCGCCGGTAAGCCGGCAGCGCGCGCCGACCAACATCCGCCAGGCGTTTGCTGAAGACTTCGATGAAACCGTCGCTGGGGCGTTCGATCAGTGCCAGCAACTTGAGCAGCGTGCTCTTGCCGGCGCCTGAATGACCGGTGACGTAGACCATCTCACCATAACCGATCTCGAAACTGATGTCGGTGAGCGCTTCGCGCCCTTCGGCGTAGCGCTTGCTGACCAGTTCGAAGCGGATCGACATGGGCGCGGCCGGGGATCAGATCGGGAACTGGCGCCGATTATGCGGAAGCCGACGGACGAATGCGCGTGGCTTGCGACTCGCGCGACCGGGAGCACGCGTTATCCTGTCGCGCCGGATTCAGGACCTGCGCGCGTGAGCCCATCGGACACCGCCGCCATCGCTGTCGCCGAACAAATGTTGCGTGCCGGTCAGTGGGAGGCAGCCAGCGCGGCGGCGCGTCCGCTGATCGAGCGCGCCGCTGTCGCCGTGCGCGCGCGCGCGGTGATCGCCAATGCCGCAATGCAATCCGGCGACCACGGCGAAGCGGCCGTGCAGTTCCGCTTGCTGCGCGACGCGCTGCCTGGCCACGCCGGTATTCGCGCGGCGCTTTCGATGGCGCTGAACAATCAAGGGTCGAGCGCATTGCAGCGGGGCGAAGCTGCGGCGGCGGAAGCCTGCTACCGCGAAGCCTTGGCCGTCGACGACCGCAATGCGCTGGCCTGGCACAACCTGGGGGCCTGCGCGCAAGCGCGCAATCATTTCGAAACCGCAGTCCAGGCATTCGCGCGTGCGGCCGAACTCGACCCGGCGCGGGTGGACGCGCGCCTGCAGTGGGCGCTCTGCGAGCGCGTGCGCGGCAAACCCGCGGCCGCCCGTCTGGCCTTGGCCAAGCTCGATCCCGCTCGGTTGACGCCGGAAATGGCGGCCCGGCTGGGCGCCGAATGGGATCTGCTCGGCGAGCCGGCTGCCGCCGCGCACGCCTACGAGCAGGCGCTGACCCATGGCAATGCCGGCCTGATGCTGCGTGTGGCGCTGGCGCAGCTCGGCAGCGGCGATGACAGCGCCGCTCGCGCCAACGCGCAGCGCGCTGCCGCGGCAGCCGGCGACGACGGCACGCGCCTGCGCGCGGCCCTGGTCGGCGCGCTTGGATTGCCAGCGGTGGTCGCCGACGTCAACGAAATCGATCGCGCGCGCCGGCGTTTTGCCGCCGGCATCGAGCAACTGGAAACGTTGTGGCCCAGCCGGCGGCTGCGCGATGGCACCGCCACGTTGGACGATCTGGCGCACAGCCATTACCCGCTCGCCTACCACGGCCAGGACGACAGTGGCTTGGCGCGTGCCTTCGGCGATTGGTACGGCGCTGCGGCCGCGGCCATCGCCGGGCGCGCCGCGACACAAACCGCGTCGCAGCCGCGCCGGCGCAGCATCGCAATGGTGTCGGCGCGCTGGAACCTGGGCACGATCAGCGCCTATTTCGGTCCCTGGATCGGCGCCCTGCGGGCCGCCGGCTGGTGGGTCGACGTTTACCATGTGGGGGCGATGGTCGATGCGGTCAGCGACCACATCGCTGCCAGCGCCAGCCGCTTTCGACACCTGCCGGGACCGTTGGCCGAGGTCGCGGCGGAGCTGCGCGAAAGTGCACCGGCGGCGATCCTGTATCCCGAGATCGGTCTCAGCCCACGCGTCTATCCGCTGGCGGCACTGCGCCTCGCGCCGCTGCAACTGGCCGCGTGGGGTCATCCGGTGAGCAGCGGCCTGGCCAGCATCGACGTCTGGCTGAGCTGCGCCGAGATGGAGCCGATCGATGGCGCCAGCCATTATCGCGAGCGGCTGCAGGTGCTGCCGGGACTGGGGACTTGTTATGCACGCCCGGCGAAAGTGGCGACCCGCGCGCGCGATCAACTCGGATTGCCCGAGTCGGGGAGACTTTACCTGGCAGCGCATGCGCCGGTGAAGCTGCACCCGACGTTCGACGAGCTGATCGCGCGCATCGTCGCCGCCGATCGATCAGCGACGGTGGTGATGTTCGAAGACAGCGCGCCGGCACTCAGCGAACGCCTGCGCCGTCGCCTGCAACGCAATGGCGTGAATCCCGAGCGCCATGTCCGCTGGTTGCCGTGGGCGACACCCGAGCATTTTCGCGCGGTGATGGTTGCCTGCGACGTGCTGCTCGACAGCCCCGGATTCTCCGGCGGCAATACCAGCCTGGATGCGATCGCCCAGGGCCTGCCGCTGATCGCGTGGCCCGGCGCCAGCATGCGCAGCCGCCAGTCGTCGGCAATGCTGCGCGCGTGCGGATGCGCCGAACTGATCGCGGATTCCGCCGAAGCCTATGTGCAGCTTGCGTTGCGCGTGGCGCACGATGGCCGCTACGCCGCCGAAATGCGCCAGCGACTGCTCGATCCCGATGCACGGCTGTTCGACGACCCGCGTCCACTCGCCGCGCTGGTCGAGGTGCTGGAACAGCTGTAGCGATCTCGCCGCCGTCGCGCCTCTATGGCACCGGCGGCAGTTGCTGCAGCAGCAGCGAATCTGCATGCCGCCAGCGCTGTTGCAGGCGCAGCAGGAGTTCGCGGCGCTGCGCGAGATCGGGCTCGATCTCGCAAAGCCTGAGCAGCGAGCGATTGACATCCAGCACGTTGGCCACCTGGCCCGCGAACTGCCCTCCATACTCGGCGAATGCCTGACTGCGGCGCAGCTCGATCCAGCGCCGGTGGGCCAGTTCGCCGTCGACGTCGGCGATCTGCTGGGCGAGGTCGGCGGCCGCGACCCGCTCCTGGAAATACTCGTAGGGACTGCTGCCGGGCTGCAATCCCTGCAACGCCGACGCGGCGTCCTCGTGCAGGCGCGCTTCGACGACGGCCAGCAAGCCTTTAAGCGTCGGATTGGGGCGCTCGCCGGTGACGGCATGGATTTCCGCCAGCCACGCACTCGCCAGCCGCGGCTGACCGGTACGCACCGCGAGCAGGGCCAACTGCGCCAGATGCAGGCTGGCCTGGTACTGCGGCGACTCCTGGCCACTCAGCAACGGCTGCTCGCGCCCGGCCAGCGCACCGAGGTCGGGGCTCTCGCCCATTGCCGAGGCCAGCGCTGCGGCGTACAAACGCGCGCGGGACGCCGCAGCAGGCTGATCGGCCGACTCGGCGGCGATCGCCATCGCCAGCGCCGCCGCGTGCGCCTCGCGCAACCGCCCCTGGTAGGCGAACCAGGTGACGCGTCGCGCCTTCGTTTCGACGACGAAGCGCAGCGGCAGATCCGGCCGGACGGCCGACAGCAGCGCATCCGCTTCCTCGAAGCGCTCGAGGTAGGTGTACACGTCCGCCAGCCCCTGCGTCACCGGTAGCGGGTTGACCTGCAGCGCCTCCTTGAACGATTGCTCGGCGGCCTCCGCCTGGCCCATCCATAACTGGCAGTAGCCCTTGCCGTGGCCCGCGGAATGGCGCGATGGGTCGCGGCTGTGAAATGCCTCGTGAAACAACGGGATCGCTTCCGGACAGCGATTGAGGTCGTACCAGTAGTTCATTGCCGCATTGTTCTGGCCGCTGCCGGCATCCGGGTACAAGGCGGCAAAATCGCGCCAACGATCGGCGCTGCCCGCCGGATCCTCGGCCCAGGCCAGCAAGGCGTCGACATAAGCGGCTTCGCGCGCGCTGAGGCGCCCGCGCAGCTGCGCAGCCCTGCGCGCCGGCCCCAGGCCTTCGGCGAATCGACCGTGCGGAAGGTAAGTTGCGGCAATGCCCGCGTAAGCCATGGCAAAGTCGGGATCGAGTTCCAGCGCGCGCTCGAACAGACGCCGTGCGTCGTCGTGCCGACCTTCCTGGTATTGCTTGCGCGCGACCGAAAAGATGCGCAGTGCCTCGAGATTGGCGGTGGTCGCCTGGGTCAATGGCAGCGAATAGGTCGCGATCGATTGCAGCGACTCTCCGAGCCGCTCGCGCAGTTCGTCGACGATCTGATCCATTGCCGGCAACAGATCCTCCGGACCGCGTGCGTTTGCACTCGACACCCACAGCGTCGATTGATCGTTGGGGTCGACCACCTCCACCGACAGCCGATAGCCGCCCGCGCTATCGGCGATGCGCGGCAGCAGCAGCGCGCGCGCCGATTCGCGCAACGCCAGTTCCGCGCCGACGCTGCGGTCGATGCGGGTAGCGAGCGGATCGAGCGTCATGCGCGCCAACGCGTCGCGCACTTGCAGCGAACTCAGAACGTTGACATGGCGCGACTGCGACAGGCCCTGGCGAAAGGCCAGCTCGAGCGAGTCGTCGAGCAGCGCCTGGCCGGTCTGGTTGTTGAGATCGCCGACCACCACCCACTCGCGGGCGACAAAGCCGACGTCCGGCTCAGGCCTGAGCACGCCGAGGACGAATGCCGCGAGCAGGGCGAGCGTCAGCATGACGGCGCCGAGGATCGCGGCGGGACGCTGCCACCACGGCAGCAGGCGCTGCGCACTGTCGCCCGTCGGCGGTCGGCGAAAATGGGCGACGTCGGCTTCACCCACCTCGTGGACTGGCGTGTCGGCAGCAAGCTCGTGGAATCGGTAAACGCCATGCGCGCGCCACAGCGGCAGGCGCCCCGCCTCGCGAAGCTCGACCTCGGCGGCCCGCGCCAGCCCGCACGCCAGCGACGACAACAAGGTCTGGCCCGGCAGCGCCAGCCCCATCAGACGCGCTGCCAACGGCTTGGCGTGCCCCTCGACTTCGATCGGTCGAGCGCCGCGCGCCATCTCCTCGGCACTGTTCTCCCAGAGCACGACCTCGCCCACGTGAATGCCGATGCGTGCCGATATCGGCGTGTTCTCGAGTTGCGCCAGCTCCTTGATTCGACGCTGGCACTCCAGCGCAAACGCGACGGCCTGCAGCGGGCGCTCGAACAGCAGCAAAAAACTGTCGGTCTTGTCGATCTCGCGACCACGATGGCGACGGATCAGGTCCCTCGCCAGGCGGTCGTGGCGGCGGATCAACTCGGTAACGCGGAGGTCTTCGTGCGCATCGCCATTGGCTGTGCCTGCAGCCAGTTCGAGGATCACGATGGTGCGCAGCGACGGCTCTCCCTGACGGGATTCCTCGGTCACCTCGTCGCTGGCACTGGCGTTGGACATGGCGCGAGACTAAGCCAGAACGCGTCCCGACTGGGTGATAACGTCGGCCTTGCATTCGGTTCCAGCCCGCCGGGTTTGTCAGGACCTTCGAAGCAATGCCGTCCTGGCGAAAACCAGCAGCAGGCGCAGCCAGGCACCCACGCGGATCAGCGCGCGCAACGGCCACGCGGTGCGCGGCGCATCGAACTTGTCGAAGTAACGCAGCAGACCACGATGCTTGGCGAACTCGACGCGCAGCGGCCGTCGACGGCTGGACACGCCCTTGACATGAACCACGCGCACCGCCGGATCGCACCAGACTTCAAGGTCCTGTTCGCGGATGCGGCGGCAAAGATCGAGATCCTCGGCGTGCATGAAATAGCCTTCATCGAAGCCGCGCACGGCGTTGAACGCATCACGGCGAATCAACATCAACGCGCCGGAAATCGCATCGACGCGCAGCGCCTGAGTCTGCCCGGCAGCGAGCGGCAGCGTCACTCCCTCGATGGTGGACAGGCGGTCCAGCCCCAGGGCACTGGCGATGGCGCGACGCGGCAACGGATCGCGCCTGAGACTGGCCGGGTCGGGGCGTCCCTCGGTGTCGACCAACAGCGCTCCCAGCACGGCCAGCCGCTCATGCACCTGTGCCGTTCGTGCCAGGCGATCGAGCGTATCCGGCTCGACCAGACAGTCGGGATTGAGGAACAGCAGCCAGGGCGACTGGCACGCACGCGCAGCGTGATTGCAGGCGACCGCAAAACCCGGGTTGCTCGGCAGATCCAGGCGCACTACACGGCGATCGTCGATGGCTGTCAGCAGAGCGTCGATCTCGCCGGGCGGCGAACCGTTGTCGACCAATACCAGCTCGGCGAGTTGCGGACACCGCAGCACCCGCCGCAGGCAATCGCCGAGCAGCGGGCCGGTGTAGTAGTTGACGACAACCGCCGCGACGCGCACGACGCCTGGCCGCTCAGCCGATCAGCGCCTCGGCAAAGCGCGGCGCCAGCTCGAAGGCTGCTGGCCAGGCACGCACCGCTGCTGCCAACTGCCGGGTTTCGCCGCGCAGTCGTTCGGCCGCGCCGGCGGCGTCCAGCGATTCCGGCCACTCGGCCAGGCGCGCCGCGTTGTTGCGCGTCAGCTCCTTGCTGGTGGCCTGGATGATTTCGCGCAGGTCCGCCTCCCAATAGATCGGCGCCTGCGTACCGGCGCCTTCCAGCCGACGCTGCAGGTCGGAAACCAGATCAGCGCGTTTGTAGGTGAGATAGGTGGCCAGCTCGGACTGCAGCGCGTCGCTCGCCGATGCGGCAAAATCGTCCATCAACGCCGCCAGATACTGGGCACGGTCGGTCGCCGCGCTGGCGCGGCATTCGCCGGCCCGCGCCTGCAGGTGATCGCTGAAGAACGACGCCGAATTCGGCGTGAATGCCTTGCGCGAGGCCTCCGAACGTTTGATGGCCGGCTGCCACTGACTGCCGATCGCCGTGGTGTTATGCAACACCACCGACTCCGGATCGAAGAAGCGCGTCAGCACACCGAAGCTCGGTCCGATGCGCGGCCCACAGTTGGGCAAGGCAAAACCCGGCAGCATGCTGAGGTCGACCGCGCTCGGCTGGTAGACCGAATGCAGGCCGGCGCGCGCGCGCCGCACGCCATGGCACACCTGATCGCCCTCGAACAGGCGCAGATAGGACTCCCGGGTGGCCCAGAAGCGGTCGCGCGATCCACGATCGAGCTGGTACAACCAGATGTTGTGGGGCGTCTCGATGGAACCGACCGAACCCTCGACGATCGCGGCGACGCGCCCGCGCGGATCGAACGCGCGCATCGCCGGCAACGAAGCACCGCGCAGGGCTTCGGCAGCCAGGTGCAAGCGTCCGGGCTTGCTGATGCAACGCCCGAGGCTTTCGCCGAGATAAGTGCTGGCGACGTGACCGAGACGGCCTTCAGCAAACCCGACTTCCTGGGCCGGAATCAACTGGTCCGGCGTATAGAACCAGGCTTCGCGCTGCTGCGTGTGGATCAGATCGATGCCGCCGCCGGCGCCCGGCATTTCGCGCTGCGGCAGATACTGGCGGTCGTCGAAGACCACGGCGCGGCGACCGGAGGCGAGCAGCAACATCCAGTTGAACAACTGGCCGCGCGTGGGCGCCTCGTCCTCGCCGAGCAGCCAGGTCAGGGCCGCAGCCTGCGCCTTCATCTGACTCTGCAGGCGCGCGATGAAGGCAGCGCGTTCGCTGTTGCCGAGGTAACGCAGCCCGGCATCGCGGCGGCGCTCGTCGACCACACGGCGGTTGGCTTCGCGCGCGGGTTGACTGCGCGAACCGTCCAGAACCACGATCGGCAGTCGCTCGAGGTCGGCGTCGCCGCCCTTGATCAGACTGTCGATGCAACGCGCGAGGCCCTCCGGACGATCCTCGGCGAGCACGAAAATCGGACCCAGCGTCGACTGGCGCCTGGCCGGAGTCGACTCGTAACTGCCGAGTATCTGCTCGGCGCTCTGCAACAAGCCGCGTTCGACCAGGCCCGTCAAGACGCGCCGGGTTGCTTCTTCCTGGCCGCGAAGGTCCGGCATGGCGCCGAGGATGGCCTGCTGGTGGTCGTCCAGGGTCGCGAAGTTCTTGCACTGGTCGAGCGCCTGGAACACTTCCAGCGTCATCACGCTGCGCTCGTGCGTGCGCGGGTTCTGGATCATGCATTCCTGACTGGACAACTGCGCCACCATGCCTTCGTCGGCGGCGTAGAGGGTATCGGCGTGCGGACGGGGAAGCATGGCGCTCATGGGTGGTTCCTTCCTTGGTCTGGCGCGTGCTCGGCGAGCAGCGTTTCGGCGCGCGCCAGGCGGACGCGCAGTTCGTCGATCTCCCGCTCAAGGGCGATCAGGCGGTGGCCGGCGGCGATGTGCCGGCGGATTTCTTCGTCGTAGTGGCGGTACACCGATTCGCTTGCATCGCCGAACAGGTGCAGGCTACCGGCGGGCGGCAGGTCCGATTCGCGCTCGGCGCACACCGCCAGAAAGTACAGCGCCGTGTAGTCGAGCCGGCGAGTCATGCTGACGTCATCGTGCAGCGTGGTCGCGCTGGCGACGGTCGGGGCACGGTCGGGATCCCACAACAGCGACTGGAACAGCAGCTTCTGCGCGTACAGGCGCGTAGCCGGGAAATGCGCCGCGAGCAGACTCTCGAGTTGATCGCGGTAGAGCTCGCGCAGGTGAAACTCATTGTGGTAATTGCGCAGGTCGCTGTAGGTGCGCTTGTCCGGAGACGAGATCAGCAGCAGCCCGCCCGGCGCCAGCAGGCGGCGAAAGCCGGCAACCATGCGCTCCTGCTCGAGCACATGTTCCAGGGTTTCGAAACTGGTGATCAGGTCGAAACTGGCGTCAGCGTATTGATCGAGTAACGTGGCGTCGCCGTGGGCAAAGCTCAGGCGCTCGACGCCCGCATAGCGCTGTCGCGCGTGGGCAACGCTGTCTTCGGCGATATCGACGCCGAGCACACTGGCGCCGACGCGCGCCAGCAGCGCACTGCCGTACCCCTCGCCGCAGGCGGCATCGAGCACGCGCTTGCCGGCCGCGAAGCCGGCGGCAAACGCGTAGCGGTGCATGTGTTCGTACCAGATCTCGCGCACGCATTCGGGCGTGAAACGCTCACCGGTGAAAGGCAGGATCGGCGTGTCGGCGTGGGTCATCGTTGTGCAGGCGGCAGGCGGGCATCAGCCCCAGAGCCGTTGGGTGGGTCCGGTTTGGCGAAGATCAAGCGGTCGGCTCGATCGCGGCAGTACACAGTTCGCGGTAGCGAGCGCTGACGCAGGCGCGCCGCGCGGACAGCGGGTCCACCGCGATGAATTCGGCCACCAGTGCATTGTAGCGGGGATAACGCGCCAGCAGGCGTGCCAGATTATCGCCACCGGGCTTGAGTCCGAGCGGCGCGAACGATCCTCCTCCGGCATGCACCACATAACAGTCGTCGGCCAGCACATTGCGCCAACCGTGCGCCGCGGCGCGACAGCAGAAATCGTTCTCTTCGCCATACCCACGGCCGAAGGTGGCCTGGTCGAAGTCGCCGAGTTCATCCAGCGTCGCCCGCCGGATCAACATGCAGAAGCCGACGGCGGTGGGCAGGTCCGGGTAGCTCGGCGCACCCGCTTCGGCGAAACAGCGCGCCACGCGCTCGGGGTCGGCGGGTACCGGCGCAGCCCGGCAGAACTCGGGCCAGGAGCAGATCTCGGCGTTGTTCGAGAACGGCGTGACGGTGGCTACCCGCGCGTCGCTGTGCAGCGCCTGGCACATTCGGGTCAACCAGCCCGGTGTGACCTCAGTGTCGGCATTGAGTAGCAACACATCGCCGCGCGTCGCGGCGATGCCGCGGTTGACGCTGCCGACGAAACCGAGATTCGTGGTGTTGCGCAGCAACTTCGGGTGCAAAGGCGATCGCTGCTGCCACTCGGCGAGCAGCGGCGCGATCTCGGGATCAGGGGACGCATCGTCGATGACCAGCACGCGCGCGGCGTCCGTTGGCGTGTTGCGGTCGAGCGCCGCAAGGCAGCGTCGCAACAGCGGCGCGGCGTTGTAAACCGGGACGATGATGTCGATGTTCAAGTCCATCGATGCGCCAGGCGCACGATGCCGAGTTCGCGGCTGTGGCCGCGAATGACCAGTTCGCGTACCTCGGTATCGAACAGGCGCAGACCTTCCGGGTCGAGCGCATGCAGTTTCAGCGTGTACTGGCCGGGGAGCAGGGTCAGCGCGTCGAATTCGATGCGCATGCGGTAACGTCGCCGGCCGCTTCGCGAGGCCCGCGCGGCATCGATCTCGGAGGTCGTGCCGTAGACTGCCGTGCCATCCGCACGCGTCAGGCCGATCGCCAGATGCGGCGCGCGGTCGTCGCCCGAGTAGACCTCGACATCCACATCGAGCGGCGACCCTTCGCCCAGCACCAGCGGAACCAGGCCTTCGCGACCGTTGAGCGCGACCCTTTCGATGCGGTAGCCGTCGGCATCTGCCGACCTCGGCTCAGGCGCGCTCTCGGCGGCCGTCTTGCGTTCATGGTAGGCGAGATAATCCTGGGTGACCTGATACACGTCGCCCTGACCTTGTATGCGTCCGCCCTGCAGCCACAAGGCGTGCCGGCACAGCTTCTGCACGTGGTACATGCTGTGCGAGACCAGCAGCAGGGTGCCGCCATTGCCGAGGTAGTCTTCGATCCAGCGCACGCATTTCTTCTGGAACGATTCGTCGCCGACCGCGAGCACCTCGTCGGTGATCAACAGGTCCGGCCGGCGCGCGGCGACCACGGCAAACCCGAGCCGCACGACCATGCCTGTCGAGTAATGCTTGATCGGTTCGTCGATGTAACGACCAATGTCGGCGTATTCGATGATCTCGTCGGTGCGGGCGCGGATTTCCTCGCCGGTCATGCCCATCAGCGCAGCCGCGGTGGCGATGTTCTGGCGCCCGGTGTACTCATGGTGAAAGCCGGCACCCAGTTCCAGCAATGCCGCCACCGAGCCCTGTACTTCGACGCGGCCTTCACTGGCGTTGAGGACGCCGGTCATTACCTTGAGCAGCGTCGACTTCCCGGCGCCATTCTCGCCGATGATGCCGAGCGACTCGCCGCGGCGCACGGTCAGATCGATGCCTTGCAGTACCGCGACGTCGGCCAGGCCGCGGCGTCCGCCGAGCAGGCGCAACATGGCGCGCACACGATCGGCGTTGCGGTGCACCAGCGGATAGCGCTTGCTGACGCCTTGCATGCGCACCAGGACATCACCCGCAATCTCGCTCACAGAAAGTCCTCGAAATGCCGGCGCAAGCGGGTGAACACCAGGACGCCGAGTCCCAACATCGCCAACGCCAGCAGCAACGCGGTCAGGTCGTTCCAGCCGGGCGCGTAATGGGCATCCAGGATCAGCGAGCGCAGGCGCTCCGGGTAGTAGGTAAGCGGATTCCAGTCCATCAGCGACTGCGCGAACTCCGGCAGCATCGCTCGGGAGTAGAGCACCGGCGTCAAGAAGAACCAGAACGCCAGCAACTGCGACAATACCTGCGCCAGATCGCGTACGAAGACCTGCACCGCGGCGACCAGCAAGGCAAAGCCCATGGTCCACACCATCAACATCGCCATCACCGGTATTGCCAGCAACACGCCCAGCGGGTCGATCGCGCTGCCGGTCAGCGCCAGCAGGGTCAGAGCTGCCGAGTAGCCGACCAGATGCAGTGCCGCGGAGGAAGACACCGAGGCGATGACCAGCAGATGCGGCGGCACCGCGACCTTGCCGATCAGTGCCGCATTGTCGATGACGCTGGTGGATGCGCGCGCGCTCGATTCCGCAAACAGCGTCCACGCCCAGAAACCGACGCCGAGATAGGCGACCATGCCATGCGCTTCAGCTCCGGTGATGCGGGCCTTGAAGATCTTCTCGAACACCAGCGCGTACATGAGCAACTGCAGGGCGGGATGAACCACCGCCCATAACAGCCCGCTCATGCTGCCGAGGTAGCGCGAGCGGAACTCGCGGCCGAAAAAGTGCCAGAGCAGTTGCATGGCGCGCTTGGCGTGTTCGCATCCGGCTCAGTTTGCTTCCGGGATGTCTTCGACGATCAGCGCTTCGAGGTTCTGCGGGTAGTGTTCAAGCTCACCGCTGATGCTGAGATCGGTCCGGTATTCGAGCACGACATTGCGCCGTGCCTCATCCCTGAGACTCTTGATGATTGCGGTTTTCGCCTCTTCGAACGGCACGACCTTGGAAGGCGTGACTTCGATCAACTGGATCAGGTGGTATCCGAACTGGCTGTATACCGGCGGGCTGATCTCGCCCACCTGGGTCAGCGCGAAGGCACCTTGTTTGAAGTCCGGGTCGATTTCAGTCGTGTTCTCGGCGAGGTTCAGCAAACCGGCGTTCTGCGCCTTGCTCGGATCGTCGCTCGCCTCCAGCACCATGTCCTGAAAACGCTGCTGGTCGGCGCCGCCCAGTTCGGCGGCCAGTTCCTTCGCCCTGGCCAGTGCGGCTTCTTCTCCGCGCTTCCTCGACTCGATCAGCAAGTGACGCACGACCAACTGTTTGGGCGTCTTCATGGAAGCCATGTTGGTCAGATAACGCTCGCGCGCCAACATCTCGAAGTCGCCGGTGACGCGTTCGGCGCGTACCTGATCCAGACGATAGACCGCGACAACCTCGTCATAGGCCTGCTTGAGGCGTGCCTGCAGCAGCACGTCCTTCTGCGCATCTGCGGGGTCGATCTCATTGGCGATCTGCCGCAGCATCAGCATGTTCTCGAGCATCTTGTTGATCTGCTTGGGATCCGAGAGTAGCGCCGACTGGAGTTTCGGTTCCAGCGATCGGACCTTCGCGGTGACATCTGCCACAGTGATCACGGCAGTACCGCGCTTGGCCACCGGGCAGTCGTAGGCAACACACGGCTTGGCATCCGCGGGCTTCTGGGCGAATGCGGAGTTGGCAAGCGACATCGCAACCAAGGCAATTTGTGCAGTTCGAAGCAACATATTGGGTTCTCGCAGGGGATTGGTCTGTGCCCGGCCGATCGCCTGGGCAGGTGTTCGCTAACGACTAGCCATGGACCGCAGCTTGCCGCGAAAGTTGCAGCCCTGAACCGGTTTCCGAGGCGAGTCGAAATGTGGGGGACAGTCGCCTGCTCGCGCGGGAGGCCACTCGCCAGCATGATGGCACGCTAGTGTGGTTTGCCATTAATTGGCTGAAGAAATTTCCGATGCATTTTGGCCGGAGGCTAGGCGAGAGGAGGAGTCATAGCAGGGCTATGGCGACGACGAACAACGACGCATTCGGGCCAAAAGGCGCGGAAATAATTCAACGAATTAATGGCAAACCACACTGGCTGCGCACCCGCGACAGCATCGCGCTGGCGAAAGCGACGCCGAACACACGAGTGAAACGTCGCGCGTTCGGCTGCGGTGCCGGCGGCACCGAGCGAATGCTGCGCCTATCGGCAAGCTGCCAGGGGCAGATCAGCCAACCGCGGCGATTTCGCCGCGGCGGAGACGGGTCCGACTCAGCTTCCGATCAGTCCTGTTCCTGATTCTGCACGTCGGCAGCACACAAACCGCTACCCGGCGGACAGTGCGGCCCCGGACCGCTGGTGCCGCCGCCGTAGGTGAAGTTGACGTAATAGGTCTGCCCGGCGGTCAAACCGCACTGAAAACTTGTGCCGGCGCCATTCCTCCAACTGATGGTCGGCAACCGCTGCACGCCACCGAGGCAGCCCTGCGCAAGTTCAGACGGGGTGAAACAGCCCGCGGAACGCGAGATCGACATCAAACCCCAGCCATCGCCGTCGCCGGGAAAATCGCCGGTCGCGATGGTGCCGAACTGACCCGCGACCGCGGTGGCAACAAAGGTGTATGAGAGGAATCCGTTACCGGGCACGGTCAGCCGGCGACGAACACCATAGGCGGGCCACGGCTGGAAAACGTTGTTCCACGAGGAAGACTGACCGTTCGGATAAATCGGCGTGCAGTTACCTACGCCACCGGTCTGTACCGTGACCTGGGTGGTTGAACTGACGGTGGTCGAACCATTGCTGCAGTTGAGCTGGAAGGTGATCGGGCCATCGGATCCAGGTGCATTGAAGCTCTGGGAGCCGCTGGCCGGCAGAGTGCCGAAACTGCTCCAGATGGTGCCGCTGCCCTGTGCGGGTGTGCAGGATGTGGTATTGCTGGACGACCAGTTCAATGTGATGGTGGCGCCTGGCGTCACCGTGGAACTGGTCGGAAAGAAGTTGTTGATCACCGGCCCGGCTGCCTGGGCACAGCTTGCGTAGTTGCCGGCGGTTGAGCGCACGATGACATTGCCAGTCACCGCGTCGATGCTGACGGCGCTCAGTGTGGTCGATGTGGACAGTGCGATTGGCGCGACGTTGTCGAGCGAGACCGTCTGCGCCAACACCTTTCCTGGTGAAGCAAGTAGTGCCAACCACGCCATTGCTGCCAATGCGCATTGGCGCAGCAGAATCCCGGACCTCGTATTCAACAACATCAACTCTACTCCCAAGCATGGCTCTGGCGGCTGCGGAAGCCTGCCACCGATCAATGGTAACTGCAATCTGCTGGCTTCGCGGCTATCAGCCTTCACGGAATCTGGACAGCCCGGCTTAACCTGCATGATTGGCCTTAGGTGAATCAGCGCCGATGTCGATGAGATACATCCATACCGGGTTTCGTCGTCAACTGGAGCCTGATTCGCGTATTCCGTTCGACGTTGCGCTTTGTTCTGGATTTCGTCAGTCGGTGCTCTGTCGCGGTTGCTGCCGGGCGGCAAACGCGTCCAGACAGGGCTGTGCCATTGCGATTGATTTCATGGAAAAACACTCCAGGTACAACCGCCTTTCGCCGGGATCAGATGTTCGCCGAGAGGGAGGGCCGGCGCGGCGCAGCAGATGGGCGACAGGCCAGCTTGATATGCGCTTGAGGGATCCTGATCCGGCCTCGCGGGCCACTTTTCCGTCGGTGCAGGTCTTTGCGCCGCTCTTGCTCAATTCGCGGGCAAGCGCGCCGCCCGGGGCTTTCGCGATTCTCACAATGAGCGAGGGGGGCTTTCGCCCCCCTCGTTTCAAACACTACTGCGAATCAGCCGAGCATCAATCGCACGGAGCCGAATCGCCGAAGTCACCCTTGAAGCAGGCGCGCGATGCACGGTGCGGGTAAGCGCCGCCGTACGAAGCCTGCAGGCCAGCGCCCTGGTTCACGTTGAGAACGCGCAGAGCCCAGTAGCCGACCGCCGGCAGACCGTAGAAGCGATCCGGACCGGTTGCGCCCGGAGCCGTCTCGATGAGAGCCGGACGCTCGAGCGGATCTGCTGCACCCACCGAGTTGATCGCGTTTTCGTCGTAGAAGCCCAGCCAGAACCAACCGTTGCTGAACGTCTTCTGGGTGATACCGAACAGACGCAGGTAGGTCGGCACTGCCGCGTAAGCCGGCTCGCCGTGGATCGGCGAAGCAGCAGCAGCGTTCGGCGCGCGCTGGAACCACAACACGTTCGCTTCACGGCAGATCGCGGTGCGAGCACCACCCGGCGAAAAGTCGAAGATGCGGAAGGTATCTTCCTCACGGTTGTAGATGCGACCCGAGACGCGCTCGCAACTAGCCCAGCCAACGGTAAACGGAGGCAAAGCAACGACCGGCTGAGCCGTCGACGGCGCGGGGCCCGTGACATACAACTTCTTGGTCGGCAGCGTGACCACCCACTCGGAAGCCGCACCCAGATCCGGATCGACTTCATACTCGTTGAACAGTGCTTCGCGCATCAGCACGGCGGACACGGCATTCGCCGCACCGACGCCAGCGCCAGCACCGGACACCAACCAGTTGCTGGTGATCAGACGACCACGATCGAACACATAGCTGGTGACGACACCGCCACCCGCCTGCGACGCGCTACCCAAGTTCGGGAAGATGGAGCCCGGACCCGTGTGCTGAATGGCAGCCGAGAAACCATCGATCGCTTCGGCGTTGTAGTTGATGTAGGTGCCATCGGCGACATTGACGATCGCCGCGCCACCGAACAGACCACCGGTCGGAGCTTCCAGGTCAACACGCGGGTTGTTGAACCAAATGCCGCTGCCACCCGGAGTACCCGACGCCAGCCACGCACCTTCCAGCGCCGAGCAGTCAGCCGGACGGTTGTTGATGTGGGTCAGGAAGAAGCCGAAACCGAACGCCGAATCGTAGGGGATGGAACCCATTTCGATCATTTCGACGTAACCGGTACGCGTACGAGCGTTGCCGCTCGAAGCGCCAGCAGCCAAGGTGGCCTGATCCGAGAAGAACGAGGTACGGAACGGGAAGTAACGACGACCGTCCGGCAGGACCGGGATCTGGAAGATACCGCTCTCGATGCCCGGCACCGTGCAGCTGGTGTCCGAGGTCACGATGTTCGCCGGGCCAGCCGCATCCAGCGAGAAGATACCGGCAGTCCAGACGTCGTATTCGGACAGGTACAGGTTGAAGTCGAGCACTTCGCGCGAGTTCATCGCGTCGAGGAAGCGCACCTTCACAGCCTTGCCGGAATCGGTGGTGTTGACGACCGACAGAACCGTCGTGTTGCCAGCGTTCACGGAATAGTACGGGTACAGCAGAACCTGACCCACGCCATCCGGGTTCAGGTTAACAGCGGTCGAGATGTTCGCGATGCCAGCGACGCCGGCGAGGCCGGCGATGATGGCAGTCGCCATGGTGTTCTTTTTCATTACCAACACTCCTAGTCAACTACAGGGCTTCGCCTACTGCCAACCGGATACCGAGTCGGGGGTTCCCCCTCTTTGCGGCATGGTTAGACAAGAGCAGGCTGGATGCTAAGACAACTGGGTTCAGCATGCAACAACTTATCAACGAGCTGCTTGGAATCAACGCTCGGCTTGCGGTACCAGGTACCACTCACCGTCGCTCAGTATCCAGTTCTCGGAGACCATGTTGAGCGCGTCGACCGTACCGACGCGCATCACCGGCATCTGGAATTGGGCATTGACCTGGATTTCTACGACACAAACCCCCGGTTCGCAAGTGGCTTTGTTGAAAATGACCCGCGTCCACTGCACCGGACGATCCTTCATCGTCTTGACGTAAGCCTCCTTGCTCAAGGTTTGACGGTAACCCGGGGACAACAGGTCATAGGCCTCCTCGAAGCGACGCTCGATCAGCAGGTCCCAACGCCTGAGCGCTCGCTGCTTCGCCTGGTCTTCTGGCGCCACGGTTGACGTGGCCGCGGGCTGACCGCTGTCGGCGACCGGGCGCGTGGCCTGACCCGCGCAGGCGGCAAGCGTCAACGTGCACGCCGCGGCCAGCGCCATGCGCATGCCCTGGCCGATCCCTTGCGTGAAACCTTGGTTCATCCTTGTACTCCTTTGATTCAGGTGCTTCCGTGGGCGGCGTCGAAACAGCTCGCCATCATCATTCGACCGGCGCCAGGCGCGCCCGTTCGGCCTCTTCCATGTCACGAATCAGCGGCGCCAGCCCCCGGAATCGAGCCTTGTACTCTTCGGTCACTTCGCGCGCCTGGTCGGCGCCACCGCGAATGACCGTGGGGGTGATCAACACCAGCAATTCCTTGCGCGAGTTGTCGCTGGTGCTGGAACCGAACAACTTGCCGATCAACGGGATGTTCTTGAGGCCGGGCATGCCGGAACTGGAATTGTTGTCGTTCTGCTGGATCAGACCGCCGAGCATCACGGTGTCGCCGCTCTGCACCGCCACTTCGGTTTCGATGGTCTTCTTGTCGATCGGCACGTTGCCGCCGAATTCCTGGACCGAACTTGCGGGTCCGGGCGTGCTCTGTTCGGCCTTGATCTCCATGAACACCAGGCCACCCGGATTCACCCGCGGCTTGACGTTGAGGATGATGCCGGTGTCGCGGAACTGCACCTGGCTCTGGCCGACCCCACTGCCGCCACCCGGGCTGGTGATCGGATTGAAATAGCTGCTGACCACCGGGATCTGGATGCCGACGTTGATATTGGCCTCGGTGTTGTTGAGCACCAGCACCGACGGCGCCGACAGCACCTTGACGTCACCTTCGCTCTGCAACAGGCTGACCAGTGCGCCGGCACGACGACCGGCGAAGATCCAGTTGACGCCGGCCGACGTGATCTCGCCGAAATTGTCGCCGTGGATGGCGCGCTTGAAGGCCGATGTGCCGCTGTCGTCGGGCTCGTCCGGCGGCTGCAGACGATCCAGCGCATCCTCGAAATACCACTTGACGCCGAATTGCAGGTTGTTGGTCAGCGAGACATCGAGCAGGCGCGCTTCGATGTGCACCTGCAGCGGAACCGTGTCGAGCTTGCGGATGGCGCCGCGGATCGCTTCGTACTGGCCCGGCGTCGCGCGCATCACCAACTGGTTGTTTTCCTCGACCGCGGTGATGCGGATTTCTTCGCCTTCCACGATCGCCAGCCCCTCGTCGCCACCGCCGGCAGCGCCGGAAGCTGCGCCCACGCCTGCGCGGCTGCCCCCAGAGCTCTGCGCAGCGAAGTTCGACGGCCGGCTGACCTGGTTGTCGCGGGCCGATTTCTCGCCGCCCGGGTTGGTCAGTTGCACCGAAGATCCGCTGGACGATGACAACTCGGTGGGAATCATTCCCGGCGCCACGCTGCCGGCGGCCGACGCCGTGCGCGGGCGAGTCGATTGGCCGCCGCTGCCGCCGAAGATGTCATTCAGGCGATCGGCCAGATCGGTGGCCTTGACATTCTTGACATCGTAGACGTAGAGACGCACGCCGGGCTGGTTGCCCCCCTGGTCCAGACGCGAGATCCAGCGCTCGGCCTCATCCAGATAGCGCCGCTGCGGCGTGATCACCAGGATCGCATTCAGTCTTTCGATCGGAATGAAGCGGAACATGCCGGCCAGCGGCGAGGCCGACTGCTCGCCGAAGATCTGGTCGAGTTCCGGCGCCAGCGTTTTTGCTTCCGCCTGTTCCAGCGTGATCAGTCCGATCGACATGCCCTTGATCCAGTCGACGTCGAACACGTCGATGGTGGTCATGTAGTTTTCCAGTTCGCGGCGACTGCCGGCGATGATGATCAGTCCGCGCGAGTTGTCGGCCTTGAGGATGGCGCCCTCGCGCGCATACGGCTGCAACAGTTTTTCCATTTCGGTCGGCGCGATGAACTCGAGCGGGATGGCGCGCACTTCATAACCGCGCGCCTGCTCGGCCGGACCGACGCGCGGCGTCAGATTGCCGCGCACGGCATTGGCCGCGGGCACCACCGAGTACTGTCCATCGACATAGATCAGCGCCAGGTTGTTCCAGGACAGCAGCATTTCCAGGATCGACAGCGCCTGTTCCGGCGTGACCGGCCGCGCCGTCGAGAAGGTCACCGTGCCACTGACGCCGGCGGCGATGATGTAGTTCTCGCCGAGCAGGTCGCCGAGGATCATCTTGACCACGTCAGCGATCGGCATGTCGGCGAAGTTCAGGCTGGCCTTGCCCTGCTCGGGCGGCTTGCGCGGAATCTTGCGGGCAACACTGAGATCGATCAGCTCTCCGCTGCCCGGCTGCATCATGCTGGCCGCTTTCTCGGCCTGCGCATCGGCCTCGGCCTGCGCGCGCGCATTACTGGCCTCGGCGCGATCGCGCTCTGCGGCCGCCTCGGGATCCATCGACCTTGCGATCTCGCGCACCTGCTCGCGCTGCTCGGCAGTGGTCGTCGGATTCAACCGCGTGAAGGTCGGAGCGGCACAACCGACCAGCATCCATGCGGTCAGTGCCAGCGCGCCTCGTCGAAGTCCTTTCTTCACCAAACTCTCCTTACTGCTTCCCTTGCTGCTGGTTCATCTTCTCGGCCTCGGCGCGCATCTGCGCCCGCCGCTGCTCGATGATTCGCTGTACTTCGGCCTGACGCGCAGCCTCATCGGTCGGCAACGGTTGCGGGGACGCCTGCGGCTGGCCTGGCTGCTGCCCGGCTTGCGCATTCGCGGCCGGCGGGACCATGCCCGGCGGCGGCACCGGCGGACCTGCGGGCGTCTTCGACATGTCCAGCTTGAGCTCGGCCGTGCCCTGCTGCGCCCCCCCGTCAAAGATCGCCTTGCGCGGCGCAAGTTCCTGCAGCGTCCAGCCGGACAGGTCGCCCGGCAGCGGCATGCCCTGACGCACGCGGATGACCGAACTCGAGGCGTTGTCGCGCAGGATCGCCACCTGGTGGTCGGGATCGATGAGCACGCCGAGCAGCGTGGCATTCAACGGCACCGGCGGCGGCGCATCGGTTGCCACCGCGGCGCCCGCCTTGTCGTCGATCGGTCGCGGCTTGCGATCGTTGGTGAACAACGGGCGCTGGCCAATCTCGATGTATTGCGCAAACGCCGGCAGTTTGAACTCGACCTGCCGCATCGGCTGCATCAGGTCGGCGTCGAGTGTCGTTTCCTCGTCGCTCAGCAAACGATAGCCCGACCCTACACCCAGCGACTGCAGGGTGGCGATCAGTGCCAGCAGGCCGCACAGGGCGCCGAGCACCAGCGTCATCCATTGGCCAAGGTCGCGCTTCATCCCTGGCCTCCGGGCTTGCGAATGTAGCCGTAGACGTCGAAGCGAGCATCCATGTCGCCGAGGTTGGGCTGCGGCATGCCGCCCTGGAACATCTGTTGCTGATACAGATTCAGTTCGATCACGAACAGGAACGGCGTGGCGTTTTCCAGCTCGTAGAGGATTTCGGTGAGGTCGTCGAGGTCGCAGCGCATGCGCACCTTGACCACCACGCGCTGGTACGGCTCGGGCGCGGTCGGGCGCTCGTTCTGGCTGCTGATCAACTGGCAGCGCTGCGGATCGCGCGCCTTTTCGGCGATGATCTGCTTCAGCTGGCTGTTGAGATTGGCCGCAGCCAGATCGAAGCTGTCCTCGGGCAGGAAGTAGTTGGCGCCCGCCTGGAACTGGCGCACTTCGGCCAGACGCTGCTCGATCTGCGGACGTTGCGCAGCCACCTGACGAAAGCGCAGTTCGGCGTCCTTGAGTTCGGAAATTTCGCTGGCATAAGCGATGTGCTGGGCGATGAACCCATGGAACAGCACCAGGTAAACCAGCCCGAGCGCCAGCAGCGCCAGGCCGATCGCGACCGGTTTGCCCTTACCGGGAGCCGGCAGCAGTGTCAGTGCCATGGCAGGCTCCGGTCTTGAGGTCGGCGACAAGGCTGAATCGTTCTTTGCCGGTGGCACCATCTGGCATGATGATCCCCTGGAATTGCGGTTTCTCCAGGCAGCGCGATTCCGTGAGGATGCCGATCAGCTTGTCGGCGCGCGCCGATTGACCCTGCAACTGGACTTGCGCGCCGACGAACGACAGGCGCTCCAGCCAGGTATCGTCAGGCACCAGGCGCGTCACTTCGGCCAATACGTCCACCGCGACCGCCTGCTCGGCCTTGCGTCTGGCCAGGAAGTTGGCGCCTTCGATGGCGTCGCGCAGTTGTCGCTTGAGTTCGGCGCTCTGCATCGCGGCTGCGCTGGCGACCGACTTTTCTTCGTTGAGGCGCTCGATCGCCTGTTCGCGCAGCGCCAGCGATTGCCACATCACCAGCCACAACAGGGCCACTGCGGACACCGCAAGAATCAGATTCAGGCGCAAACGCTTGTCGACGCGACGCGCGCGGCGGTCGGGCGGCAGCAGGTTGAAACCCGCCGGCACCCCACCATTGGCCACGTCAGCGGCGTCGAGCGGCAGGCTGCCGACGCTCTGCAGCACTTGATCGAGCACGCCGCGCGGCACTGCCAGCAGTTCCACCAGCATGGTACGCGCGGACTGGTCGCGCTTGTGGATGCGATGATCGAAGTAGATCTGATCGGCGCGAAACGGGGTCTGCCGATCCATTTCGAACGCAAGCACGGACGCCAGGTGCTCCTCGGCCGCCAACGGCAGCGTCAGTCGTCGGCGCAGCGTGCGCTCGACCGGCAGCAGCAGCACCTGCCGCGGCGCCTGTTCCTGCTCGGGGCGCAGGCGCTCGGCGCTCTGCGCCAGCAATTCGCGGTCGGCGGCTACGGTTTCTTCGCTTTCGACGTGTCCACCGCGCAATCGCCTGACCAACCAGCCATCCGCCAACGGAACCAGCGTGACCAGCGCCCGCTCTGCGGCCAGCCACTCGCGCCAGGCGGGCGGCAACGCGGCCAGCAGCTCGGAACGCCACCACGTCAGGAATTGCGCGACTCCGCTCTTTTCATAGCGTTGCCGCAGCCGCCGCAAAGGCTTCTGGATCAGGTCGAGCATGAGTGCGAGCGGTCGCGGGGGCGCAAGGGCAAGCGGGCGCAAGGAGACGACGCGGCCGCAGGCGGCGGGCATGCGCAGGCGAGCCGGCGCCTACCGGCTGCGGGGCAATGCCGACGCCGGCACCCGCGTGCCCTCGCGCCCTTCTCTGTGCCCACGTCAAGCAAACTCATGCCCATCAATACCCTGAGTCGATTACGGTCTGGATCTGCCGGATTCGGCGCGAAGCTCACTTCGCTTCGCCATCGCGCCAGCGCACGATACGGAACGGACGCCGCGCCACCACGCTCGCACCGAGCCGCACGGTCGCCTCCAGGCTGGCGCTGGCGCCGCCCGGCAGTGCGGCACGGGACCGGATAGTGTACGTAAGGCCCCCACCCTGCGCCACCACGGGTGTGCCGTCGGGCAAGACCAGGGGTAACGGCTGCCCTGGTCCACCCGGCACCTGCTGACGCTGCTGTACGAACATGGTCACCAGATCGGAATTCATGCCGGGTATCAGTTGCAGGACTTCGGGAGACGCGAACGCCGGATTGGGCTGAGCACGTCCGGAATAGATGGTCATCAGCGGCTCAAGTTCCCGGTACAGCTCAAAACTCATGCCCAGCACCTGTTGAATCTCGGAAACCGTCTCGAACGGTGCGTTGCGCGGCTTGTAACTGCGATCGGCCGCCTGGTATTCCCTCTCCTCGGCACCGTTGACGCTGATCAGATCGTCCGGATCGCGCCAATCCATCACGGCGGCGGCCAAGGCGTCGGCTTCGACCTCATCCAGGCCGCCGAATTTGAACATCGCCGCCAGCAGCACGCCGTCGGCCACGTTGATGTCGACCTTGCCGGTCTCGTCGTAGATTTCGACCTCGATCTCGAAACCCTCGAATTCGATCGGGTAGATGCGTCCATCGGCCACCCAGCGCGTGTCCGGGTTGCTGCCGCGCAGTTCGTAGGCAGCCCGATGCAAGCCGGCTTCCGCGGCATAGCGCGCACGCGTGGAGTCGAGCAGATTGCGCCCCTGCAGCGCTTCGACACGCGCGCTCAGGCTGAAGCTCGCCAGCAATACCGCGATCAGCACGGATACCCAGAGCACCAGGATCAGCGCAATGCCTTTCTGTCTGTACCGGTTCAAGGCGCGATCATCCCGACGGCAGCATGCCGGTGTTGAAGCCACGCGTTGCGCCACCGTCCACCATCATGACGATCTCCAGCAACGGCCAGTCGATGCGGCTCTCCGGGCTCATCTCCAGTTCCAGCTTGATCGACAGCGGCGTCAATTGCGGATCTTCCCAGTCCTGCTCCCAGTCGCCGACCTTGCCCTCCGGATCGAGCCCCTTGAACTGGAAGCTGCCGTCGCGGATCCCGGACAACAACTGGATCGGCGGCAACGACTCATCGATGTCCTTTTCGTCGAAGCCGTTGTGCAGCCAGTAGCGGAACACCAACGAGCGGAAACGTCCATCGCGGACCAGTTCCAGCTCCTGGACGTAGGTGCCGCCGTAACCGAGATAACCCGGCATCGGCCCGACGTAACGGATCTTCTCGCCATCGCCCTCGAACATGAACAGCTTGCCGGTGGACGCTTCCTGCTTGTAGGCCAACGGCATCAGGCGTCCGACCTGCTGGCGCACGAACTCGTGGGTAATGCGCAGACGATTGGTGCGGTCGATGAACGCCTGCCCGGTCTCCGCCGCGCGCTGCCCGGTGCGCAAGCCCTCGTAGACCATCATCATCAGCAGCGCCACCAGGGTCATGGCGATGAGGAGTTCGATGAGGGTGAAGCCCTTCTGGCGTGCGCTCGGGCGCGCGCCAGAAGCGGGAAAAAGGAAGAAGGAAAACGGAAAATGGAACAGCGCCGCTCTGGCACTCCCCTTTTCCATTTTCCCTTTTCCCTTTTCCCGGCCCATCAGAACTGCCCCTCTTTCAGCATCGAGCGCAGGGTCACGAAGCGCTGCTCGGTGCGCCGATTGCGGTCGCCCCACGACACCACCAGCTCGACGCGATACAGGTCGACCGGGAAACTGTCGGCCGAGATGCCATCCTCACGCGCGATCTCCGCCTTGCGCACATCCAGTTGCCAACGGTAGCGGCGGTTGAACTCGCCACTGTCGCTGCCTTCCTCCAGTTCTTCGATGGTGCCGAGCGCATCCAGCTTCGACTGCGCCCACAGCGCCGCCTCGCTGACCTCGGCCGAGCGCCGCGTGTTGCGCATCGCCATGCCCAGCGCTTCAAGCACGGCACCGAAGATCATCACGAAGACGATGAACGCAACGAGGACTTCGAGGAGAGTGAAACCGCCTTGCTGGCGCTTGCGGCGCGAAATCGGTGGAGGCGCTCCGCAGTCAGCGGCAGATGGAAAAAGGAAAAAGGAAAAAGGAAAAAGGACTGCACGCGCGCACGCCCTGCCTTTTTCCATTTTCCATTTTCCTTTTCCCTGCTTCATCGTCGCTCCTTGCGGCCATCATCCATCTCGATCTCGCCGGTCAGCCAGGACACATTGACCTTCCAGGTGCGACCGCCCGAAATCAGGGTCACGCGGCCGCCGGTGGAGCCGCCGTCGGCGAAGAAGCGGATGCGCCCAATCTTGTCGCTGCTGACTTCGGACTGCGCCGTCAGCAGCTTCAGCTCCATCGCCTCGGGCAGTTCAACGGCGCCGCGACCCGGCGCCAGGTAACTCTTGCTGTCGAGGTCGACTTCGAGGAACCGCTCCTCGCGATGCAGGATCGCCTGGCTGCGCGTGTGGCGCAGCGCTGCCGTGAGATCGCGCGCCGCCGTGGCGACCTTGACGCTGTCCAGCCGACCGACGATCGAGGTGCCCAGCAGCGTCGCCATGGTGGCGATGATCAGCAGCACGACGATCATCTCGAGAAGAGTGAAACCACGCGCCTTGATGGGGCCGCGTTTCGCCGTCAGGCGCACCGCGACTCCATCCGAAAGGCGGGGCTGGGGGC